>CAKQBK010000001.1 GCA_934216155.1 uncultured Dialister sp.
CCCTGAGAACCCTGAGAACCCTGAGAACCCTGAGAACCCTGAGAACCCTGAGAACCCTGAGAACCCTGAGAACCCTACACTTTATTCCAGTTCGGCTTCGGTGGTGGTGGAGATGACGGCCTTTTTCAGTTCAGTCACAGCCACACCGCTTCGGGTGAGCAAGATGGGGATGAGCTTGGTCGCAGCGGCCTGGCATTCGGCAAGGGTCAGGTCTTCTTTCGGATTGTCCAGGGAGACGGTCAGGTCAGATTTGCCTTCGGTTTTGAAAATCAGTTGCAGTGTTTTCATAGTGAGTATCCTTTCTGTAGAAAAATAGAAATATTCTGTGAGGGGTGCCGGCCGGCAGGTGTTTCATTTGCCCCTCTATCTATATAAACGAAATAGGGGTGTCAAAAAACAACCACTCATCAAAATTTAATGTAATGAAATAGAGGCTTTGCGCAATGTTTCTAAGATGGTATGTTGATTTTTGTGTATTTTTCGATTGACAGTGCATAGCATTTTAGAAACAGATTGTTGACTCATTCCTGTTATGTGCATGATTTGAACGTTACTATTTCCTTGTACCCATAATTTAAAGACTTGCTTTTGTTTTTCCGTCAATGGGAGAATCTTTATGATTGTATCCATGTCATCCAATTGGTTCGACGTAAAATCTATTTCATAAGAAGGTTCGTCTTGATCGTCTAAATTGGGAAGTTCATGGGATTCTTTGTATTGCAATTGTCGCAGGATGTCATTTCGTGCCCAATAGATTTTTTTCTTGATATAGGAAGCAAAAGGGATATTCTCCAGGGGAATATAATGGACAGTGCTTTCTAAGAAGACAGCAATTAACTCTTGGCGTACGTCTTCAAAATCACTAGTAGCATAGGAATTGATGCTGGCCTTTATGATGAGAGGCATGTATTTAGAGAGTAGTTTTTCTATAGCCGTGGAATCTCCTTTTTGCCAAGCTAGTATAAGGGAAATGTCTTTTTCATTGTTTTCTTTCTGGAACATGGTGTGTACCTTTCCAGAGAGCGCTCTCTTCTTTTATTTCCGGATGGCTATAGCATATAGAATATAATGTGCGAACGCAAATTCGCTTACAGAGCATGTAAATGTCATTTTGAACGTTAGAAATTCTATAAATGAACAGCGTATATACTTATTTCTTCTTACAGAATCTCTAAGAAGAGAAATGATGATTAGAGGTGTTATAAGAAATATTTTTGAGAATTTTCGCTTTTGTAGAGATGTAAGTGACTCAAATTTCCTACCTTAGAAATGTCATTTATATCGATGTACTCAAGCCTTAACAGTTATTTAAAACAAATAGACAATCCATTCATGTGACAAAAGACAATGGAGACTTCATCGTATCGTCATTTCTCCACTCTCCTACACATCCAGTTTCATATCATGTGTTTCATTTCGTACAAATACAACCGGTCGAAATGACGATATAGAAAATACCGCTTTTCTTAACTTAGTATGTTTCAGGGAAAATAAGGTCCTACGAACTTATCATTTCAATTTAATACCGATAGAACATAGATGGCATCGAATCAATCCTACATTTAACAGGCGGGAAGTTTGAGTAAGTGAGTAGTAGGCAGAATAGCACTGCAAATTGCTAACTGCCTACGGCGAGCGAAAATTAATCAAAATTTAATATTAAGCGGTTGTTTTTTTGAGGGGCTATTTCGTTTATATAGATAGAGGACCCAATGAATCCGGATCCGAAAATGAATCTGTCAATGGTCATCCAACATCCGCTAGGTACCAATCTTCGAAGAGGTGGTGGGGTGGTCAGACGCAGACATCGTTTTTATAGATTCAAGTCCTCTAGACTCGAGTCACAACATCATAAAGAGCATGGGAATCCCAATCCAAATATTTCAGCTTCCGTACCGCATCCGTGCTAGCGACCAGATCAAGAGCACCCCTCACTCTCTCGAGTGAGACCGGCAAAGCGCTGTCGCCGATCTAGCGTGGGGGTTCATAGGACTGATCTCTTAGGGAGAACCATGCTTTTTGTGCTGCATTTTTGTGACTAGTGACTGGTAGACTGGTGACTGGGATCACATTTTCCGAGTTCCGAGTCACGAGTCGCTAGCTACCCATTATTACGAAAGGGCATGTGAATCCAATGATTGAACATATGAAAAATCTATTTCAACTTTTGCCTATCAAACTGGCCAGTGTGGCGGTGTTGACTGGGTGGGAGAATCAGATATGGATGATGATGGCGTTTTTCTTGCTTGTTTTTATGGACTGCTTCACCCGCTGGCTGGCTATCAGTGGGCAGTGTCTCAAGGAAAGGGGCGTAGCACATCCGTCGCTTTGGGAGGAAATACAAGCCCTGGGGACAGCTCGGCGAGAGGGGAAAATCAATAGCAGCACCATGAAAAAGCGGGGGTTGGAAAAACTTCTGCTATATAACCTGTGTCTTATTACCGCAGGCATTACTGATTTCCTGATGGTGATTCCCCTGCTGGACGTGAAGCTGATGGATCTCACTGTCAGTTACTTGGCTATGACAGAAACGTTGTCGATTCTGGAGAACTTGTCCGACGCAGGTGTGGCGTCTATGGGGGAATTGATTAGCAAAGTGGGCGGAAAGCAGTAGGCAGTTAGCAGTCAACCGTTAACCGTCAACCGTCAACTGTTTACAAAAGGAGAAATATATGATTTTTGGAATTGATGTATCGGAGCACAATGGTGTGCTGGATTGGAAAGCCATCAAGGATTGGGGAATTTCTTTTGCTATCCTTCGGCTGGGTTATGGAAAAGGCCATTTGGATGGTCGGTTTTATGAGAATATCAACGGCGCCTTGGCCGCAGGACTTAAAGTGGGGACGTACTACTACAGCTATGCCCTCACCGTAGAAGAGGCCAGGGACGAGGCGCGATTCACCGCTTACGTGCTGAAAGATTGTGGTATCACGGCAGAACGGCTTCCCGTAGGGGCCTGGTTTGATATGGAAGACGCTGATGGTTGGAAAGAACGGCATGGCATGCCGGGAAATAAAACCATCACCGCTATGTGCGGGGCCTATATGAAAGAAATGAATCGGGAAGGGTACTTGAGCGGAATTTATGCTAATTATGACTGGCTCATCCATCGCATTGATCGAGATGCACTATCCCCATATACCTTCTACTGGTGTGCCCAGTGGGCGCCCCACTGCGACCTGCCGGGGACAGCCATTTGGCAATACACTGATCGGTTGGAAGTTTGCGGCCGGGTCTTTGACGGGAATTTACTTGTGAGTGAGAATTGGGGATTTTAAAGAAGTGAGGAATTAGGAGTGAGGAGTGAGGAGTGGCATTAGTCCCATAACGGATTGTCATACCGTTAGTGTTTTATACCGCTAGAGCGGCCCCCTCAGCCTTCGGCAGCTCCCCCGACAGGGGAGCCGAGACAGCGGTGTAAACTTACTTAGGGGCGCACAACTTATAAAGCGCCCCAATACCCCCTATGTTATTGCAATGCTATTAAGTTAAGCGAAATATGCGATGATTTCTACTGATGCAAAGGTTACTCAGATTTCTCACGTTTCTCGAATGAGCTAATAACGCTAGCGTCTATTGGCACATTCGGAGAACCTGAGCAACCTGAGAACCCTTAGAAACTTGAGCAACCTGTCTCCAACAGCGGAATCATACCTACTAATGAAACCCCTTAACTTAACAGCATTGCTATGTTAGTGAGAATAATTTTCCCAGAGAGTACAGGTTACCGAGGCTGCTTACGTTTCTCAAATAAGCCAATAGACGTTGGTGGTATTATCTCATTTGGGAAACTTGAGCAACCTGAGAATCCTGAGTAACCTAAGCAACTTGCTTTCAGACAAAAGGACGAGAGGAAATCCAGTGATTTCCTTTCGTCCTTTTTGCTTGCAGAAGAGACCTTGTGGTACAATATAAAAAATACCTTTATTTGGGACCATGAAAATAAAGGTATTAGACGAATACCTTTATTGGATAAAGGTATTTTGTGAATACCTTTATTTTTAGGTATGAAAATAAAGGTATTGAAAGGATAGGAAGGATGTAGCCCGATGGACTATGATAAAAAAATAGCATATAATCAACTGCCACCGATTCCACCGGCGATTGATTTAGAAACTCGAAAAATACTAAAGAAAGTCAATACAGCCAATAAGGCTTTGGGCGAACTGAAAGGGTGGGGGCTGCACCAAAGCAATCCGTACTTGCTGTTACAGACTATTTCCTTACAGGAAGCAAAAGCATCCAGTGAAATTGAAAATATTGTGACCACCAATGACGAATTGTATCAAGCATTTTCCTTGGAAAATACATTGCATATAAGCCCCGCAACGAAAGAAGTGCTTCATTACAAAGAAGCACTTTGGAAAGGATATGAACTGATTCGTAGCGGGCATCCCCTGTGTATTTCCGTATTTACTTCCATATTTCAAACCATAAAAAGTAGAAATGATGGAATTCGCACCATGCCTGGAACCGTATTGAAAAATACCATGGGCGATGTGGTATATACACCGCCAGATAATTATGAAGATATTTTGTATCTCCTGAGTAATTTAGAAAATTATATCAATATGCCTGAAGATGATATGGATCCACTGATTCGGCTGGCACTTATCCATTATCAATTTGAATGTATTCATCCTTTTCCTGATGGAAATGGCAGAACAGGGCGAATCATCAATGTGCTTTACCTAGTGCAGGAAGGGCTTTTGTATTATCCCACATTATACCTTTCTGGGTATATTATTTCCCATAAAAACGATTATTATAAACTGCTCGCAGGTGTCACAGAAAGACAAGAGTGGGAACCGTGGATCTATTATATCTTGGATGCCATTGAACAGACCGCACTGCACACGTTGCAGATGCTGAAAGAAATTCGAGATGCCAAAGAACACCTGTCAGAAAAAATTAAAGAAAAATTGCCACAAGTGTATAGCAAAGAATTGATAGACCTGCTTTTCAATTATCCCTATTGCAAGATATCGTTCTTGGTAAGAGACAATATTGCCAAAACGCAGACTGCTTCCAAATATTTGAATGCATTAGCGGATATGGGCTATTTGCATCGAGTGAAAAGAGGCAGGGAAGTTTATTTCATTAATGAAAACTTGCTGCGCATATTAACAAAACCACAAGTATAAATTGTTTTTCCGATAGATTAAATCAAGGATACATCACTATGCCAAAGAAATACAAAAATATCTTAATTATCAAGATGAGCTCTCTGGGAGACATCATTCACGCCCTGCCGTCGCTGTACGTGCTTCGGAAAGCCTATCCAGACGCGAAAATCACCTGGGCAGTACATCCTGCCTTTGCGGGAATTCTTCCGGGGAAGCCCTGGCTGGACGACATCTACCTGGTGGATCGGAAACGAATCAATAAGCCCTCTTACTGGTTGCAAGTCAGACGGGACCTGCACGCACGGCACTTTGACCTGGTCATCGACCTGCAGATGATTGCCAAGAGCGGACTCATTTCCTTTCTTTCCGGCGGGAAAACAAGAATTGGTTACAACGATGCTAGAGAAGGCAGTTTCCTTTTCAGCAAACCCGTCCCGGGGCCGCATAAACATAGTGATCACATCATCGAACAGCTCTTAGACGTGATGCGCTACTTGGGCTGCCCGGTGGATACCATCGAATTTCCCCTGCGAAACTTCGACCACGAAATGGAAACGGTTTCCTCCCTGCTCCACAGTCACGACGTTCATGGCTCCTACGTGGTGCTGATTCCTGGCACGCGGGGAGATTATAAAAAATGGCCCATCGAGTACTGGGGCGAACTGGCGAAGAAGTTGGCTGATGACAAGATTACCACCGTCATTGCTGGCGCTAAAGGCGAAATGGACATGGGGAAAGCCATCAAAAAGCTGTCTCCCTCGCCTTATACGGTGAACCTGATGGGAGAAACCAACCTGCTGGAACTGGCGGCATTGGAAAAAATGGCAGCCCTTCATATTTCCTGCGACACCGGTCCCCTCCACATCGCCAATGCGGTGCATACCCCCATCATTGCCCTCTTTGGACCGACCCCTTATGATCGAAATGGTCCCTATGGCAATACCAATAGCCATATCCTGCTAGCAGACCATGCGGGGACAGAAGAAAGCCAGATGAGCACACTGCCTGTGGAGAAAGTGTATCAGCAGGCAAAAGAAATTTTGGAAAAATCATAATGTTCTCTTTGTGAGAAATAGGGAAATACCTTGCATCAGATTATTGAGGCAAGGTATTTATTTTAGGCATAACTAGTGGCAGTTTGAATATTCATATGCCTGATATGTTAAGTTAGTGGCTGGTCAATAATCTATACGCTCGATATTTACTGAGTATATGCAATGAAATTTTGTCATGGAGATGCATAGAAATACGGGCTATACGCTAAATACCTTTGCATTATAGGTTTAAGGTTTATGTTCCGAGTCCATCATCCACAAATGATAGATCCTGAAAACGTCATTGGTTTAAGGTTTAAATGCTGAATACCAAACCCTAAACCTTAAACCCTAAACCATTGCGATAAATAAATTTCAACAAAAGTGAATTAACAAGCAGTCACTAAGTTAAGAGAAATATGTGATGATAAAGGTTCTAAGGGGACTCAAGGTTCTAAAGGTCTCCGAATGAGATAATAACGCCAGCGTTCATTGGCTCATTCGAGAACCCTGAGAACCTTTTGTACCTTTAGCACCTTAAGGGACGTGGGCTTACTAGTGGAATCGTGCTTACTAATACAAATCCTTAATGTAATAACATTGCGATATTGACTGAATTATGTAGTGACATTTTGATATTCAAAGGCCGACTCATACGAGCTATCCGTCAAATATCTGTGCACTCACTGTTGATTGTTGTTGGGACCAAACAACCGACAACTAACAACCAACAACAATTTACATTCAAAAAACTTTCTGCCTTGCCTTGACCATGCTATAATAAGATGAATTCAGAAGATTAATCATTCTCCCCATAGAAGGTATTTTATGTATCAAAACATTCTCGTGATCAACACCATGCACATCGGTGATCTCATGCTGGTGACCCCAGCGCTCCGGACGCTCCGTACCAATTATCCCAAGGCCCATATCGCGCTTTTGACCGACAAGCCGCTGGGGGACCTGGTTCGGTGCAATGAGAACATCGATGAATGCATTCTTATTGACAAACACGGTAAGGACAAAGGCATTTGGGCGCTGGTTCGATTCATTAAGCAAATCCGACGTCGCCATTTCGACTTGGTCATCAATTTCCATCGCAACGAAAGAGCTTCTGCTATTGCGGCGTTTTCTGGTGGGAAAGAAATTGTTGGCTATGCCCAGCCGGTGTTCCGTCGTTTCTTTGACCACTACATGCCTAATCGTGCCATGGCAGATACACCAAAAGAGCTTGTGATGCACCAGACCCTTTGCCATCTCAAAGTATTACAGGAAGCAGCAGGCTGCACGAAGCTGGATGATAGAGGGCTGGAAATGTGGCTTCCGGCGGAAGAGGAAAAGAAAGCCTCTGACCTTTGGCAGAAAGAATTTGCACTAACGGATCGGGTCATTGCATTTAATATCGGTGCCAGCTGGCTCACCAAACGGTGGATTGACTCCTACTTCGCCCAGTGCGCGGACCGTTTCATTCGCCAGGGCTATCACATCGCATTCCTTGGCGGGCCTACGGATATTCCTATTGTCCAAGCTTGTATCGACCAGATGGAAGAAAAAGGAAGCTCTCAGATTCACGTCTTTACTGGGAAAGTGAGCCTCACCGTATTGGCCGGTCTTCTTCGTCGCTGTTCCCTTTTCCTTACCACCGATTCGGGGCCGATGCACGTAGGCGTGGCTATGAATGTGCCCATTGTGACCATGTTTGGTGCCAGCCCAGTGCCTACCTTCTACCCCTATGACGGGAAAGATATTCTTATCAAAACCCCAGAACCGTGTCATCCCTGCGGTATCCATGAATGTCCCCATAAAGGGGAAGGCTATATGGCCTGCATGAAACATATTCCCGTCGATGTGGTGATGAAATATAGCCAAGAGCTGCTCGAAACCTACGGCGGCAAACCCGCTCGCGAACTTCCGCCCCATCCGGGGGATTATAAGTGCCGGGTGATTGAATTGTAAAGGGGTAAATGCTGTTAAGCGAAACATAGGATGATTTCTTTTGCGGCAAAGTTACTCAGGTTGCTCAGGATTCTTAGGTTTCTCAGGTTCCCCACAGGAGCCAATAACGCTAGTGAAATTTCCGAAAGTGTCTTGGCTCCCCTGCGGGGGCAATCCTATCTACCTTTATTGGCACATTCGAGGAACGTGAGAAACCTTGGAAACTTGAGTAACCTGTAATCTCTAGCAAAATCATACCAGCTAACTCAATAGCATTTAATTCCAAGAGGAAACTATGGATAAAAAACGATTGTACAATTTTATTTCCCAGCGCACATCCCAATGCAAAATCCTTGTCATCGGTGATGTGATGCTTGACAAATATTACTATGGGGAAGTGACCCGTATTTCTCCAGAAGCACCGGTTCCTATCACCCATGTATTGACAGAAACAGAAACCCTGGGCGGGGCAGCCAATGTGGCTCACAACCTGGCTCTTCTGGGATGTCAGACAAGCATTGCCGGCTTTATCGGAAACGATTATCATGGGAAAAGTTTGCTGGAAAAATTCAAAGCCAGAGGCATCCACGCCGATGGACTGATCACAACGGACCGTCCCACCACGACGAAACTTCGCGTCATCGGCGGCCATCAGCAGATGCTCCGCTTGGACTTTGAAGAAGCCTCTCCTATGACAGGTCTTTATGCAGAAAAACTTATTTCCTATACGGAAAAGAAACTGGCGGAAGGGCTCGATGGGGTCATTCTCTCTGACTATGGCAAAGGTGCTTGCACAGAAGAAAACTGTGAAAAAATTATTTCTTCCTGCCATGCCCACGGCGTCCCGGTCATCGTGGACCCCAAGGGCACTCATTGGATGAAATACACCCAAGCAGACTATATCACACCAAATTTGAAAGAAATTAACGAAGTCCTGACTGAACCAATTCGCAACGAAGACAATGCGGTCGAACAGGCCGCCCATGAAGTGATGCAAAAATTCAAATTGCAAAATATCATGGTCACTCGTTCCGAAGCAGGACTTTCCCTGGTGAGCGATACCGATGTCACCCACATTCCCACCAAAGCACAGGAAGTTTTCGATGTTTCCGGTGCGGGGGATACAGTCATCGCTGTCTTTGCCCTGGGCATTGCCGGTGGCATAGTACCCAAAGATAGTGCCTACCTGGCAAACCTGGCCGCCAGCGTGGTGGTAGCCAAACTGGGCACCTACGCCGTCAGCCAAGAAGAACTGATGGGAGCACTGCAGGGGGATTAGAAAACGGTAGATTGAAAATTCACATACTGTGTATATCAACAGGTATGGGTTTAAGGTTTATGTTCCGCGTCCATGGTATACCATTCGCACGAAAACACAGAGTCATTGGGTTAAGGTTTGAATAATGGATGCTCATTAATTCAGCTTTCAATAGTATGAAATCGGATGATCGATTGTTGCTGGTTGTTAGTTGTTTGTTGTTGGGACCAAACAACCGACAACTAACAACTAACAACAGTATGTGCATAGGAATTTGGACAATCGCTCGTATTTCTATGCACCTCCATATCAAAATTTCACTGCATATATTCCGTAATATTGAGCGTATGAATTATTGACCAAGCACTAAATACTACCCCCAAAACCCTAAACCTAAAACCAATGACACTTTTAAAATTGCTATTTGTAGATCATGGGCTCGGAAAATAAACCCTAAACGTGTCGCTTTTGTATCAGCGAGTTGTCACAAGAGAACTCGGTAGATAAACCAACAACTATCAACTATCAACCAACAACATATATTTACAAGGAGGAAACAATTATGATTATCGTAACAGGTGGTGCCGGTTTCATCGGCAGCAACATTGTCAAAACACTGAACCGTCAGGGACGCACAGACATCCTGATCGTGGACGACCTGAAAGACGGATTGAACTACAAGAACCTGCGTGGACTCCAGTTCTTGGACTATCAGCACAAAGATGACTTCCTGGATGCCATCGAAAACGATGACTTCGACGGCACCGATGTAGACGTGGTATTCCATGAAGGGGCTTGCTCCGACACCATGGAATACGACGTAAACTTCATGATGCGCACCAATTACGAATATTCTAAATCGCTGCTCCATTTCTGCATGCGTCACCGTATTCCTTTCATGTACGCCTCCTCTGCATCCACCTACGGCAGCGGACTCCATGGTTTCCGGGAAGGGGATGAATGCGAAGACGCACTGAACCCTTATGCTTTCTCCAAACTGGCCTTTGACCGCTACGTTCGTCAGGTGATGCCCGATGCACAGAGCCAGATCGTAGGGCTCAGATATTTCAACGTCTATGGCCCACAGGAACACCATAAAGGCAAAATGGCATCTATCCATTATCAGCTCTACAATCAGATCAAAGAAACCGGCAAAGCCCATCTCTTCCGCGGCTGGGGCGATATCAACGGCGTGCCGGTTAAAGATGGCGAACAACGCCGCGACTTCGTTTACGTCAAAGACGTAGTAAAAGTGAACCTTTGGTTCTGGCAGCACAAAGGCGCGTCCGGCATTTACAACTGTGGCCCAGGCCATGCCCAGAGCTATAACGAAGTGGCACAGGCCATCATCAAAGCCATGGGCAAAGGCGAAATCGCTTACCGTGACTTCCCAGAAGTCCTGAAAGGGAAATACCAGAACTTCACCGAAGCCGACTTGACACATCTTCTGGAAGCCGGCTACGACCAGGGCTTCACTGATATGGAACAGGCTGTCAAAGAATACGTAGACTTCCTCGACCAGGGTGGATATTTCGTGTATGGGAAATAGTTATTGGTTGGTAGTTGTTGGTTGTTAGGATTTAACTAACTAACTAACAACCAACAACTATCTTTGTTTATGGCTTACTTCCCGAACCCATGATTTGCCAATAGCAAGATAGGAAAGTGGCATTGGGTTAAGGTTTTAGTTTTCATAATAATGGCAAAAGGCTCTTACCAGCAGTGGTAAGAGCCTTTTTTGAGTGTTGTCCTATAGGTAGTGGTTGGCCATTAATTCATCTTTCAACTGGCAAGAAAATAGATTATCGATTGTTGCTGGTTGTTAGTTGTTTGTTGTTGGGGCCAAACAAACAACTAACAACCAACAACAGTAAGTGCACAGAAATCTGCACAATAGCCTGTAATTTCTTAGGACAATCTTCTTTCAAAAATCCTACTCATTTTTGTGATTTCACGTCTAGGAATTTTGGCCAGCCCGGCCCATTTTTTATAATTATCAGCTACCACTATCCGTATATCCTCAATTATTTCTTTTGGTGTTTCTACTCCATAATAAGGAGCCGTATCTATTAACAACTGATAATCCGGGCTCTTATTTGACTCATTAATGCTAAGAGCCATGTAAGAATCAAATGGATTGGGGGTAATATCGTAAGCCGGAGATAGTCGCCAACCGTTTTCTGTAAGAATAAATCCGTGATTTCTTAGATGGCAGTCAGTATTATTCACAGCAATACTAAAAGCGATTCGTTTCCACAATTCTAGTAAATCTGCTTTTGGATTAGCACTGATGGTACTGATACATTCTGCAATATCTAAGAATGAGGCATCGTCTCCATCTTGCTTATTAAGCATCGTCATAGCCGAAGCAAAATGAACTCGTTTTTTACCCACTCGATCAAAACGTTTAGTCAAATAGGCCGTTCTGCCGCCGAGAAATTCTATTTCCCCTTCCGCCATAGTAAGCCCACACTGCTTACCTAATTCATGAGCAACAAATTCCCAGGCTTCCGTTGTATTTTTATCGCGATCGGATTCAAACTTAGCGATCCAAAGATGCTCCTCTTCATCGACCACAGTGACTTTCGGACGAGCACCTCCTAAAGAAGAACCACCAGTAACAAAAGGCGCAAGCTCTGTTACTTGAAGAATCGTTCCGGCCTTTTCAAACTGAATGGATACATCCTGTAACGCTCGTAAACTGGTTATCGGTGGAATCGTTACAGTTGATTGAGAAACATATTCTCCATTATGAAAAATACGTATCCCACCGATTCGCACTTGATCGGATACGCCAAGAAGATAATCCACATCTGTTAATTCTTTGGGGTTTCTGGACTCTTTCTTTGCATTGTCTTGTTCTTTATACTTTAGCAAGGTTCTTCCCCATCTATCGGGGGAAGCATCCTGTAAAAAAGAAAAAAGACCGTTGTTGCAAAACTGTCTGCCTGAGAAGGGATATAGATTTAAATCCAGAACAAGTTTACTGTGTTGATCTAGCCAATTATCGTCATATGCAAAGGCTAAAATATCTTGTCTATTTCCTGAGCCGACAAATAAATCTCCTATTTTTTCATTGGAGAGCCAACCGGCTCTAATTTCATATGTTTCTTCTTTATTCATGAATCAAGTCACCTTTTGTATTTAATCAAATCAGAATCTTGCATTAGTCGCCCCAATGGATCCTCAGCTAACACTTTATCTAATTCATCCAACATTCCAATGGCCATGAGTACATTTACATAAATTCCCATAGCGACAGAAGGAGACCCATTTTCAACTTCCCATACAGATTTCCGAGAAACTTTTGCTCTTTGAGCCACTAGATCTACACTAAGTTTCCTTCTCAGTCTGGCTAATTTTATGCGATATCCTAAATTTTCCAATCGCTTTTGTACCTGCGGATACAGTATTGTTTTTGCACGTCCCATGTTACTATTTACCTACTACTTTCATGAAATAGTTGCTATTTAGTAACATTATATGACTGATTCGCTACATTTTCAAGAAATATGGGAAATACGCTAAATCGTAAGTGGTCATTCATCCATCTTTCAACTGCTAAGAAAATAGATTATCGATTGTTGTTAGTTGTTTGTTGTTGGGGCCAAACAACCGACAACGAACAACCAACAACCAACAACAAAAATAGCACTTTTTAATTTGCTATCTTCCATAGGATAGAGTATGATTTAATGGAGTATAAAATTTTGCCGACATTATAAACGGCTCATATAAAATTCTGCGCACCGCTGGTGCATCACAATAGGAATGAAAATGGCAAGTGGCGGTAACTGGGGAGATTTTTCCTAGTCACCAGTCACTAGTCACCAACTACTATTTTCGCATTAAAGGATGATCACATGTTAGATTATATCGCATTAGGAAAAAAGATTTATAATATGGAAAACCCACGGGAAGTACGGCGCTGCGTGGTATTTGTGGCTCGCTGCCTGCTGAACAATGGACGGATGAACAAGCTCCATCAATTTTTGATGAAAGACCGGCTTTTCACTCGCATAGCAGACACTTATCCTTTCGTTTACGAACAGCCCACCCGTGCTTTCTTCTATCGAAATTCCACCTTTGATGAACGTGCAGAAGTCGTAGAACAACACATGACCTTCCTGGAAAAGCATTTCAAAAAAGATGTATTTCTTGGATTATACGATGGGAAATCCTATCCTCTTTGGGAAAATAATGACGAAGGCGGACGTCTGCGCTTCGAATTCACTTACAACCCGGGGCAGCGAAAAGAAGGCATCCTTTCTATCGCCCTTCGGCTGGACGAAGATTTCCTCTATCAGATGATGATTTGGATTGCGCCGAACAAGGATGGAGAATGGTCTCTCTGGATCGGGGCTATGCAGGGGCCAAACATGGAAAATGCCAAAGACGTGGTAAAGAAAGTCACCAAACGGTGCCATGCTTACCGGACGAAAAATTTCATTCTCCATGTCACCCAGGAAGCGGCCAAAGCACTGGGACTCAAGCATATCTACGCTGTTACCAACTACGGGTACTATGCCAATACCCACATGCGCATGGAGAAGAAACTTAAAACCAGCTTCACTGATTTTTGGAAAGAATCGGGCGGCACGGCTTGCAGCGACCAGCGTTTCTATGAACTCCCTATGACGGAATACCGCAAAACCATGGAAGAAATTCCTACCCGAAAGCGCAACAACTACCGCAAACGCTATGCCCTTCTGGACGAAGTGGATGCATCTGTAGCAGATAGTATCAAACAGTTATTAAAATAAAGCCGAGGGAAATCATGCACTCTCTTGCCATTCTCATTTTAACTTGCAACGAAGAAGACAATGTCACCGCTGTCGTTGACAATGCAAAAAAATGCACCGATGAAGTCATCATCATCGATTCCGGCAGCACGGACCGTACCATAGAACTGGCAGAAAAAGCTGGTGCCAAAGTGGCTTTCCGCGCCTGGACCAATGACTTTTCTGCCCAGCGCAACTTTGCCTTGGAACAAACCACCGCTGACTGGGTACTCTATCTCGATGCCGATGAGCGATTGAATGATGAACTGATTAAAGCGGTAAAAGAAATTGTATCTATTAACGATACCAATCAGCAGTATATATTTCAAAGAAAATCCGTAGCATTTGGGACAAAATTTAATCACGGTGCACTAAAGCCAGACTTTGTTCCTCGTATGTTTCCAAGAAATCAGGTTAAATGGGTGAATAAAGTTCACGAGCATCCAAAATGTGCTTTACCAAGTAAGATTTTACCCGGGCATATTGAACATTATACGTATAAAAACTGGCACCATTGGGAAAGTAAGATGTGTCAATATACAACTATTTGGGCTCAAGATGCCTACCGACATGGCAAAAGAATTTCTCTTAGCGGTGTTTTTACACATAGTTTAGGCGGCTTTTTTAAAATGTTCATATTAAAGTTGGGCTTTTTAGATGGTTGGATGGGTACATATATGTGTTTTACTCATTTTTTCTATACAATGATGAAATACTTAAAGCTATATGAGTTACAAAAAACAGAGCATAAGTAAAATTAATCATGGAATAATTTCTTAGGAGTGCTATTATGAGCCTTTCCGTTATGCACGTAGTTATCGCCAAAACATGGGGCGGTGGTGAACAATATGTTTATGATGTTTGCGAAGAAATGAAACACCAAGGAATTAACCCATATGTTGTTGTTGATAAAAGAAATAAATTTCTTCAGCAAAAATATCAAAAGGTTGCTACTGTTTTAGTTACTAATTTGTATACAGCAGCTGGATTATTTGGCGTAGCAGATATTGTAAATTTTATACGTACTTATAAATTGGAAGTTGTAAATTGTCATAGCGGACATGCACTATTAGCTTGTATTTTGGCCAAAAAATTTACTGATGCTAAATTAGTTATGTTTAAGCATAATGCGTTACCAGCAAAAAATGATTTGTATCATAAATGGCAACGTAAGGTGGTAGATGCTTTTATTTGCGTTTCCAAATTAGTGTATAATTTGCAAACAAAAAATTTAATGCCTAATGAAATTAATAAATTTCATCTTGTATACAATGGTATTAATACAAAACGTTTTCAAAAATATCCAAATAAGAACTTTAGAAGTAACAATAAATATATAATTGGATATGCCGGAAGGCTTGCCGCTGATAAAGGAATTGATTTACTAATAAAAGCATTTTCTGATGTGGCATTAATTCACAAACAAGTATATTTGTATATAGCTGGTCCAGATGAAAAAGAAGATTATACAAAGCAACTAAAAGAATTAGTACACAATTTACATCTGCAAGACCGGATTTTATTTTTAGGGCAAGTCGAAGATATGGAAAAATTTTACAAGACAATCGATCTTTTTGTTTTGCCATCAAAAGTAAGCGAATCATTCGGTTTAGTATTATGTGAAGCTATTTATTGTGGCGTTCCAGTAATTACCACCAATAGTGGGGCTCAACAAGAGATTGTCACAGATAACAAATATGGTTGGATAATCACCCCAAATAATCAAGTAGAACTATATAAAGCAATAGATTATGCAATTACGCAGAAGAAGGTTTTGGCAAACGGTAAAAAATACATTAAAAACACATTCTCTGTTTTTAACTGCGTTAATCAATTAACTAAAGTATATTACTCTATACGATAATATATTAATATAAATAATATCTCCACCGACTAAAACACATTTAAAGGATGTTTCCTATCTAGCGGAAAGGATTCGGTACCTATGACACAAAAACTTCTCTCTGTTATTGTTGCTGTATACAACGTTGAAAAATATATAACTGAATGCATCACCTCAATTTGCAATCAAACATATTCCAATTTAGAAATCATTTTGGTTGATGATGGCTCGACTGATAAGAGTGGCATCATTTGTGATTCTTTTGCAAAAAAAGATCCAAGAATTCTGGTAATTCACCAAAAAAATAAAGGGCTAAGCGGTGCTCGTAATGTAGCACTTGACATAATGCATGGCGATTACATGACCATCGTAGATGGGGATGATTACGTCTTACCCGAAGCATTCGCTACAACCATTACTGCCATGGAAAAATATCATCTTGACCGCTGTAGTTTTGGTTCGTTTCGTACAGGAAATGGTGGCAATGGCACAGGAAAAATCTCACTTAGTTTAGAAGACCAACATGACGCACGATTAAGAGATTGCTTAACTAATGAGATAGCTATTAATTGGGGAGCTGTCTATAAAAGTTCACTTTGGCAAAACATTCGATATCCCATTGGTCATGTGCATGAAGATAGCGCGGTTGCTCATTATATCATTGATCGAATACAACGTTACGGCTCTATTGATAAAAAGTACTATTATTATCGAATTAATCCTACGGGGATCTGCCAAACTGCTGTCATGAAACCGCATACTCGCTATGACTACGTGTTAGCCTGTAAAGATCGCTTACAATATGCAATCAAAAAAAATATGTGCGTGCCACAGTCCAGAGCTGTTTTGATTAAAGCCATATTATCATATTTGACAGCGTTTTATGGAACCAATTCTCCTGAAGACGCTTGTTATGATGATGCAATTAAATTATTACGCACCCAATGCAAACTTCCTTATGATAGCAGCATACTAAACAGCAAGTATAAGATGTTTTTGTATTGTTTTGGGCGAATGGATTTTATTCATAAAATCAGTGCAAAACTATCTATCTGGAGTAAAAGGATAAAGCAATAGAAATTTTATTTACCAAGAAAATAGGAACGTCATGAATCACGAAAAACTATTATCAGTCATTGTCCCTGTCTATAAGGTAGAACCCTATTTACGACGCTGCATCGATTCCATCCGAAATCAAACTTACCAGAATCTCCAAATCATTTTGGTCGATGATGGTTCTCCTGACAATTGCGGTGCCATTTGTAATGAATACACTAAAATAGACTCCCGTATTATGGCTGTGCATCAAAAAAATGAAGGATTGAGTGGTGCCCGTAATAATGGACTTTTGTTTGCCAAAGGTGAATATATTGCTTTTGTAGACAGTGATGATTGGATTCACCCTACCATGTATCAAACACTGATTACTATGATGGAAGAAAATGATTTAGATATGGCTCGCTGTTCCATTATTGAAACAGACGGAAGAAGTAAAGAATGTATTCTTACCCCCCCGAAAAATGCAAATAAGCTAATAGAAGGAAAGAAAATTTTCGAGCTTTATTTTACAGAGTTCCTTTGCAAGCCCGCCTGGAATGCAGTGTATCGTCGTGCGATTGTCCAGGGGATTCTTTCACCAGCTAAGTGTCATTCTGAAGATAATTATGTATCTGGAAGATATCTATATAGAGCCAATCGTATGATGATTACAGACAAACCGTTATACTATTATTGGCAAAATCCCCACGGCATTATACATGGTGGAAATAGAAGGCTGCTAGATATTTGCGTTTGTACCAAAAAATTACGAAATGATTTAATCGCTGAAGAACATATGAATAATTTGGTTTATATCAATCGACTGAATAAAAAATTAGCAAGAGAACTTTATCATTTTATTCGTTATAATAGCAGTATATATCGTGTAGCTACGATAGCAAAAGAACAAAAACAATTTATTGTGCATCATTTGAGTTTTTTCAGATCGATACGCTTTATGTATCTTTTGCATAAAAAGCATGTTTCTGTTATATAAAACATCACCTGTGAATCCTGTTTTGACTGACTGAATTCATTGTTTTGCCAAGTGATACTTATTTTTTTATTTTCTATACATTTATTGCGTATATTCGGCAAATATCGAGTGTATGTATTGGGTATAAATTGGCTTCATAAAAGGAACACTCATCATGTCTAATAAATATTGCAACATATTCATTGCTGCCTTTGCGTTATTTTCTATTATTTCTATTCCTGCTGGTAATATAGCACTTGGCATAGCCACAGTTGCTTTTCTGTTATATGCCTATAAGAATAGAAATAACTTGCAAATTATTGATAAAACTTATTATACTGCCATTGCCATTTTTATGGGAACCATGCTCATTTCTGCCCTTGCCAGCGGTTTCATCGGGCCAGGTATGAAACGATGGAGTGACTTTTGGCTTTGGCGTTTGATGCCATTTTTCATTATGACGTTTGCCTTAAAAGATTTTATTTCCGCTAGGCGGATATTATCTATTTCTATAGTTGGTATTTCACTAAGTGCCTTATGTGCCATTTATCAAGGACTAGGTGGTAATACTCGTGCAAATGGCTTCTTTGGCAGTCCAATGACACTGGCAGGCTACTTATGCTTATTTATACCAATTCTTTTTGTACTTTTTTTAGAAAGAAAAAGATATGATATATGGAAATGGATCATAGGAATCTCTTTGAGTGTTTGCTGCGTTGCCTTATTATTTAACGGAACAAGAGGTGCTTGGCTAGCTATTGCTACCGTGATATCTTTATTATTACTGTACTATCTTATCCAAAAAGAAAAAATGGCGGTCTTTATTTTATGTGGACTCCTTATTGTCGGTGTGGGTCTAAGTCAATACCAGCCATTTACCAATCGAGTGGCCTCTATCACCGATACTAAAAATCAATCAAATGCGGAACGCTTTTTAATCTGGAACAGTGCGCTGCATATGTTTGAAGACCATCCAGTTTTAGGGGTAGGTTTGGGGCAATACAAAGATAATTATCAAAAGAAATACATTTCACCAGAAGCCAAAGAGCCCAAATTGGAACATGCACACAATAACTTCATGCAAATGTTGGCCGAAAGTGGTATCGTTGGTTTTGGTGGATTTGTAATTTTAATTTCTTGCTTTATTGGTTACTCTTTCAAATGTTTTTTGAAAAACAAGAATCCTTATGCACTGATGATGTGTACTTCTACCTTAGTATTAATTTTGCAGGGACTAACAGAATATAACTTTGGTAATTCGGCAGTTATGAAATGTTTCTGGCTGCTACAAGGCTGTCTATTAGTATTAAGTAAAACATGGAAAAATAAGCAGTTGGAGAATATAAAGTAATTGAAGGGATTCTATCTTATGTCCATAACTGCTCCATATAAAGTGTTTGGGGACTTGATATTATTCTAATAAGGGTGAAATTTTGCGTTTTCTCAAATCTTTACAACAGGATGCCAAGCTCTTCTTGTATATCTATGCACTGCTTATGGTTTTTCGCGTTGCCTTTCTCATCATCTATGAAGGACAGCTGGGCAATGCGGGCATGGCAGACGTTCTGACTGCTATTTGGTTAGGGGCACGAATCAGTCTCAAGACCACGGCTTTTCTGGTGGCTTTTCCATTTCTTTTCGGAACGATTCCTTATGCCTTTTGGAAGAAGTGGCCTGAAGCGGTGATTCGGAAGGTGCTTGGTAGTATTTCTATTGCATTGATGACGTTTCTTTTCATGGCACGCATCCCGTATTACGAAATTTTCCATCAAGGGTTCAATATCATGCTGTTTAACGGCATGAAGGATGATCGGGCGGCCATTTGGGATACGGCGGTGCAGCAGTATGCATTTTGGCCACGCCTTTTTGGCGCTTGTGTGCTTATGGCTTGTTTCATCTGGATTTGGCTTCGTATCGCCAAGACCACAGTGTGGCAACCCAAGCGTCATGTGCGTGCTTTGACCATTGGCACGATAGTGTTACTTCCTGTTTTTGCCATTTTCTGCCGTTTCGGCGGTGCGTTTCATTCCGACTCCGGTGTTCCCTGGGAAAGTGCGGCTCGTACGAAATATGTAGTTCTAAATGAAGCCATCCTTGATGATGGGCAGGCGTTGTACCGGGCGTACATCACTCACAAGCGTGCTGCCCAGAAGGCGATGCGTCCTATTTCGGAAGAAGAACTTCATCAGGCCATCGCTGGTCTCGGTGGGCATCCGGAGGCCGATTCTTTAGCCCAGGCTTTTTCTCGTCAACGTGGAGATACAACTCCATTGCTGTCTAAGCGACCGCACCATGTGGTGGTGATTCTGGGAGAAAATTATGCTCTTTGGCCGCTTTTACCAGAGTACCGGAATTTAGGGTTGGCCCAGACCGGAGAGTGGTTGGAAGCGCATGGGGCACATACATACCAGTTCTTGCCCAATGGCAATGGGACCATGACGTCTCTCAATGGGTTCTTGACTGGTCTTCCTGACGTAGGGCTCTATGTAAATTACACCATGGGCCTTCATGGCAAACCATCTCCTTTTGCCATTGGCGAGACCATGAAACAGCTGGGGTATAGGACGATTTTCTGGTATGGTGGGCTGCGCAGTTGGCAGGATTTGGAGCATTTCACTTTGCGTGAAGGATTCGATGAATTCCATTGTGCCGATGAATTGCCCGACCAGGGGGAAAGTTCTTCCTGGGGCGCTCCTGATGGGGCTTTGTTTGATGCCATTCGTCAGAGAATGCAGGATGAAACGGAAGATACTTTCTATTTCATCCTGACTACCAGCAACCATCCACCTTTTGCTTATGATGTGGATGCCCATGGATTCCCACGGGAGGAAGTGATGGCGAAATTACCATCTTCTATCCCTACGGATAAAGCTACCATTGACCAGCTGGGCCATATCTGGTATGCCGATCAAGTCATGGGGACCTTCATTCGCCAAGTGGAGCAGGATGATCCGTCTACCCTCTTTGTTGTCACCGGTGACCATGCGGAACGTTTCAACTTTGCCAGCGACGTCTCTCTTTGGGCACTGAGTGGTATCCCTTGTTATTTCTATGGCGATGGTCTTCCAAAAGATTTCTTACAATCATCCACAGGCAGTCATCTCCAAATCGCCCCAACTTTGGCTGAACTCATTGCGCCGCCAGGGGGCACGTACACGTCCCTCTTGCCGCCATTGACCGCATCGGATTGGGCGTTCAATCATCGACTGGTCATCGAAAATGGAGAGATTGGTGAGCAGAAGGATATGAAAGACAAAGCCTTTGCTCAGTATATAGAAGATGCCAGGACCGTAGCTACTTGGATGGTGGCACAGGATAAGTAGTGGCTGCTTGCTAATTCCAATTTCAACTAGCATAAAATTGGATTAGTAATTGTTGCTGGTTGTTAGTTGTTTGTTGTTGGGCCCAAACAACTGAAAATAACAGCCAACAACAATGAGTGCACAGAAATCTACACAATAGCTCGTATTCTTATGCACTTAAATATCAGAATTTCACTGCATATACTCCGTAAATATGGAGCGGATGAATTAACGAGCAAACACTAAATTGGGTAAATTAAAAAATCTTCTATCTGGTAAGTGCGAATAGACAACTTACTGGATAGAAGATTTTTTATTTCTGCCATGGGAGAAAAAGAGGAAAGAATGGTATAATTAAGAGTAAAATTTTGTAGAGTCATATAAAGCCATAACGATTTATTTCTGGTGAAAATTGTTGATAAAAAGCAATATAGAAATTAGCATTACGGTGACTGGTGACTGGTGACTGGTGACTGGTGACTGGTGGTTTACTTGCCGAGTTCTTTTATGACAGCTTGATGGGATGAAAGAGAATTGGTTTAGGAAGTATATATGACTCCTCTAAACCTAAAACCGTAAGCCAATGAGGATCTGTTTTTATATGGAATGTGTAGAAAGAACACGGAGTATAAACCAACAACTAACAGCCATCAACTAACAACAAATTTAACAACAAAGAGGATATTTATGAAATCTGATATACAAATTCTTGTCAATGCCGATGATTTCGGGCGACATGTATTGATTAACCAAGCAGTAGCCCAGGGGGTGGAGAAGGGAATTCTTCGTTCTGCCACGTTGATGCCTGGCGGGAAGGCTTTTGATGATGCCGTAGAGGTGGCAAAGAGCCATCCGGAATTGGGCGTAGGGATTCATTTGACACTGGTCAATGGATTTCCAGTATGTGATCCAAAGGACATTCCGTCTCTGGTGACGAAGGATGGCGTTTTCCTTGATGATTATGTGCAGTTTGTGAAGCATTTCATCACCGGGAAGATTGATATGGCCGATGTCCGGCGGGAGCTCATGGCCCAGGCAGCGAAGATGGAGAAAACCGGATTGGCCCTAACCCATGTGGACAGCCACCAGCATATGCATATGTTGCCGGGGATTATCGATGTGGCGTTGGACGTGGCAGAGTCGGTGCATTTGGACGCCATGCGGATTTCCCATACGCCGCTTTTCACGGGATTTTCTGGCAGCGTAGGACAGCTGATTGGCCGCTTGGGATTATTTACACTAGCAGAAATGTCTCAGTGGAAGGCCAACAGGCGTCATTTTCGTACGCCGGAGCATTTTGCGGGTATTGTGGCCGGTGAAGCGGTTCATGAGGGGCATTTCAAAGATATTGTGAATCACTTGCAACCTGGTACTACAGAAGTGATGATGCATCCAGGCACAAATAATGAAGTGCTCATCAAAGACTGCGCCTGGGATCACGACTTTGAAGCCGAATTGGCATCTATCGTTTCACCAGAAATACAGGATCTGTTGGTGAAAAAGCAGGTGAAAATTGTTAATTATAGAGAAGTGTAACGACTTCGAAACATGGTGATGAAGGTTATACTCTATGCTACCGCTGCTCGCATATGGTGTGGATATAGCTTAGCAAAGGGTTATTATTCTACTGGCCCCATTAAACCAACAAAAAAAAACACCGCTACCATCAGGTTATAGAAGGTTATGTCAAATCAGATGGCATAACCTTTTACAACCCGATGGTAGCGGTGTTTTTATTTTGTTACTCTGCTGAAATCAGCAGAATCATAACCTTTTGCTGAGCCATATTCTTGCTACATGAGAGTAGCGGTTCACTTGCCAAAATCGGCGAGCTATATAAAAAGGAATCTTGCCAAATGTAGTTAGCGGTATAAGAGCAATTCAAGGCAGCTCGCCGCCACCACTCCTCACTTCTCACTTCTAACTCCTCACTGCATTTACAAATATTTCTTCAACACCCCATAGAGTTTCCCCATATCCAGTGGTTTTGCCACGTGGGCGTTCATGCCGGAGTGTTTGGCCCGGATGATATCTTCCGCGAAGGCGTTGGCGGTCATGGCGATGATGGGGATGGAGGCGGCGTCGGTGCGGTCCAAGTGGCGGATGGCCTGGGTGGCTTCGTAGCCGTTCATGATAGGCATTTGGATATCCATGAAGATCAGGTCATAGTATCCCACCGGATGGGCGAGGAAGGCGTGGAGTGCTTCTTGTCCGTTTTCGGCAGTCTCTACTTCGGCGCCGGTCATGCGGAGGATTTCCGCGGCGATTTCGCTATTGAGGGCATTGTCTTCTACCAGAAGGAAACGTTTTCCCGAAAGAGAAATTTTCGAGAAAGCTGACAGGGTGGTTTCCTGAGGCAGAGCTGTTTCTTTTCCCGTAGCCAGGTTTTTCAGGAGTGACACCAGACGAGAGCGGAAGAGGGGCTTGGCGATGAATTCGTTGACGCCCGCTTCCCGGGCTAGGTCTTCGATTTCGCTGAAGTCATAGGCGGAGAGGATGATGATGGTCACATCGGGGCCTACGATCTGCCGGATGCGGCGGGTGGTTTCGATGCCGTCCATGCCAGGCATTTGCCAGTCTATGATGATGGCGAAATAGTGTTCATTTCGCTCCTGCTTTTCCCGTGTTTTCAAGATGGCCGCTTCGCCAGAGGTGACCGATTCGCCATCTACGCCGATGTCCTGGAGAAGGTCCACGGTGTTTTCGCAGCTCATGGGGTCATCGTCCACCACCAGCACTGGCAGATGAATCAGTTCTTCCAGCGGTTCCTGTTCGTCTTCTTGCAGAGCCAGGGACACGGTGATGATGAACCGGGTGCCTTTCCCCAGTTCGCTTTCCACTTCGATGTCGCCGTTCATCATGCGGGCGATATTTCTAGAAATAGCCATGCCCAGGCCGGTGCCCTGGATTTGGCTGGTTCGTTTGTCATCGGCTCGGGTGAAAGGTTCGAAGAGGACTTTCTGAAATTCTTCCGACATGCCGATGCCGTCATCTTCGATGATGAATTTGTAGCAGCTGCGGCCCGGGGTGTGCTGGGGAATTTCAGAAATAGACAGACTGATGTGGCCGCCGTCGGGGGTGTACTTGATGGAATTGGACAGCAAGTTGGTCATCAGCTGTTGCAATCGCAGGCTGTCGCCGCACACTTTTTCATGCTCCACGCCGTCGAGACGAATGGAGAGGGTGTGGTGATGGGCCTGGATGTCCGGCTGGTTCATCACCACCAGGTTATCCACCATGTCGGACAGACTGAAATCCTCTTCCGACAAGGTGAAACGGCCGCTTTCGATGCGGGACATATCGAGGATTTCATTGATGAGTCCCAAAAGATGGCGGCTGGCCTGAGTGATTTTCGACAGGCAATCCTGGACCCGTTCCTTCTGGTCAATGTGAGCACCGGCAATGGCGGTCATGCCCACGATGGCGTTCATCGGCGTCCGGATGTCGTGGGACATGTTGGACAGGAAATCGGTTTTCGCCTGGCTGGCCCGATTGGCTGCGGCGCAGGCTTCCTGCAGGGCTTTGCGGGACGCCCGTTCCAGTCGTTTCTCCTTGGTGGTGTTCTGGGCGAAAAGGAGCACCTGCTGCAGCTGTCCATCCTTCCATGTCAAAGGAGAAATGGCCATACTCTTGAATGTCTTTTCATCGTAAGTGGCGTATTCCAGACGGTAAATGGAGTCCGGCTTAGGCAGCATCTTTCTTAGATAGGAAATACTGAAAATGTCCGACCAGGAGAGGTTTTCCACCAGTGGTTTGTACTTTGGCTCCAGTACCTGCTCTGTGAAGTTGGCAAAATTGCCCGTTACAGAGTTGGAGTCATTACCACAGGGGTAGTAATAGAAGGTATAGGTGTTTTTAGACAAGTCGCAGATGCCGATGCGATCCACCAGACGACTGGTGCCTTTGAGGAGCAGATTCAACGTATCGCTCTTTTTTGTTAACGCCTGGATATGGGCGTTTTCCTTTTTCGCCTGGGTGATGTCGCGGATGAAGAAAATCGCACAATGGGCACTCTCCACATCCTTATCGCGGCAAATGGTATTTCGTACCCATCGGGTTTCCCCATTCACATGGAGGCGGCACTCCAGGGTCAGTTCGTCCTGCTCATAGAAGAGTTTCTTGTCGATGTAAGAAGGATTAAGAAATAGAGCCACTGTGTTTTGGTCTTCCGGGACCACAAATTCATGGATGTAACCCTGCACTAGGGCCTGCCAGTCATTCTGTAGCTCGTACTTGTGTAAAAGAGACGTGCCGTGTTTCATGGCATCGAAATTGTGGTTCGTCAAGTCTAGATAATATTCACACAAATTGGCTTCCGTATAGGCCTGATGGAACGCATGGCTTCGCTGGGCCCGGCGCTGGGCGCGCTTTTCATTGGTGATATTGACAAAAATCCCTACAATGCGGCAAGGCGTCCCATCGAGCCGGCGGTTTACATCGGCGTTGGCCCGGAACCACAGATAAGACCCGTCGGCAGTTTTCAGGCGGTACTCCACATTGTATTTCTTTTGATTGGTCCGGTCTCTCAGGGCCTCATTGAAACTTTTCAGTACCCGTTCTCGGTCATCCGGATGGAGCTTATCCGCCCAGGCTGCAAAGGTATTGGGAAAATCAATAGTATCGTGATAGCCCAGCATGGTGCGGAAATCATGGCTGTAAAGGGCCTTCACGATATGACCCGTTTCATCGCAATCAAAAGACCAGAATCCGGAGCGGAGCAACTGATTCACCAGCTGCAAATTTTCCTTCATCAAGTCCGTGTAGACAGAAAGCACCCACATGGGCCGCCCATTCGCATCCACGTCATCGGTTTTGAACATGTGCACCAAAAGCGTAAGCCCATTCCGGGTGACCATTTTCCCCTCGCCCTCGCCAGAAAGGGCGCGGAAACGCTCCGGTTCCAAGAAGGATTGATTCTCTCCATGAAATAGAGTGCGCAAAGAACCCTGGGTCTTCTGGAGAAATTCATCGTAGGTATATCCGAGGCTGGATAAAAGATAATCACTGAAATAAGTGATGGTCAGCGGTTCATCGTAATAGCCAGTCAGAAAACCCACCGCATGGTTCATCTGGAGCGCTCTCCGGATGGTGGCCTGGTTGGCATCGGTCAAAGCCACAAAAGTCGTATTCGCACTGTACATTTCTGCATCGTTGTATAAGATTCGTTTCATTATGACGTCCTTCGCTCGCAATAGGGTGATGTTTCGATTTTGCACCTGTAGTATGCGTTTGGTTGTTAGTTGCTGGTTGTTTGGATCCAATAACTAACAATAAGATATATTAGTAAATATTATAAGAAAAGTAGAATGGGAAGTAAAGAAATAATTTGGGCGCTGGGGTGACTGGGGATTAGGGACTAGTAGCTAGGCCCTAGGGATTAGGGGAATAGTGAGGAGTGGTGGTGGCGGCGCATATAATTTAGAAGCGCCGCAGATTTTATCGTAACGTCATGGGGGCCGGTCGTATTTGTGTAAAATGACGCTGGCGGAATCATGGTTTTATCTCCCCCGTCGGGGCAATGCTGTTAAGTTAAGCGAGATATGCGATGATTTCTGCTGATGCAAAGGTTACTCAGGTTTCTTAGGTTACTTAGGTTTCTCATGTTTCTCGAATGAGCTAATGACGCTAGCGTCTATGGGCACATTCGGGGAACCTGAGCCACCTGAGAACCCTTAGAAACTTGAGCAACCTGTCACCACTAGCGGAATCATACCTACTAACGCAAATCCTTAACTTAACAGCATTACCCCGTCGGGGGAGAACCCAAGAGGGGGCAGCTCTAGCGGTATACTTCGCTATGAACATATCACGTGAACTCGGTGATATCCACCGCAGAAGCCCCCTTCCAAAGGAAGTGGATGATTGATAGTGCCTCTAGCCGCTTTCCGTCATTTCGACCGATGGGATTCGTGCTACATGTCAAAAAAAGATGCAAGCGACTATGTTGAACAAAAGTGGAGAAATCTTGTGTCTCTCTCGATTATCTCGTTAGTGTTACAAGATTTCTCCACTTCTGTCTAACATGGTCCTGAATTCCCCGATTGTGTCAGAAAGCACAAATCCCATCGGTCGAAATGATGGGGGTGCTGAGGCCATTTTATATTTTATAGAAATGGGGTATTGGGGCGCTTCTTAAGTTGTGCGCCCCTTCCATCACTCCTCACTCCTAATTCCTCACTCCTAACTATTTTCCCTGTACCAAGTCACCAAAAATGACGAATCCCCTGAAGTGTGCTATAGTAATAAAAAAGGAATGGAGCATACAGTCTAAGTGTTTCTTACGGTATCATCTCATTGGAGGAACCTGAGCCACCTAAGCAACCTGAGAAACTTGAGCTACCTGTCATCTCTATCGAATGCATACCTACTCACACAAACCAATTTACGCACTACAAAAAAGGAGTCCCTATGATCCACATCAGTTCCAAAACCGCCGCCATTTTAGCGGCGTTCACCGCCATCAGTGCCCCGTTGATGTTATCCGGCTGCGGGCAGGAAAAACAGCAGCAGGGGGAAGCCCTGACGGACGACCAGGGCCGCACGTACCACTTAATCAAAAACGAAGACGGCACAGAAACCGCTCGCTATGACAACGGGGAAGAAGTGACCTTCCGCCGCGACGAGGACAACAATTTGAACTACGTGTCCGGCATGTCCAGTTTGCTGCCTATGATGCTGGCCAGCTATTTTCTATTCCACGGCATCGGCGGTTATTCCGGTCACTATGATAGAAATACAGGCAACGTGCTGAACAACAAGCCGGCCTACCAGCAGACCCAGCAACAACCGGGCACCAATACAGGTACGGCTGCCGCAGGCAACAAGAGTGGAACCTACCAGCAAGGAACCGCTGGAAATAGCGGCAAATCCACTGTCACCGCCCCAGCTGGCGGCAAGACCGGGTTTGGTTCGGCGGGCGTACGAAGCGGAGGTGCCTCCTGATGGAAAAAACATACATGGATGATATCGACAGGAACATATTTCCTTATGTAGAATACCCGGGCTATCCCTTCCGATACCCCACCCACTTGCCACTGGTGATTGACCGGAAAGAAGCGGATCTCATCCGGCGGGTTAGCGGCGAACTATTTGGCATTTTTGCGAAAGTGACGAAACGGTTCCAAGAATGTGGGGACACCTTTTTTGATGAAATGGAAATTCCCCACCAGATGCGGAAGTACCTCTGCCACGGAAATGCCATGAAAGACCTGCCCAGTTGGATTTCCCGCTTTGACTACGTGATTGACAAAGCCAGCGGAAAAATTCAGATGGTGGAAATCAATGCGGACACCCCGTGTGCCGAAATCGAAGCCTATTACGCCAACGACGTGGCAGCGAAATATTTCATGAAAGAAAATCCCAATGCCTACGAATGGGACAAACTCAGGAACTGGATGAAAGACATTTTCCTTCGCTGCTGCGGAAATAAGAGCCACGAAGAACTGCTGCAGCACCCGGTGCTGTTCAGCTGCTTTGATGATTACATCGAAGACCTGGGTACCACCACCTTTCTCATGAATGCCATGAAAGACGCCGTGTCTCCTGACATGCGAGACACCATCGTTTTTGAATCCTTCTATAACCTGGCGGTCATGGAAGATGGCAGCCTGGCCCTGCCGGACGGTCGCACCGTGTCTTTCCTGTATCGCATGCATCCCATGGAAATATTAATCGATGAGACCGCCGACCAGGACGGTTCCTCTTTGGGAGAACTCATGATGGATGGCTATATTTCCGGCAAATTCCACATGATGAATCCACCGGAATCGATTATCATGCAGTCCAAAGGCTTCCAGGCCTTGATTTATGCCTTGTTGGAAAGAAATCCGGAATTCTTCACGGCTCGGGAACAGGACACCATCCGGAAATACCTGCCCGAAAGCTACTTTGAACGGGATTTCAAACTGGGCGACATGCCGGAAGACTCCGAATGGATTCGCAAACCCATCTGGGGCCGCGAAGGTCGAGGCATTGAAATCATCAACGGCCGAGGCGAACGGATTTACAAAAAGAAACTGGCCGATGACGAAGACATCGTCTATCGAGACAGCGATTCCAATCTGGTACAGCGCTGCATCCCCCAGCAGAAAATCATCTCCAAAACCGACGTGGGTATTATGGAAGGATACGTCACCATGAGCTGCTTCATGCTAGGTGACACCCCGTCAGCCCTCTACGCCCGCTTCAGCGACGAACGAATCGCGGGGAATGAGGCGTATTGGATACCGGTACTTTATTAATGAGGAATTAGGAATGAGGAATTAGGAATGAGGAATGGTGGAAGGGGAAGAATAATAGGTTATTGTTCTGCGTGATACCACTCGCCTCATTTTGTATACATACCGCTTGTCAAAAGGGTATTATTCTACTGATTTCTTTGAAGCATCAAATAAAAAATACCGCTAGTATCAAGGTTATAAAAGGTTATGCCAAAACAGATGACATAACCCTTTATAACCTTGATGTTGGCGGTATTTTTTATTTGTTATATTGAAGGAAGTAGTAGAATAATAACCCTTTGATAAGCCGTATTCATATCATGTGAGAATAACGATGCCATAGAGTATAACCTTATAGTACAAGGATAACGCTCCCAAATTTTGTGCGTAAATAAGTTTACACTGTTGTCTCGGCTCCCCTGTCGGGGCAATGTTGTTAAGTTAAGAAATAAGGTATAAAAGGGTATCATCATTTCGACCGATGGGATTCGTGCGAAATATCAAAAAAGATTCAAGTGACCATGTTGAACAAAAGTGGAGAAATCTTGTGACACTAGCGAAATTATCGAGAGAGTCACAAGATTTCTCCACTTCTGTCCAACATGGTCCTGAACTACCAGATAGTATTAGAACGCACAAATCCCATCGGTCGAAATGACGCCAGATGTTTGTACCGCTTTATATAAAAAGGGTATTGGGGCCCTATATGAATTGTGGGCCCCTTCCACCACTTCTCACTTCTAACTCCTCACTTCTAACTGCTTTTAAAGGTATTTCCTCAGCACATCATACAATTTTTTCATATCCAGTGGCTTCGCGATGTGTTCATCCATGCCGGCTTGTTTGGCCCGCAGGATGTCTTCCGAGAAGGCGTTGGCGGTCATGGCGATGATCGGGGTGGTGAGGGCGTCTTTTCGGTCTAGCATACGGATGGCCTGGGTGGCTTCGTAACCGTTCATGAGGGGCATCTGGATATCCATGAATATCAAATCATAGTGATGGATTTCCGAATGGATGAATTTATGGAGTGCTTCTTTTCCATTTTCTGCCGTATCCACGTCAGCGCCAGTCATGCGCAGAATTTCCGACGCAATTTCGCTATTGAGGGCGTTGTCTTCTACCAGAAGGATGTGTTTCCCTTCCAAATCTACATGGGAGAAATCATCCAGGGAGGTGGTTGTTTCCGCTGATGCTGTATTTCCTGTAGCCAAACTTTTCAGGACAGACACCAGGCGTGACCGGAAGAGAGGCTTCGCGATGAAGGTATCCACACCGGCTTCTCGGGCCAGATCTTCCACTTCGCTGAAATCGTAGGCGGACAAAATGATGATGGTCACGTCAGGGCCTACGATTTTCCGAATCCGGCGGGTGGTTTCCAGTCCGTCCATTTCGGGCATCTGCCAGTCAATGATGATGGCGAAATAGTTGTTATTTTGCTGGTACCGAGCGCGGACGATGTCGATGGCCTGCTTGCCAGAGGTGACAAATTCGCCGTCGATACCGATGTCTTTTAAAAGACGCACCGTGGATTCGCAGCACACCGGGTCATCGTCTACCACCAGCACCGGCAGGTGAATCAATTCTTCCAGCGGCGTCATGTCCGTTTCCTGCAATTTCAGGGTCACTGTGATGGTGAAACGGGATCCCTGGCCCAGCTTGCTATCCACGTCGATTTTGCCATTCATCATGCGGGCGATGTTCTGGGCGATGGCCATACCGAGGCCGGTGCCCTGCACTTTGCCGGTCCGCTTGTCATCGGCCCTGGTGAAAGGCTGGAAAAGGATTTCCTGAAATTCCTTGGTCATGCCGATGCCATTGTCTTCGATGATGAATTGGAAACATCCCATTTCTTTCGACAGGCTAGGGATTTCCGAAATGGAAATAGAAATCTGTCCCCCGTCTGGGGTGTACTTGATGGAGTTGGACAGGATATTGGTGAGAATCTGCTGCAATCGGAGAGAGTCGCCGGTGACTTTTTCGTGCCGGAGATGGTTCAGATGGACTGACAGCTTATGATGGTGGAAATCGATATCTGCCTGGTTGATGGCAATCAGATTGTCAATCATATCGGACAGAGAGAAATCATCTTCTGTCAGTGCGAACCGGCCGCTTTCGATGCGGGACATATCGAGGATTTCATTGATGAGTCCTAACAAATGGCGGCTGGCCTGGGTGATTTTTCCTAGACAATCCTGGACACGCTCCTTCTGGTCGATGTGGGCACCGGCGATGGCGGTCATGCCGATGATGGCATTCATCGGGGTGCGGATGTCGTGGGACATATTGGACAAGAAATCGGTCTTCGCCTGGCTGGCCCGATTGGCCGCATCACAGGCTTCCTGCAGAGCTTGCCGGGCCTGGATTTCTTCTCTCTTTTCTTCGGTGATATCCTGCCCCATGAGAAGCACCTTCTGCAGTTTTCCATCTTTCCAAGCCAGAGGCGAAATGGCCAGACTCTTGAACGTGGTCTCGTCGTAGGTGGCGTACTCCATGCGATACATACCTTTTTGTTGGGCAAATAGGGCATTCAAGTAAGGCACGCTGCATACAGTTTCCCATGAAATATTTTGGTTCAGTGGTTTGTACTTGGGAATCATATCCTGGGCAGCAAAATCATGAAACGCCCCACTGGTATCAGGGATGAGATGGCTTTTGCAAATATAGGATTGGTACGTGTCATGCTCTAAGTCGCACACGGCCAGGCGATCGATGAGTTGGCTGGTGCCAGATAAGAGCTGAGAAAGGGCATCATTTCTTTGGGTGAGAGAAGCCACCTTCTTGGCTTCCTCTTCTGCCAATTTTCGCTGGTTGATATTGACAAAAATTCCCACCATACGACAAGGACTGCCATCAATGCGGCGGTTGACATCACCCACATCATGGAACCATTGGTAGGTCCCATCGGAACGCTGCATCCGGTATTCCGCATCAAACTTTGTTTCGCCCGTAGAATCCAGCAGTGAGCGGTTCAATAGATCCACGACCCGTTCCTTATCATCGGGATGAATGGCCCTGTCCCAAGAAGACAAGTCATTAGGAAAATCGATGATGTCGTGGTACCCCAGCATGGTGCGGAAATCATGACTGAAGAAACATTTGATGACATGCCCCTCTTTATCACAACTCAAAGTCCAGGAACCAGAGTGAATGATCTGATTCACCAGCTGCAGATTTTCCTTCACCTCATTGACCTGTACCGACAAAATCCAGAGACGCTCTCCGTTTTCATCGATGGTATCCATTTTGTACATATGCACCAGAAGGGGATACCCATCGCCAGTCAATATTTCCCCTTCCCCCTCGCCATGAAGGTTCGGGAACCGATCTGGCTCTAAGAAAGACTGGTTGTCCCCAAAGAAAATGGTCCGCAAATGGCCACCGGAAAAAGCCAGGAACGACTCCTCGGTGTAGCCCATGTTGTACAGGAAATAACTGCTCACATGGGTAATCGACAAATCTGCATCATACCGGCCGGCCAGAAATCCCACCGCATGATTCACCTGTAAGGCACGACGAATAGCCGCCTGGTTCTCCTCCGTGAGAACAGGCGGCTGATTGGCGTCAACGGAATAAATAATGGCTTCATGAAACTTCTCTTTTTCCATAGTGGACCTCATTCCTTGGTATAGCCACGCCGGTATTTCACTGATAGAAATGGCGGTGGCTACGGTAGCTGGGATGGAGGATCATGCGACCGCTTGCGAATCCCTAATCCCTGTTTCAATAGATTACTTTATATTTATTCTAATTATATACTAAAAGTAACATATAAGCAAAGAAATAACAGGTTGCGCAGGCTGCTAAAGGTGCAATGGGTTCTAAGGGTTCTAAGGGTTCTGAAGGTTCTAAGGGTTCGTCGAACGTGCCTCTCACCAAAGTTGTCATGGGGACCGGTCATATTTGTGCGAAATGGAGAAAAAGGTATAAATGGATTTGGATCCCTGAGTGGAGAAATCTTAGCAATACCAGCGGAACGGGCTTAAAGAATCAAAACATAACAGCTCGATAAATAAGCGGAATAAGATCATGTGAATCAAGCGGAATCGTTGCTGGCGTTTTATCTCCCCCGCCGGGTAATGCTGTTAAGTTAAGCGAAATATGCGATGATTTCTACTGATGCAAAGGTTACTCAGGTTTCTCAGGATACTGAGGTTTCTCACGTTTCTCGAATGAGCCAATGACGCTAGCGTCTATCGGCACATTCGGAGAACCTGAGCAACCTGAGAACCCTTAGAAACTTTGGAGCCTGTCCCCACTAGCGGAATCATGTCTATTAACGCAAATCCTTAACTTAACAGCATTACCCGCCGGGGGAGAACACAAGAGGGGGCTGCACTAGCGGTATACTTCACTAACGGTACGATAAGCGAACTCGGTCATGTCCGCCCCTAGCGTTAGTATTTCATTCGAGGCCCCTGAGAACCCTGAGAACCTTGAGAACCCTTAGAACCCTGAGCAACCTGTAACCACTAATGGAATCATACCTACTCATGCAAGTCCTTAACTTATAACATTGCCCTATCACCCTGTCACATATGACAGGGCCACGACCGTTTTATTTTGGTACACTACAATCAAAATAGGGATATTGTCTCTTTCATATAGCGGTATACTTCGCTAACGGTACGATAAGCGAACTCGGTCATATCCCAATGTCATTAAGTTAAGCGAAATATGCGATGATTTCTGCTGATGCAAAGGTTACTCAGGTTTCTCAGGATACTGAGGTTTCTCACGTTTCTCGAATGAGCCAATGACGCTAGCGTCTATCGGCACATTCGGGGAACCTTAGAACCCTTAGAACCCTTAGAACCTTGAGCAACCTGTTATCACTAGCGGAGTCATATCTACTAACGCAAATCCTTAACTTAATAGCATTAGGTCATGTCCGCTCCTAGCGCAATCATCTCATTCGAAAAACCTGAGCTACCTGAGAAACTTGAGGTACCTGAGAAACCTTTAATAAGGGGGAATCATCTATGATACATTACAAGAAAATCAAATTATTTCTTAGTTTACTGCTCTTAAGTATCCTGACCGGCGGCATGGCCAGCGCCGATAGTCTTACCAATGGGAAAACCGACGTGCCACCGGAGATGAATAGAATTTCCAATCGGGCCCAGCGTTCCACTGACGATTACCAGAATGCGCTGTCTTACTACAAGTACAGCCGGTATAGAAATATTGCGCAACCCCAAAATGATATTTCCGTAGAAACAAAGAAAGAAGAAAGCGAAAAAGGAGAACTGCAATTTGAAGTGAAAGAAATTCGCGTCACCCCTTCGAAGCTGCTTTCCCAGGAAGATATTGTAAAAGCTATCCACTTCAAAGGCGCCGGTCCCATGACCGTCACCGAACTGAACGACATGGTGGATCGGCTGAACGCTCTTTATGCAGAAAAAGGCATCCTCACCGCCCAGGCGGTACTGCCACCACAGAAAGTGCAAGACGGCATCGTATACATTCGTCTCATCGAAGGCACCTATGGGAAAACCATTGCTACAGGCAACCAGCGAATTGCGGAAGACACCTTGCTCCATCGCATCCAAACCGTCCATGGGGAACTGGTCAATATCGATGAACTGCAAGACCAGCTTCGGACCTACAATTCCACCAATACCTACCAAGTGCAAGCCCAGCTGGTACCAGGTGACGAAGAAGGCACATCCAATGTACTTCTCACTTTGGAAGAACCGGAAAATCCAGTAACCAGCTTTATCTTTGCAGACAACGCAGGACAGAAAGAAAGCGGTCGCTACCGTATCGGTGCCTATAGCGAATACCGCGGCATCGGCGGACACGACGCCAGCCTGGCAGTGACTCCCGTGTGGACCGAAGGCACCTGGGGCGGTTCCATCATGTACGACACCCCCTGGGGCCATCACGGCACCAGAGCTTCTATTTCCTATAGTAGAAACCTGGTAGATATCATCGACGGGGCCTTCAAAGACTTCGACATGAAAGCCAATTCCAACGACGTGGCCCTGTCCATCACCCACCCGCTTCACATCACGGAACTTTCCAAAGTGGATGCTTTCCTCGAAGGCCATAGGAAATGGTCAGATACCACCTACGCCGGCATGCCTTTGGCGGATAACGAAACCCGCACCATCAAAGCCGGTATCAGTGCTAGAAGCTTCGATGAAAACGGCCTCTGGTTCGCCATGGCTAGTGTCACCGGCTATCAGAATGACAACCGTATTCGAGAAGAAGACAACAACGGATCCTACTACAGCGGCTACCTTATGCGCAGACAGAATCTGCCCGGCGATCGGTACCTGATGTATCGCCTTTACGGCCAATACACCGCCTTCCAAGAACTGCCCTCGACGGAACAATTCTCCCTAGGCGGCATGTCCAGTATTCGCGGTTTCAAGGAAGGCCTTCTCTCCGGCGATAAAGGCTGGGTCCTGGGATGGGAATATGGATTCCCCCTAAGCTCGGACCACCAGACCTGGCGTAGCTTCCTCTTCCTGGACCACGGCGTCTCTTACAACAATTTCAGCACCGCCGGCACCCAGAAAGACTTTCTCACATCCACCGGCCTCGGCCTAGAATACAGCACAAACGGCTGGTACGGCAAAGTGGTCTACGGCATCCCCCTAAACCACTCGGAACAAATCGAAAGCCAGCATCCAAGAATACACTTCTATTTACAAAGAAACTTGTAAATGCAGGGAGAAGTGAATAGTGAAGATGGCGGTACATCAAAAATAAAAACGCCGCAAAATATAAGTGGAGAGTGCTTGATAATTCATAATACCTTTGCACTATGGGGTTAAGGTTTGCACTCCGAGTCCGTCATCCACAAATGATAGGTTAAAAGAACATCATTGGTTTAAGGTTTACATGCAGGATACCAACCCTAAACCTTAAACCCGAAACCAATGGTGCTTGCGTTATCCATATGTTGAGGATAATGGACACGGAAAGTAAACCAACAACTAACAACTAACAACTAACAACAGTGAGCAAATAGGATTTGCATGATTGTGTATATATGTAATACATTTTGCGGCGCTTCCCAATCATATGCGCCGCCACCACCACTCCTCACTATTTTCCCCAGTCACCATAATCCAAAATTCAAAAGGAGGAATCCCAATGAATAAAATATACAAAGTCGTATGGAACAAAGCGAGGAACTGCTATGTCGTCGGTTCTGAGCTGATGAAAACCCATCAGGGAAAGAAATCCATTTCAGGTAATTCCCATGCTTTATCAAGAGCCATCTGGGCATTCTTCTGGGGCATTGCCAGTTGGGGCGCGGCCTGCAATTTTATTTATGCGGATGTTACCGTAGCGGACCCTACGAAATATGGAAATACCATTGCCGTCAAAGATATTGCCAATAGTGGTAAGCAATTTGATATTACTAACCAGCAGGTGAATGGCAATAAAGCACTTAACAAATTCAACGATTTTGATATTGGTGCCAACGACGTAGCTAATATGCATTTGGGCAATGTAGATCACCAGATCAATTTGGTACAAAATAAAATGAATGTAGACGGCGTGGTCAATGCGATTAAAAACAACAAAATCGGTGGCGACGTTTATTTCTTTAGTGACAAAGGCATTGCCATTGGTGCCAATGGCGTATTCAATGTAGGCCGCATCACCTTAGGTACCAATGCGCATGCTGGGGAAGTATTGTATAGCGGAGAGTACAAGGTATCCAATGGCGGTAGTGGATACATAAAGGAAAATTTCAATGACTTTATTAAGAAAACGCCTGCAGAACGAGGCAAGCTATTAAATGATTTATCCGCTTGGGGAACCATTTCTATCCCTACCGCTTCGATTGTTTCGGTGGAAGGGAAAATCAATGCCCAAGACAGTGTGGTGATTGCCAGCCCCGAAGGGGGAACCCAGAAAAATAACCATGGTACCGGCATTTCTATTGCTAGTGGTGCAACCATTCAAACTGGCGTAGCGTTTAATGATTTCACTGCAGGACAGTCGGCTGGACAATATAGAAATAGCCTAATCAATACCCAATCGGTGAAAAATGCCACGTCGGCGATTCAGACCACCGATGGCATTGCTTTAGTGGCGACTAACGATATTTCCATGGCGGGAGATTTAATTTCCCACGGAAGAGGGATTGACATCGTCACTGAAGACAATCTGCATGTGAAAGGAGAAAGTGCGTCCAAACAGGTAAACATCAGATCTGATGGCGGCAAGATTAAGCTCACCGCTTCTTCTCATGATGCGAAGCTCCAGGCCAATCCGAAGGATCAGCCTCTTGATGGCATGATTTCTATCAAAGACGCCTATATTGATTCTTCTTCTAACACCAAGGATAGTGGAAATATCGAAATCACCGCTGTCAGAGATGTGATGGGCACTTCTCGTATTGAAATCGATGATACCACCATCGATGCCAGTGGGAAAAATGGTAAGAATGCCGGCGACGTAGCCATCCATGCCACAGCAAAAACACAGCTCTATGCTTGGGATATCGGTGATGGGGCCTATGCCCAGATTGCTATGGGCCAGAATGGCAGTGGTAGAAATACCATCATTGGCGACACGATTGATATATCCGCTCAAGCCACCACCACAGGACATTTAGAAGAAGGGGAAAATGCGTCTCTGACAGATGATGAAATCAAAGCAAAGATGGGAGAAAGCGACGGTATTTTAGGAACTGTAGGGACTTTTGTAAAAGATTATGGTGGAAATTTCCGTACCGTAGCTTCTGCCACAAAAGTAGCAGCTGGGGCAGACGTAGCTATCGAAAAGACCGATATGACGGCTGTGGGTAGCAACAATAAAAAAGTAGATGCAGAAGGAAATACATTAAATGGCAATGTCAATATTGCATCCCATGCCAATTCCTCTATCATTCCTTATAACCTGAACTTGATTGGGATTGGCGTCAATGTGGGCATTGGAAATGTAGATTCCCATGTGAATGTAGACGATAGCACCATCAAAGCGGCCAAAGATATTTCCATGGAAGCCACAGGCACCAATACGGTGAATCTGAAACTCAGTGATTTTAGCTTGCTCGATAGTAAGATGGCAGGTGTGTCTCTGGATATGTCCTGGGCTGAACTTCACAGCGATGTATCGGCCAAAGTGGGAAAAGATGCCACGTTGACGAGCCAAGGAAATACAGCAATAGAAGCGAAGTCTGTCCGTACCTTGGGCTCTAGTGCATCCAACTGTGGCAATACCCTCTCTTTGGCAGCGGCAGTGGGCATTGCGGATACGAAAGCCACCGCTGATATGGCAGGTACTGTCTATGCAGGCGGCGATGTGTCTGTTAAAGCGGAAAATACCTTAGATAATGAAAAGGATGATGGAAGTGGTGTTTACACCGCCGATACCGTGACGGCTGCCAGCATTGGCGGGGATACTCCCATGAAACCAACCGCGGATCTGGTTATTGATGAAATTAAAAGAGAATTTGTGGATACCACCAAAGATGACAATGTGAAAAAAGATCTGGAAACAGAGAAAAAAGATACTCCGAAATCCAATGCATGGAACCGGCTAGGCATGAATGCAGCGACGGCTCTTCTTTTCAGTGAAAACCAGGCCACCGCTTCTGTGACGGGAAAGGTGCGTGGTGTGGATGAAGCCGGGAAGGGGAGTGACGCTGTAGGAGCGAAGTCTCTTTCTGTTACAGCCAATACCTTATCTCGCAGCAAAGCCACTGTAGGGGCTTATCAGAATGACACCACCAAATCGGATACGGAAACGACTAAAAAAGATATCACAGCCACTGCTTCTGTGGCCTATACCCAGCAAAAGAATCATTCTGAAGCGTTCATTAGCGGAGATACCAAAACAAAAGAAGATACCCATGTCAAAGCGGAAACAAAAATCCCTTGGCAGACCAATTGGACCCAGAGTGGCATGAATGAATTTATGCAGGTGCTCTTTTCCTCTATGGATACCAATATAGGTGTGGGGGATTTGGTAGATAGCTGGAGCCAGGCGGCTGGTAATGGAGACAAGGCCAGCGGTGCCGCTTCTATTTCTGTGGTCAATTATGACAATAGTGCCAAAGCCTATATTGGTAAAAAAGATAAATCCCAGTCGGAAGCGCCCAAAGTGGAGACTGGCGGTAACGTATCTGTGGATAGTAAAAACGATATCACCACAGTTAATTTTGCAGGAAGCATTCAGTCCCTGCTGAGTTCCGGCCCGATTAACTTCTTTGCCTATTTAGCAAAAGATAAAGGCACAGAAAACATGGACAAACTATTTAATAAAAATGGTTGGACCATGGAGGGTGCCTCTCAATCAGGCTTAGGTGGGGCAGCCTTGGCGGTGCATCAGAAAAACGCTGTGGAAGCCTATATTGACGATGGGGCCACTGTAATTGCTGGAAAGTCTGTCGATGTGAATGCCAAAGCCAATGCGTGGAATCTAGCCATGACGGTGGCTGGCGGCATGGCGAAATCCGTGGCGATTGATGCCACCGTGGGAGTCAATATGTTTGACAATACCACCAAAGCCCATATCGGGGATGCCACCGTGACAGCCAAAAACGTCGATGTAAAAGCAAAAGATAAATCGGAAAGTATAACCACCGCAGGCGGAGTAGGTGTCAGTGGTGGGACTGGTATTGGTGCGTCTATTGCCTATAACCATATCGTTCGTGATACCGAAGCGGCCATTCATGGCAATGTCACTGCCGATGGGATCGTAGGGGTTGATGCCCAAAATACCGGTGAAATCATTGCTGCCTCTGTAGCAGGAGCCGTGACCTATGACAAGAAGGGAGATACTCCGAAAAAGGCTAGACGCATGGCGAGAGCTCCCGCAGCAGAAGAAACAGAAAGCGGGAATGGTGCTGGCAGTACGGGATTCCATGCCGTAGAAGAAGGGGATACCGATAGTGAAACCTTGACGGATTTCGTGGATTCCATGATTGGAGAAGGCCAGGAAGCCAAAGAAATCATGGAGGAGTCCGATGAGGTCATCAATAAAGTCACCGATAAAGATGAAACCATGCAGGCCACAGATGAGACTACTGGCACAGATAAGAAGACGGGTAAGAAAACAGGCATGAGTAACGCCAAAGGTGGCATGGCTGCCGCTGCCAATGTATCTGTGAATCGGATCAAAGACAATGCCAAAGCCTATGTGGCGAAAAAAGAGGAACAGGTAAATGCACCATCTATCACGGCGAATGCACTTCGTGTATCCAGCGCCAATGATAGCCAAATCAATACCTCTTCTATGGCATTGGCGGTCAATGTACAGAACGAAGGAAAAGGATCTATTGCAGGCAGTTTCATGTACAATTCCATCGAAGGAAACAATCAGGCCTATGTGGATGATGCAACTTTGACTCTTCGTGGAAATACAGAACAAGATGGGGCTGAATCACTCACTGTCAGTGCAGAAAACAAAGAAAACATTAAAAATACGGCCACTAGTGGGTCCATCGCATCAAAAGGTGTGGCAGCAGCTGGACAGATTAGCTTGAACTGGATAGATAACAAGACCGATGCTCATGTAAAAAACAGCACCATTCGTGCCAATGAAGCGATGTATGTCAAAGCCAATGACCAGGCCGTGCTCACCTCTGGTACCGGTGCGGTATCTATTGCGCCCAATTCGACCGCTGTGGGAGCTGCCATTGGGGTGAATCTAGTAGAAGGAGAAATCACTTCCTCGGTAGAAAATTCGGAAGTGAAAGGAATCGATGAAGGAAATCGGTCGGGAAGTTTGAACGTCACTGCCGAAGAAGCTAGCAAACTTGTTTCTATTGTAGCTTCTGGCGCGGCATCCGATAGTTTTGCCGGTGCTTTCTCTGGCAGTGGAAACTGGATTCATACCACCACAGATGCGCATATTTCAAATGACAAGGAAATGAAGACGGGAGCGCTTTCTGTCAAAGCAGGCAACCATAGCACCGCTACACTGGGCGTTGGTGGCGGCGCTTTCGGGAAAAATGCCGCTGGTGCAGCTGCTGCAGTCATGGTCAATGATTCCCATGTCAATGCTTCTCTGACCGGGGATGCAAAGAAACAGCACACCATTTCGGCCGATGGTATCACTGTAGAAGCAGACAATGCATATAATGGCAGTGCCTCTGATTCCGATAGTGATAGTTCTGCCAAAACCGTAGCCATTGGTGCCGCTGGTGGGACATCGCAGTTTGCTGGTTCCGGCTCCGTGACAGTGAATAAAATCAACCAGGCCACCAATGCCACCATGGGAAAAGGTTCTTATGATACTAATGGCAAAGATGTCAAAGTGGAAGCCAAGAACAAAGCCAATCTGTTTGGCATGGCTGGTGGACTTTCTATTTCTGCTGGCAGTGGTGTCGGTGCCGCTGTGGATGTGCAAACCTATGACGGTCATACCTATGCAGGTATAGAGGATGGTGTGTCTTTGAAAAAGGCCAGACAGGTGGACGTCAATTCCGAATCAGAAGAAAATCTGATGTCCATCGGGGCTACCGTAGCAGGCGGTTTCGGGTCCTTTGCTGGGGCTGGTGCCGCAGGAGCGCATTCCATTACTACCGACACGAAAGCCTATGTGGGAAATGAAACAAATACTCCAGTCAATGAAGCAGATAAAGCAGAATTGACAGAAGCGGGCAATGTATCTGTCACATCGAAAGATACAACAAAACTTCACACTGCTGCTGGTTCTGGCGGTGTAGGAAGCAGTGCGGGCGCAGGCCTTTCTGCTGCTGTGGAAGTGGTGAACAAGAAAGTCAATGCTTATGTGGGAAACCAGGCCAGCGTGAGTGGGGATAGTCTCACTGTCAAAGCAGAAAATACCAGTGATTCCCTGACCGAAGCAGCCGGTCTTGGTGTGGGTGGCACTGCTGGCGTAGCAGGCGCTGCTTCAGAAACATTTGTCAATCATGTAACCAATGCCTATGTAGGAAAGAATGCTATCGTTACTGCTAAAGAAAAAGCGGAAATAAAAGCGATTTCTTCTTTCAAGCAAAGTGCAGGCGCTGGCGGTGTCGGTGGGGCAGGAAATGTAGGAATCGGTCTGGCTAATTCGACCGTTTCTTTAGCGGCCACTACCAAAGCCTACGCTGATAACGGAGCTAAAATTTCCGGCGGAAAGAAAGTGAATATCCAAGCCAATCATACATCTGACTTGACCTATGCCACTGTAGCAGGCGGCGCAGGTGGAACACTTGGTGTGTCTGGCGCGGTGGGAGTCAATACGCTTCATACAGAAACCAAAGCCTATGGCGGAGAAAATGCTGAACTGTCTGCAGAAAGTACAGAAAATAACGAAGGCATTTCTGTCTCTGCAACAGACACCACCAAACTTCATGGCGGTAATGGCGGAGCAGCCATCGGCATTTCTGCTGGTGGTGTTGGTGCGGCCGAAGCGGTGACGAATATCACAAAAGATACAGCAGCCTATGTGGATAAGGCTGCAAAACTGGACTCCAAAGGCCAGATCACTTTGGATGCCCAAAATACAGAAAATATGCTCAATGTTTCTGTTCAGGCCGCTGGCGGGGCCTATGCCGGATTGGCTGGCGCGGTCAATGTGGTGAATCTGGACGCCATAACCAAAGCCTATACCAATACGGGTGTTGCTATAAACCAGAAAGCAAAAGATGGAGGGAATATTTCCGTCAATGCCACCCATGAAATCGAAAAAATGGAAAATGCTGTGGCAGGGGCTGCAGGTGGTGCGGGTGCTTCTATCGGGGCTGCGGTGGATGTGGTAAATATCAAGACCCAGACCAATGCGTACTTGGGTGATGGAAATATTGTCGATACAAAAGGCGATGTATCTATTTTAGCTGCAGATAATATGCATGACATCGCGTCTCGTGCCTATGCGGCCTCTATCGGTAGCTTCGGCCTTTCTGGCAGTATTTCTATCTACAACATAGGAAGTACCATGTCCGCGGAAGACCAGAAGAACTTGAATGGCAATGATGGAACTAAGGACACCGATTTCAATACGTGGCTCAACAGCCAGCTCAATCAATCGGGGACCCAAAAGGCCATGAGCGCCTATGACAGTGAAGCTCTAACTGCCGTACAAGATAAGCTAAAAACAACATTTGCAAGTGTTGCACCAGACACCACAGGGGATAAAGGCACATTGGCAAAGATTGGAAATAGTACCACCATCAACGCTGGTGGCGATGTTTCTGTCAAAGCCGATGATGTACTGAAAGTAAAAAATACCATGGGCAATGTGTCTGGCAGCACATTGGCGAGTGTGGGCGCTTCTGTCAGTGTGGTAAATACCGATACGCAGACCAAAGCACTGATTGACAAAGCAGCCAAAGTGACAGCCGGGCAGAATCTTGCTGTGAATGCCATAGCTGCACATAATATGCATAACGTTCTCACCGGTGCCTCTGTGGCTGTGACTGGTGTAGCCGGACAAGGAACGGAGCAAATCTGGAGAGATCACAGTGACGTATTTGCCTTGATGGGAGATCCCCAAGGCATTAATGCAAAACAGATTTCTGTCACATCCAAAAATAATCGGACGTTAGATTCCACTGTAGTGGGTGCTTCCGTAGCTCTTTATGGAGCCATCAATGGGGCTGTCATTTCTGCCGACGTATCGGGCAAATCCGAAGCAGGCATCGGTGATGACAAGGGGGACTACGCAGGCGAAGTGAAAGCGGACGATATCACCGTCTCTAGCACCGCAGATACAGATTTGAAAGCCGAATCCGATGGAGCCGCAGCAGGCATGTTTGCGGGTACTGGAACTGGCGTGGAATTGAAATCTGACGTATCGACCAACTCCTTTGTGGGCGTGGGAGAAACGCTTTCTGGAAAGAATATTTCTATCACTTCCAGAAATACACCGAAGCTCAATGCCCTTGCGACATCGGCTGGTGTTGGTATCGCCAGCGTCGGTGCCACCGTGGTCAAAGTGACATCGAAGGATTCTTCACATGTTGCAATTGCTGATAGAGCGAAACTGAAAACGGATAACGCTGCTGGAAGTGCTTTGACCATCAAAGCAGAAATGGCAAAACCTACCGATGGGGAGAACGCCAAAGCCTGGGCCATTGCTGGTGGCGGTGGCGTTGTGGCAGGCGCTGTGTCTGTGGTGGACGTAGATATGAATCACACGACCGATGTTATTATCGGAGAGAATGTAACCATTGCAGCTAAGAAAGCAGATATTTCTGCTACCCATCAGACTAAGTCCTATATGGAAATGGAATCTATTGCAGCGGGTGAATACAGCGGTACTGGTGGAAATACCAATTTCAAAGAAGTTTCCGATGTGAATGTCACCATAGGCAATGGCAGTACCATCACCACCGATGACGAAACGACAATCAATGCCGACAACCAGACCGAAAAGAGCCAGAAGGTTGTCTCCGGCGGTGCCGCCCTAGCCAGTGGCAACGGCATTGTGAGCGATACCTCCATCACGCACAAGACAAAAGCCGATATTGGAAAAGTAACCATGAAAGCCAACGCAGCAGAACTCTCGGAAGAAGAAAAAGCAGCAGGCAAAACCATTCACGACAAAAATGCTATCACTATTGATGCCCATAGCAATGTCATTTCCAGTGATGATAACACATTGACTACCGGTTCTGTGGTCGGTGCGGCCCATGTGAAGAATACCCACACGGTCCATGCCATTACAGAAACCAACGTAGCTGATGGGGCAACACTCTTGGCAGGTGAAACGGAAAAGGCGAACCAGACTTGGAAAGGAGATAGCAAAGATACATTTGACGCTGGTGCGGCTGGTACCGGTGGCAGCTCTTACCGGGGCGGTTCTATTGGTATTGGAAGTCGTAATGAAGCTTCTATTTCTGGGACTACACTGGTAGATGTTTTTGGTGCCGCTGGTTATGCTGGATCTGAAAATGATGTGACATACAAGGGAAAAACGAATACCACCTTTAATGGCAAAGCGGAGACTGCCAAGGGGGATATCCGTACCGCTGCAGGGCGTGATAGCACGGGAAATACAGGAAAGATAACCGTCTTAGCCCATAGCGATATGTTAAATGCTACGGCTATTCCGATTTCTATCAAAAAAGATCCGAAAGCAACCGTCAATAGTGATGCGAAATTGACCATTGGAAGCACCGCCTCTCTTCGGAGCGATCGAGATGTGTATCTCCAGTCACAAGCAGGAAATATCAGTGCGGTAGGTTCTGGAGAGGTAAAGGATTGGGTGAACGCCGTTGCGGAAGCGTTTGGCTCTGAAGGGGATAAGATGGGGAAATCCCAGAAAAATACCAGTGCCAATGCAGAAGTAAACGGTTTGGCTGAAACGGGAATTCATAGACATTTGTCTGTGAAATTCTGGGGCGTGCCAGAAAAAGATAAAGATAATAATCTGACCGGAAGATGGTTACTTTATGTGGACCGCAATGGGGAAATTTCCTATACCGTTAGTGGAAGTGTGCCCGTAGGAGCAGACTTGTACAAACGACTGGATGAACTGGATGGCCTCCAGGGGGATTCCGCTGCTATGGCGGCTTACGATGCAGAACGAAAGTTTATCGAAGCCAAATTAGTAGAGCAGGGTCTTGGTTATTATAATGGGGAACAGTTTATTCGTATGCCCATTAGTGAAGCCTCTGAATATGAGGAACAAAAAAAGAAATTAGCGGATCCAACATATGAAGCTGAGCAGAAGTCACAAAAAGGACTCTATCAAAAGGCCAAAGCAGAATCAGAAGCACAATCCACTGCTTTGCAACCCGTGACAAAGGCCTATAATGAGTGGAAAGATGCATCTGACGCGGAAAGCGCAGCAAAAACTGCTTATGCTGAGGCAAAATCAGCAACAACTGTAGCTGAAGGTGCTAAAGATGCGGCAAAAGAAAAATTGTTGAAAAGCGTGGATGGACTTACGGAAGCTGGGTTTAGTAAGTATTTGCAAGATCATCCTAATGAGGCAGGCGTTGTAGACTATACGGAAAAAGAAAAAGCTTATTATAGTGCGGTACAAGCAGAATCGGCAGCGAAGAAGAGCTATGAAAACTGTCAGGCTGATACAAGCCAAAAAGCCAGTGCCTATGAAGGCGCAGCTGGTGCCTATGATGCAAAGTATGAAACTAGCTTTAAACAAACGCCTACGGAAGATTTGGGGAAACAACTTACTACAGAAGCCGCTGATTTGAAGACGGAACAGGATGTGTATCAGACATCCATCAATCAGGTGGACAATGAATTGTCGTATCAAAACAAGCAATTGGCCGCTACGGACTATTTCTTTGCCCATGGTGGTAGTGAAAGTGAGCAAGGCAAGTTCCTGCTGAATGGTGTGGAAATTAATGGGGATGCTTATGAGTATGAAGGGAAAAGTTACGTATTGCTTCATAAAAATACCTATGCTCGCATGACCCATGAAATCACATTGAATGATATGATTGCTCAGTTGGGAGATATCCATCTGGAAGGGGACAATGTATATGGCAATGGAGAGCTTAAAGCAAGTGGCGATGCCAGTGTAACGGTAGAAAATCGGACGCCCTACAATCTGAATATCAAAGATATCAAGGTGGTTGGCAAAGGCGGAGAAACTACCGTTGGTACCGGCGGTATGATTTTCTTCAATGAGAGTGCCATGAGCGGTACCTCTGCGGATGAAATCAAAGCATCCATTAAGGATCGGAATAAGGATAAAACCAAGGGCGTTTCTTTTGGCGAAATGGAAACTAGAAATAGTACCACCAAGCCAAAGGTGACGATTACCAATACGTTCAAACCGACCGACTCGGAATATACCATTAAAAACTCTGACAAATATGGGGACGAACCGCTCTTCTCTGCCCCATCGCTGCATTTGAAAGGACTGATTTACAATCCAAGAGGCAGTGTGGATGCATCCAGTGCTAGCGGGGATGTGTATAACGAAGGGTCTATCAATGGCGGAACCATTAGCGTGACAGCTACCAACGGGGACTATATCCAGTCCTATAACCCCAGTTATCGCATGTCCAATATCGGCGGCACCCCATTGGATGATTCCGGAAAGTTGCAGGATGCCAAAGGTGTAGGCATTTTAGCCAATGGTAATATTTTTATCAGTGCGCGGTATGTGAATATCAATTCTACTATCCAGAGCGGCATTGCGGATTGGAATTTCACCATCCCAGAAGATTTCACTTTGTACTACAAAGCGGCAGATGGAACTATCCATGGAAACCTTTCTGTGGAAGAGGCAAAGAAGATAGAGGGAACACATACTTTCTATGTGGCTGGTAAAAATGGTTCAAAAATCAACCAGAACGGAGATAAATCTGACAAGGATACCACTGGTGAACAATTGACCTATGATATTGTAAATGATCGTTTCGTGCTGGATAACGTAGAAGTCCATGGCGGTCATGTGTCTGTTGTAGGTACTATTATCAATACAGCCGAAGATGGCGCGACTACAGGAAAGATCAAAGCGTTGGATGGCTATGGCACCATTACGATAGATAACAAGACTGATAAGACTTTGGAACTTCGCAATCTGAATACAGGTGAAGGCGTCGATGGAACGATTCAGATTACTGACTTGGATAAAGCAACCGGTGAGGTTCGACAGAAGGTAACCTATACCCGTGGTCCTAATGGTATTTCTATGTCCGTAGAAAAAGCAGATGGATCCAAAGAAGATAAGGTGCTGGGGGGAAATCAGACCACCTATCAGACCGATAAGGATATGTACTATTCCTACCAGACAGGTCGTGATTCCAGCAAAACCAATCGGTATGAATACCATGGAACCCGTATGGACTGGTTTGGTATTGAAGATAAGACACCCACTCTGCAGCAACTTCTTGATATTGGCGGGCAGTTGATTTCTTCTGACCCTGGTGTAGAAAAGGTGCTGAATGGTGGCTACTACGTATCTTCTTGGGATAATGTAAAGGGCAATGCCAATAGCGGAAACTATTACACTACGTCTGATACGACTTATGCTAATGCAGATCCTGTAGAGAAATGGGATATCAAATCCAAGCGTCTCTGGTATACTGCTGGTCTTGCCAAGAAATGGGATGTGGTGTTGGAACGAACGGAAAGCAATACCACGGTGAAACAGTTTTCTGTTAAAGCAGACAATCCGGTGGGTATTGAATTCTTTGGCGAGCAAAATGGAGGCACCATGAATATTTCCAGCAAAGGAGATGTACTCATCAATGGTGTTCTTCATAACAAACAGGGCGATACTTCTCTAGCAGGGAGAAATATTTCACAAAACGATATAGGGTATGTAGATACTAAATCTTTGATACTGAAGGCAGCTGAAAATGCAGGCAGCAAAAATGGAGTACTGCAGACCAATGCCACCGATGTGACTGGAGAGGTAGGTGGTCATCTCTATGTTTCCGTAGCAGACCATGGTGTGAGTTTAGGACAAATCACAGCAGGTGGCGTGGCTTCTATTTCCGCAGCAGATGGGATTACCCAGAAAGACAATGTCACTATCAAAGCAAATCGGATAGAACTCGCTGCGGGAAGTGGCACTATTTCTGGTAAGGATGATAAGACTGCACTGGTGATAGAAGCAGGGAAACCAGAAAGTGGTCTTGCAGATGCCAATTACGGACTGAAAGCATCGGCCCATGGTGATATTTCCGTCATGAATAACACCGATGATCTGTACCTGGATAGTGTCATTTCCGAAAGTGGTGATGTGACACTGACTACCAATGGTAGCTTCATTGATAATAATTTCACAGATACCGATGATGTCAGTGCTAGCGAAAAACTGAATGCTTGGGCAAAGGCGGCTGTTCTGGAAGGAAGTCAGGCAACCATTGATAAGCAGAAGAAACTTCTCATTGCCAAAGTGCAGGATAAGTACAATGAATATCAGTCCTTGGCAGCATATGTGAAAGATGGGAAGTATACACTGGATGAGGGAGCTAAAGCAGCTCTTCTGAAATATGGCGTGACAGATATGGATGGATATATCGCTGAAAAACAGGCACGGTATGATGCGTTGAAAGAGACTGTAGGAACTTGGGATACGTCTGGTGTGGAAACATACATCAAGGAAATCAATGATTCTACCGATAGTACATTGTATGGAAATGCCTCGTTGACCGCTAACCAGTTGAGCAGCGATCGCTATCTGACATCTGATGAAAAAGCACAGATTTTGGTGGGATCTGCTAAGACTGACAAAGATTTGCTTATCACGTTTGCTCCAGGCGGTATCAAAGAGGGCATTACAGATACCAATACGATCATCAAACAGACACCGCATGTATCTGGTAACCATGTGACATTGACGGCTCTTGGGAAAAATCAGGAAGCTGGTAGTGGGAACATTGGCGAGAAGAAAAATGATATTTTTGTGGATCTCAGTAGTCGAGAAGCGATTGAAAAGTTAACATCTGGGCAGCTTTTGGCATTGGCCTCTGCGGAACGTGGCGATTTGTTTAATGTGAACAAAGATACCATGAAAGGAACCATTAGTACGGTTCGTTCCATCGATGCAGAAGCCAAAGGAACCCTCAAAGCCAAAGCAGACCATGGTTCCATTTATCTCGTCAGCGAAGGAGCTATCAATCAAGGAAGTTCCTTAACAGCTGGTGGGGAAGTACGACTCAAAGCAGCAGGTTCTGTAAGCGGTATCACCATTGGTTCCAATGACCAGACCGTATTAGAATCCGGGGAAGGGGCTATTTCTGGAGTCAAAGTAACTGGCAACGGGGTTCTAACCGCTAGAGCTAAAGACGGTGTGGATATTTCAAAAGAAGATGGTGATTTGGTAATCAATACCATCTATGCTGCAGAAGGGGACGTGACCATTGACCTGAAGAACCAGGGTAGCCTCAAAGCGGAAAAAGACCAGGAAGAAAATGAGAAACTCCACATCGAAGGGAGAAATATTTCTGTCAACAACGCAACTGGTATCGGTGAAGGCAACTCTATTGGTATGAAAGTGACTGGTAAGACGGAAGAAAATGGAAATAAAACGGCTGGCAATATCAAAGCGGAAAATTTGGAAAGTGCCAATGTAACGATTTTTGGAGAATTGGCAGCAGATACCGCTACAAAGATTGCAGCCAAGGTAACAACCATTACCAACAAAGGTCAGATATCTGGTGGTACGTTTACTGGAAATACAGTGACAATCAACAATCATTCTGAAATTCATGGTGGACAGATGGAAGCGACCGATGATATGACCATTCATAACCAAGGGACTATTTCCACTGGCACGATAAAAGCGCTTAATTCTTTGATGCTAACCAATGACGGAACCATCAGCGGTGGCAATTGGACCGGTGGCGATGTTTCTATCACCAACCATAAGTTGATTTCCGGCGGTACCTATACAGCAAAGACAGGTAATTTGTCTTATGGAGATGGGGCTTCTAGTGAAATGTCCGGAGTTAGCTTGGTAGCAGACAAAGGAAATATCATCGTAAATGCCAAAGGGCAGCTGATAGTGGATGAAATCCAAGCAGAAAAGGAAGTGGAGATCATCAGTGAAAAAGGTGTCATTTTAGATACAGTCAATGCAGGTTCTGTTACTATTGATGCCAAAGGCAATGTGAATGGCAGAAGTCTAACCAGTGTCAAAGGTGATGTAAATGTCAATGCAGGAAAGAATATTTCTGTAGATGGTATAACATCGGGTAGAAATCTGACATTGAAAGCCGATGGGCAGTTACTTTCCATGTCAATTGCAGCGAATGGCAATGCAGGATTGACTAGCCATGATAATATGGTTGTCGGTGGCTTGAGGACGACTGGAAACAATGGTGATGCTACACTGAAATCAGAAAGTGGTGATGTGGATGTATCGCTCTCAGATATTGAAAAGACGCTTATCATCAACGCGAAGAAGAATGTGAGGCTGTCTCAGTCTAAGTCGGTCAGTCTGAACATTACGGCAGAAACAGGTAATATCGAAGCGACTGCAAAAGATGCAAGCATTTCAGCAGGAGATATTGAACTGACTGCAGGTAGTACGATTCGTATTTCGGAACAGACACCGGTGAATAAGTTGACTGGTGTGGATACTACGCAGGTTGCAGGTACGGTGAATGGTAGTGGTATCGCTGGTAGCTTGATTACTGGAGAGGGCACAGGTCATACTTATGATGTGAATCAGAAGGGCAGTGCGAAACTGACTTCTTCCAGTGGCAAGATTTCTATGAAAGCGAAGAAAGTGGAAGCTGATACCATTCAGGCTGGTACGGAAACGATGCCGGGAGCCAATTTGACGATTTCTGCTGACCATATCGGTGTCGATGATCTCCAGAGTGAGGCAGCTCGTTTGGATGTGAAGGCTGTTGGCAGTGATGGCAAGACCCAGTCTCGGTATGCCGGCATTCATACCACGTCGGATGGAGATGTGATTCTGAAGAATAGCCAGGTGGAACATCTGAATTTCACCGGTAAAGATCGAATTGGTATGGAAAATACCGCCATCGGTGGCGACAGCGTTTTGGCAACAAATCAAGTTACCATTCGGATTGATAAGAATCCAGCGCGCCCGAAGGCGGAAGGCATTGGTCGTCTCTTTGTGAATGGACGGGATATTTCCAGTGATAAAAAATTCACCGATGTACGAAATGGGCTCACGCTGAATGGGCAGCGTTTACCTGAAACATCCATCTCTGTAATGAATAAGAGTCTTTATGGCAATGATTCTCTGTGCGATGATGCACGGGAAAGGGAAGAAAGAGAAGGACAAGATAAGAATCTTGAAATTTTCTTTGCGCCCATTATCGATAGAGAGTCTTATCAGACGGTGAAGTAGGTTATCGTTTTGGGGACTGGATTTTTAGGGGTGAGCAGCTAGTGTATGGACTTAATTCGCTTTCGCTGAAAAGTGCGTAGTGAGGAGTGCGTAGTGAGGAGTGGTGGAAGGGGCGCACAAAATTTGGAAGCGCCCCAATACCCTCTTTTTTATAAAAAGTAAATTAGTTTAGAGGTTAGTGATAGATATAAACCTTAACCCAATGAGGGTTTCAAGTATTGCTTTGTTTGAATATGGGACTCGGAATGTAACCCCTAAACCTATCATTTGGATAAAACGGTGATTTGCTTATATATCAATAATACAGTACACCAGGCCCTAGGGATTAGGAAAATATTGATGAAATCGGCATTTTCCTAACTCTTTGACAACATAAAAAGACTGCGTAATCATGAATCAAATCATGGTTACGCAGTCTTTTTATTTTTAAGGCACTGCTGTTAAGTTAAGGATTTGCGTTAGTAAGTATGATTCCGCTGGTGGTGACAGGTTGCTCAAATTTCTAAGAGTCCTCAGGTTACTAAGGCTTCTAAAGTTGATCAGGTTTCTCGAATGTGCCAATAAATGCTAGCGTTATCATCTCATTTGAGGATCGTGAGAACCTTCAGAACCCTTAGAACCGTTACACTAAAAGGTGATTCTGCGTAGATAATGACGCTAGCGTCTATAGGCACATTCGAGAAACCTGAGCAGCTTGAGTAACCTAAGTAACTTGAGAAACCTGTAACAAACACAAAAATCCCACAGCAAAAACAGGGGGGGACCTTGGCACTACGAGCCCGAATGTAATGCCTGGTTCTCTTTGTTTTCGCTGCGGGATTTCACCTGCGTCAGGATCAAATTCCTTTCGGAATTTGCCAACTTTCTTATTAAGTTTTACATCAGTGAAGCTAGGGAACTTCACCCGGTTGAGCGGCTGTGTCCAGCCGGAGCTCTTATGGATTCGTCATCCGTAGGCAACTTGCAGGTCCTATCCCCACAGCGTTTTTTTGATCGGCGCCGTGCGCTATGGTCTTCTGACCTTTGCCTTGACCTCATCATACACGATGTGAGATGAAAAATCAAGCGTTTGCAAAAACTTTGTTCTTACAGGCTCTGTAAATGCAAAAATCGCTCTTAGAGAGTCTGTAAGGTGATGACGTGTATACTTATTTTTCTTTGTGATTGGTGACTAGGGAGTGAGGAGTTAGGAATGAGGAGTGAGGAGTGGTGGTAGCGGCGCACAACTTATAGAGCGCCGCCATTTTTTATTTTAAAGAGAAACATGAGGTAATTCGGCGGCTGCATACGATTCTTTAGGAAAACATTGATTTAATTAGTGGCTGGTCGTTAATTCACTTAGCTGGCGTTATTATCTCATTGGGGAACCCTGAATAATCTGAGAAACTCTGCCTGTTTTCTTATGGTGAATGTATCACGGAAAGTCATATTTCAGTGGGCAGACTTCCCGGCGATCGCTAGCAGTTCGGCTTTGTTAGTGACGTGAAATTTGTGGCACAATTCTCCGACGTGGTAGCGGACGGTGCGAGGGGAAATAGAGAGTGCCTCTGCAATTGCAGCGTATGTTTTCCCTTGAGACAGGAGTTCCAGGATAAGTTTTTGCCGATCTGATAAATCAGGGAAATGCTGTAAGTTTTTATCGGCTACCAGTTGTTGCATGTATTCGTAGTTGGTGCGTCCAGCAATCTTGGGGAATTGCCCTTCTTGTTTCATCGATGTCCATGGATTGGAGGTATGAATGTGAACGATTTTCAATTGTCCTTTTTCCACATGATACACCATGGTGCAGCGTTGGTTTTCTGACAGAACCAGTCCGCTTTCCGGCGGGGTGGTAAGGGGCACTTCGCAGATAACCAGATACACGTAGTCCGTGATGGCCTGGGCGGTGTATTTCCCTTTGCCTACACGGATGAGAGGTACTTCTTTCATGTCTCGCTGGTGGCTATAGGCGACGAGTGCTTCTTCTAAGGAATGGTAGATTTCTCCTTCTGCCGCACCGATCCAACTGAAACTTTTCTCTGAAATCCAACAGGGGAGATCTTTGGGATGGATGCTTTTTTCGTAGAAACCGTGCATCATCATTTCAGAAATACGAACGGCTTCTTTGCACCAGTATTCCTGGGTTTGGTGGGTCATGGGAATCACCTCTCTTAGAAGCAATGAGGAATGAGGAGTTGGGAATGAGGAATGAAGGTGGCGGCGCATCAAATAAAAAAGCACCGCATTTTTGTTTTTATTATTATAGCGTAGAACATATACTATTTCATGGGGATGTTGTTGGTTGACGGTTGTTTGTTGTTGGTTTATTCTCCGAGCATAGCTTCTACAATTTTCACTAAAAGAAAGTGGCATTGGTTTAAGGGTTTATTTTTGTGACAATAGACACGGTAAACTTTGGCGGATAAACCAACAACCAACAACAAAATCTCTATGTTATAATGAAGTCACAGAAACAAAGGAGGCAATCACTATGTTTAAAGAAATTAAACCGGAAGAACTCACTTGGAATCCATTTACCCAGATCGGCAAGGGCTGGTTCTTGGTCACTGCTGGAGATGAAAAGAAGTCCAATACCATGACTGTTAGCTGGGGCGGCATGGGTGTATGGTGGGGCAAGGATGCGGTGACTGTATACATTCGTCAGAACCGCTGCACCAAGGAATTTATCGATAGCCATGACACATTCACCGTATCTGCTCTTCCAGAATCTTTCAAAAAGGAAATGGGCTACATGGGCTCTCACTCTGGCCATGACGGAGACAAATGGGAAGCCACCGGCCTTCATCCCTATGCGGTAGATGGTACCGCCGGGGTAGCAGAAGCAGATGTGATTCTGGTATGCAAGAAGATGCTGGAAACGAAACTGGATGAAACCACATTCTTGGACAAGGATATGGAAAAACGCTGGTATGATGGCAAAGAAGCAGGCAATTTCCATACCATGTATATTGCGTCCATTGAAAAGGTGCTCGTAAAAGCGTAAGCGGTAGTTTATCATCAGTGTGACTGGTGACTGGTGACTGGTGACTGGTGATTAGTAGCTAGGCCCTAGGGATATGGGGTTAAGGTTTAAAAATAAAACTCTACACCTTAAACTTTAACCCTCGAGATAAATAAGTTTTATAAAAGCTGAATGACTTACCAACCATGACTAAGACTATCCACTCATAAACAAAGCGGTGCTCCATTCTTATATTCAAAGAATGGAAGCACCGCTTTGTTTATACACGTTTCACGTGAAACATCCTAATCCCTAGGGCCTAGCTACTAATCCCTTATCCCAGTCACTAGTCTACTAGTCACCGTTTCGGATTCGATTTCGCTTGAAATTCATCTACATCCAGTCGATAGATAGAGGTGTGAAGTACCATCTGGTCGGTGATGGTCCAATCTTTGGGAGAATAATGTTTCATAAAAAGGGAAACGGTTTGTTTCTTTTCTTCTACATCAGAGATTTCTGTCACTGTGCCGCTGCCGATAATGCTCTCGTAGTGGCTGGTGAATTGGGACGGATCGGTTTCATTGGGGACCACGGCACCGCCGTTGTCAATCTCAAATCCCACAGAAGTTCTTTTTGCCAGGATGTCATGCTTCAGTCCTGCCTGGGCACCGTGGAAATAGAGAGTCAGCTTTCCTTTTTCGTAGGTGTAGCTGTAATTGACTGGCACCACATAAATACGGTCTTCATCATAAAGACCTAAACGGACAATGGTATTTTCGTCTAAAATTTGACGGATAGAAGTTTCCTCTGTAATGAGGCGATCTTTTCTGCGCATAGGGGTAGTTTTGGACATAAGAGCGCTCCTTTCTAATGTGTTGTTAGTTGCTTGGGACTAGACAATTAACAAATGCCTGAGTACTTATCGTATAGAATCATTGTACCATGCCTGCCTTCTATTGTGATAAATAGGAGACAGGTATTTTTATATGGATGGAAATTTTGGTATGCTATATACGAAGGATACTGTAGTTTGAGTAAGTAGGTATGACTTCGCTTGTAGTTACAGGTTTCTCAAGTTGCTCAGGCTGCTCATGTTTCTCGAATGTGCCAATAGATGCTAGGGAAACGCTGATTTAATCAAAGCGTTTGAAATTATATGAATTTTTATCCAAAGCATCGTCAAGGAAATCCTTAAATAACCTAGCGTTATCATCTCATTTGGGGAACCTGAGAAACCTAAGAGTCCTGAGTAACCTGAGAATCTGTGAGGCGGAAAAATTATTGTATGTTTTGCATAAGAAAATACTGATTTAGAAAGGAAATGCTATGTCTCTATTGAAATATATCATAGGTGGCGCCGTGCTTCTGGGATTTGTCGGATATTGGTTTGTGTCCCAACCCCAGATGGATCCGCTTATGACAGATGCACGGAGAAAGAAAATCGAGGCATCGCCTCATTATGTGAATGGGCAGTTTGTGCCCCAGCATCCTCACAGTGCGGTGAAACCTACTTTGGGATTCTGGAAAGAATTTTTATTTCCGACTCCGGGGAAAACCATTCCGAAAGAGCAGATCGTAACGCAGAAAACAGATTTGAAATCTCTCCCCGCAGAGGAAGATGTGGTGGTCTGGATGGGACATTCTTCTTTCTACATGCAGCTTCATGGAAAGAAAATTTTGATTGACCCCATTGCACAGACCTATGCCTCTCCTGTGCCTTTCATTGATAAGGCTATGGAGGGCAGTAACGTGTATGGGCCGGAGGACATGCCTGATGATATCGATGTGATGGTACTGTCCCATGACCATTGGGACCATTTGGATTATGATTTTGTGCGGGCTATGGAACCGAAGGTACACCACGTAGTGACAGGCCTTGGAAATGGCGGATACTATGAAAAATGGGGGTATCCATTAAATAAAATTCATGAGGAAGATTGGTGGATGCCGGTCAAAATTGATGACGACCTGACGGTGTGGGTTTTGCCGACCCGTCATTTCTCTGGACGGCTTCTGCATAAGAACCAGACATTATATGCCAGCTTTGCTTTTGAAACACCTGATAAGAAGGTGTACTATACAGGTGATGGCGGATATGACGACCGCTTTAAAGAAATTGGTGACAAATTTGGCGGTTTCGACTTGGCTCTCGTGGAAGATGGTCAATACAATACTGCTTGGCCTACGGTGCATATGATGCCAGAAGAAAGTGCCAAAGCAGGAGAAGAATTGCAGGCGAAAGCGGTGATTCCTTGTCACAATGGGAAATATCCCCTGTCTGACCATACCTGGAAAGAACCTTATGAACGAATCATGGCCGCATCGGTGGGAAAGTCCTATACCCTGTTGACGCCTATGATTGGCGAGAAAGTAGACATTGGTGGAAATAATGAAAAGTTGCATCCTTGGTGGAAGGATGTTAGATAGTTAGCAGTTGGCAGTTAACAGTTAACAGTTAACTGCTAACTGCTAACTGCCAACTTACTTATTACAGGAGGAATTGTTATGTATACAGCCAAAGAAGTATTAGACTTATTGCAACATGGAAATACGGCCTATGTGGCAAGTGGTGCGTTTTGTGGAAATATTTCTGATGATAGGCGAAAAGAGCTGACAGAAAAGGGTCAGTCGCCTATGGCGGTGGTCATTGCTTGCGCCGATTCACGGGTGGTGCCGGAAGTGATTTTTTCTTGCGGATTGGGAGATCTTTTCACCATTCGCATTGCGGGCAATGTGATGGATGCCCATCAAATGGGCTCTGTGGAGTATGCCGTATCTCATTTGCAAACGCCCTTGGTGGTGGTTCTGGGACATACCCATTGCGGGGCTGTGGCCGCAGCATTACATGGAGAAGCGGATGGACACATCAAGTACATCATCGATTCTATCCAGAAAGCGATTGGAGAAGAAACCGATGCCTATCGGGCTTGCGTTCTCAATGTGCAGGCTGCGGTTTGTGAAATTCAAGAGGCCTTTGCCCATGAAACCGATCCGATTCTGCAGCATGAACAGGTGGTAGGCGCTGTGTATGATATTGAGACAGGGACTGTTTCTTTTTTGTGAAGTACGGTGGTGGTTTTAGTGCGTAATGCGTAGTGCGAAGTGCGTAATGAAGGAAGGGGCGCATAAAAATTTAGAAGCGCCCCAATACCCCTTTTTATAAAAAACTCGCGGCGCTTTATAAGTTGTGCGCCGCACCACCATTACGCACTACGCACTTCGCATTACGCATTGCTATTAAACGAGAGGTAAGAATGAAAACGAAAGTAGATATGACCCATGGCCCTATGGGGCGAAAGACACTGACGTTTGCCCTCTTTTTAGGGGCGACAGGTCTATTGCAGCAACTCTTCAATGCCATCGATACGGTGATCATGGGACAGTTTGTAGGAAAAGAAGCCATGGCGGCAGTGGGGAGCAATGCGCCCATCGTAGGACTTATAGTCACTTTTTTCATTGGGATTTCTTTAGGTAGCAATGTGGTCATTGCTCAATTTACAGGGAAAAAAGACGAGGCAGGTGTGTCTTCGGCGGTACATACGTCGGTCCTGTTTGCCTTTGTATGTGGTCTTGTCATGACCGTTATTGGGGAATGTATCGCAGAACCATTGCTGGATTTGTTGCAGGTGCCAGAAGATATTTTAGGGCTGGCGTTGAAATATTTGAAAATCATATTTCTCGCTATGCCGGGCATTTTAATGTACAACTTCACATCTGCTATTTTCCGTAGCCAAGGAGATACCCGGACACCGCTCATGTGCCTTTTGATTTCCGGGTGTATCAAAGTGGTTATCAGTTATGTGCTGGTAGTCCATTTTGGTTTTGACGTGGGAGCAGTGGCTATTTCTACCATGTGTGCTACCATTTTAAGCTCTTTGATGTTGCTTGCGCTTTTGGTACATACGAAAATGGCCATTCGGCTTCATTGGCGGAAATTATCTATCCATTGGGGGCTCTTGAAAGAAATTCTTCGCATTGGCTCACCGGCCGGGCTCCAGTCCGCCGTATTTTGCTTGTCCAATATTGTGATCCAGGCAGCCATCAATAGTCTTGGCACCGATGTGGTGGCTGCATCGGCAGCAGCGTTCAATCTGGAAATCCTGGCATACATCTTTGTGAATGCTTTCGGTCAGACTTGTACCACCTTCGTGGGACAGAATTATGGTGCCGGGGACTTCAAACGATGCCGGAAAGTGGGAATCATCACCAGTTTGCAAAATCTGGGCGTCACCGTGGTGATTTGCAGTGTGATTCTCTACTTCGGCGTGCCGCTTCTGCAGCTGTTCAATGAGGATGCAGCCGTAGTGGCCTATGGGGTGATTCGTTTGAAATACATCCTCTATGCGGAACCACTCAATTTGGTGATTGAAATGATTTCTGGCTTCATGCGTGGCTTTGGGAAATCCTTGGGGCCGGCACTGATTGTGTGTGGCGGTATTTGCGGGTCCCGATTGCTCTATGTGTTTACGGTCTTTGCGGCTTATCCGAGTTTTGATTGTCTCATGGCCGGGTATCCACTGTCCTGGCTCATTACAGCGGTGGGACTTTCGGTTTTGCTTTTTGTGACTAGGAAGAAATATGGTAAGAGCAATGAGAAATTAGGAATGAGGAATTAGGAATGGTATTAGTCCCATGGCGGATTGTCGTACCGTTCGTATTTTATTCCGCTAGAGCTGCCCCCTCAGCCTTCGGCAGCTCCCCCGACAGGGGAGCCGAGACAGCGGTGTAAACTTATATAGGCGCACAACTTATAAAGCGCCGCAGTACAATTTGTTGGTGACTGGTGACTGGTGACTGGTGACTGGTGACTGGGATAAGTGCTTCCTAATCCTTAGTCCCTGCTTTCAAAGAAAAACGATGGAATCTTTTCTGTGGATTTCATCGTTTTTTGCTATAATACATGTGGAAGTTATGAAGTAATTTTAAACACTTTTAGAAGGAGGCTCTATGATGGAGAAAGTTCCTATGTGTTGTCTCTTTCTGGGAGTGGGGATTGTTGGTGTGATTTCCTGGTGCATCGCAGGAACTTGGTGGAGTATGGTTTTATATGCGATGCTCTTGTTGGGGCCTGCCGTGGAAGATGGGCGAAGTGGCTATATTTCTGATGGCTGGTCCCTGCTGATTGCTATTTCAGGAATGATAACGTCCTGGCAAATGGGGCATGGATGGGAAAGTGTCTTGTCAGCACTTATCATTTTGGCTTTGTATGGCTTGCTTTGGCTCATTCGAAAAGAGGCTGCCGGTATGGGAGATGTGCTGCTTTCTGGGGCCATTGTTTTATGGCTTACGCCGGTATTTGCTCTGCTATTTCTTTGGCTAGCTTCTATGCTAGCTTTGGTCTGGTATGGATTTGTATGTCTTTATGAGAGAAGCGTAGCACGGAGGGGCGTCCGATTTGCTCCGTTTCTAGCACTGGGAGGTGGGATGGCCTATGGACTGCAGGAAATGGTGGGACTGTCCCTTTTCACGCCGCTCTGGCTTTTTGCTCGCTGAAGCCCTGGTGGTATTGCTGATTCTGTCTGTTGCTATGGGACTGGCGGTGCCGAAACTCTGGGATTGGCAGCAGGAACGGCAATTGGACTTGGCTGCTGAAGAAGTGGCGGCGGCCATTCGAGAAACTGAGACTTTAGCCAAAAGCTATACCGATTGGTATGGGAACATCACTGATAAAGTGAATTTTCATTGCGGTCCCGATGGGGATGGCGTGGTTTCTTACTATGCGAAACGAGGAATTTACAAAGTCAGTCCCAAAGGGAATTTACCGAGCAATATCACCACCAACGTCGTGCTGGACCTGACATTTCGTAAAGATGGTTATGCCGGGAACAGCACAAAATATACACAAACATTGCAAACCCGTGATGGCAAGCACCGACGGCTTATTACGGTAGCAGCCTACACGGGACGAGTACGAATTGAAAGATAGTGAGGAGTGAGGAATTAGGAGTGAGGAGTGGTGGAAGGGGCGCACAAAATTTAGAAGCGCCCCAATACCCCTTTTTTATATAGGTTATTATTTTGCTGTATTAGATACCAAACATAACTGTATACAACGATGCAGTCAAGGTTATAAAGGGTTACAAAAGGTTATGTGATACAGGATGGAGACACAATCTTTTAGGAAGCAAATTGATTACTTACGTTAAAAATGAATTTTGACTCTATAATCTTATATAGACTGCGGCGCGTTTAAATTTTGTGCGCCGCCACCTTCATTACGCACTACGCACTTCGCATTACGCACTCTAAAAGATGGCGAAAAAGGAGAAAGATTTATGCCAGATACAGAAGTACCACAACAGAAAAAAGAAGAGTGGAAACAGCGGGAGAAGGGCAAGTGGAATAGCCGTAAGACCGATACGGATACCATGATTGTGACCCGTATTCCACCGCAGAATATTGATGCAGAGAAGTCTGTCCTGGGGGCGATGCTCTTGGATAAGGATGCTATTTTGACTGCTGAGGATAAGCTCAATGCAGCAGATTTCTACCGGGAAGCGAATTCGATTATTTTCCAGGCCATTTTGAATCTGGCCCATCGGGGCGAACCGGCGGATATTTTGACCGTTACGGAAGAATTGAAGCGCATGGGTCGCTTGGATGATGTAGGCGGCGTGCTCTATGTCAATGAATTGCCTGCCAATGTGGTAACCACCAAAGCGGTGGATCGCCATGCAGATATTGTGGCCGACAAAGCAAAGCTCCGTCGTCTTATCGATGCGGCGGGGGTCATCACTGATGAAGCTTATTCGGAACGGGATGAAGTGCAGGATATCACGGACAATGCGGAAAAAACTATCTTGGCTGTCACCCGAGATGAACGGCGTTCTGACTTTACGTCCATCGGGGAAGCGGTGCAGAATGAACTGGAAGAAATCACCCGGAAATTTAAAAATAAAGAATCCATCACCGGTTTGGCCAGCGGTTTCCCTTCCTTGGATGCTCTGACCAGTGGGTTCCAGAAGGGGGATTTCATCATCGTGGCAGCCCGCCCATCTATGGGTAAAACGGCGTTCGTGCTGAATATCGCCAAGAATATGAGTATTTCTTCTGCCCATAAACATGTGGCGTTCTTTTCTTTGGAAATGTCACGGGAACAGTTGGTACAGCGTCTCTTGTGCTCCACAGCTTTGGTAGACAGCTCCAAGCTGCGTACCGGCCGTATCACCACCCAAAAGGAATGGGACCAGCTGGCCAATGCAGCCAGTGTCCTTATGGATGCGCCACTGTTTATCGATGATACACCAGGGGTATCGGTATCAGAAATTCGTTCCAAGTGCCGCCGTCTCAAAGCGGAACAGGGGTTGGATATCATTATGATCGACTACCTGCAGCTCATGCAGGCCAAGAATACCGCAAGAAATAATGACAATCGTCAGCAGGAAATTTCTGAAATTTCTCGTTCGCTTAAGAGCCTGGCCCGTGAACTCAATGTACCAGTCATCGCATTGTCTCAGCTCTCTCGAAGCGTAGAAGCCCGCCAGGACCACCGCCCATTCCTGTCGGATCTTCGTGAATCTGGTTCTCTGGAACAGGATGCGGATATGGTTAGCTTCCTCTTCCGCCCGGCTTACTATGACCGTGAAATCGAAGATGACGATCCCAGAAAGAATGAAACGGAAATTATTCTTGCGAAAAACCGTAATGGTCCAGTTGATACGGTGAAACTCCACTTCGCAGGCCAGTTCACCCTCTTCTATGAAATCACCAACCAGGAACCACCACCGGATATGGCGTGATGCTAATGAGAAATTAGTAATGAGGAATGAGGAATGAAGGTGGCGGCGCACAAGTAATAAAGCGCCGCAGATGTATAAAATAAAGGGAGTAGCTTATGAGCGAAAAGGCAGTACAACAATTGAGTCTTCGCTTTGCTATACGTGTGGTGAAATTAGTCAAGTTTTTACGAAGCGAAAAGAAAGAATATACCATGTCGGACCAATTGCTGAGAAGTGGGACTAGCATAGGTGCCAACATTAGTGAGGCAGAGTATAGTATTCGTAAAAACGATTTTACTGCTAAGATATACATATCATATAAAGAGTGTGGAGAAACGTTATATTGGCTGAAAGTGTTATATGCTACAGACTATTTGACAGAGAAGCAATATCAATCAATGAAATTAGATTGTGAAGAGCTTTTGCGTTTGTTGACTGCCATTACTAAGACACTGAGAAAAAATAGTTAAAAGGCGACGCTATATAATTTGTGCGTCGCTACCATAATTACTCATTGCTCTTTACTCATTACTCATTTACATACAGAAAGGGATCAGGTGATAAAGTTATGGATTTATTCGGAAATGAGGACCCGGAGGAGTATGTAGCCAGGCGGCAGCGGGAGTTGGCGGAAAGACAGCGGGCTGCGGCGAAGGAGCGGGAAGGGGTTTCTTTTCATAGCCATGAGGAATTGAAAGCGGCCATCACTTCCTGTGAACGGTGCCGGCTCCGGCGGGAAGGCGGGTTGGGACCGGTGCTTTCTACGGGACCTTCTGATTCTCCTTTGATGATCGTCGGCGAGGGGCCTGGTGGGGTCGAAGATGATTACGGCGGGCCTCTGGTGGGACCGTCGGGACAGCTTTTGGATAAAGCCTTGGCCTCGGTGGGCATTACCCGTGACCATGTGTATGTCACCAATATCGTAAAATGTCGTCCTCGGGGCAATCGGACGCCCACTATGGAGGAGGGACATTTCTGTGGCGCTATTTGGCTTATGCAGGAAATACAACTGGTGCAGCCGAAAGTCATTATTGGATTGGGCAAAGTGGCTCTTCGTTTCTTTTTAGGGAGAGAAGCAGGCATTATTCGTTCTCGAGGACACTGGATTGATTATCACGGCATTCCGGTGATGCCTACGTTCCACCCAGCTTACTTGCTCCGTCAGACCGGGCGAGGATTGGTGGAAGCCAAATGGCAGGTCTATTACGATTTGAAAGTCGCCAAAGAACGAGCCGAAGCGGCTTGCCCCGATTGGACATGGAAAAGCGAAACGCCACCGAACCTACTGGAAATGTTGGCAGATGAACGAGAAAAGCGACATAGAAACATGAGCATGTAAAATGTTTTTAGCAAGGTTATTATTCTACTGATTTCTTTTGCAAAACAAAGAGCATATACCGCTTACCAAAGGGTTATTTATTCTGCCAATTACGTTGAATTAACAAAGAAAAATACCGCTATCAACAAGGTTATAAAAGGTTATTTCATAGGATGGCATAACCCTTTATAACCTTGATGGTAGCGGTATTTTTCTTTGTTACACTATGGGAATCTGTAGAGTGAATAACCTTTTGAAAAACCGTTACATGATAATTGACACAAGCGAAAATATCGCTTATCCCCTCATATCATAACGTGATATAATGAATGAAATATCTTCTGGAAAAGGAGTGGCATTATGGTAAGAAAAATCATGATGGCTTTGGCTTTAGGAGCCGCTGTAGCTATGGGGACTGTGGTAGAGGCGAAAACGGCGGAGCATCCGAAGGTGCTTTTGGTGCCAAAGACGGAAACGACGGAAACGGTAGCTGCTACCAAGGTGGAACCAACGGTAGAAACAAACAAAGTGGAAACCGCAACGGTTTTGGACACGAAAGAGGAAAAAACGGTCAAAAAGCCGGCTTTTGAAGATAAGCGCATTGAAATCAATTTGGCTAGCAAACTTTTGACATTGTACCAGGGCGATGTGGGGATTCGCATGTATCCTGTCGCCCCGGGGAAACCGTCTTCTCCTACACCGGTGGGACGCCGCAAAGTGGTGGATATGGAAATGAACCCCACCTGGATTGATCCCGATTCAAATACGGAGATTCCTTCTGGTCCCGATTGCCCGCTGGGATATCGCTGGATTGGCATCGGTGGAAATTATGGGATTCACGGCACCAATGTGGCTTCTTCTATCGGCTCCTATGCGTCTCATGGATGCGTCAGAATGTATGAAGCTGATGTGGAAGACTTATTTGCCCATATCGTGAAAGGCATTCCAGTAGACATCATCTATGAACGATTGGTGGTAGAAAAAGCACCGGACCAGACTGTGGTGTACTATGTCTATCCCGATGGGTATGGCAGAGAAAATCTGGAAGTATCTGACGTGAAAAAGAAATTGGCTGCTTTCGGCGTGGCTGGCTTTGCCGATCCCGATGACATCCAGCATGCGATTGCTATGTCTGATGGGGTTCCGAACTATGTGGCCAAAGTGTATGACCTTTATGTGAAAGGACAGAAACTGGATGCCCATGCCTATGGCAAAGGGGGACATGTTTATCTGCCTGTTATGGCTGTGGCACGGGCCTCTGGCATTAAAGCCGAATGGTCTCCCAACTGGAAACGACTCAATACCGTGTACGGCACCGCCAACGGTATTCAAAAAGGAACCGCTCTCTACATTGACGCCGCTGATGCGCCGACGCTGTTGCATCTGACCGGAACGCTGAATGAGAAGTTTGAATATCATTTAGAATAAAAGGGTATTATTCTGCGGATAACTTGCAGGGCACAAAGCGTTTTTAGCGTTCGATAAAGGTTATTTATTCTACAGATTCTGATTGTCGAACAAAGTAAAAATACCGCCAGCAGCAAGGTTATAAAAGGTTATGACATGCTTATGAAATAACCTATATAACCCTGTTGTTGGCGGTATTTTTGTATTTTGAAATAGAAGGTATCCGCAAAGTCATACCCTTTTATAACCTTGACACTAGACGTATTCCTTCTATGTTTGCTTAAGAGGGCTGCAGAATAAATAACCTTTAGGTAAGCGGTAGAGTATCTATGTTAGGTGATGGTGGTCAGCAGAACAATACCCTTTTCTACTATTTTCCTTCCATCATTTGCCGAATTCGTTCTCTTCGTCTCCGCGCGGCTTCTTCGTCTACAATGATGTGGTGGCCGGCAGCGGTGACGTATTCGTTGCGCTTGATTTCTGACGGCTTCGTGACGCCGTGTTTTTTATAGTCAAAGCTGCTTCCCAGTGCGCAGCTGGCGCAGTCTTTTCCTTGGGAACTTTGGTACAGGCGATATAAAGAATAGCCGAACCAAGCAGCAATGACAACAATGATTGCACCTGTGAGCAGTGTATTCATAATAAATTCTCCTTTGTGAAAATATTTCTCAATATCATTATAGCATAAGTTCAGTGAGAAGTGAGGAGTTAGAAGTGAGAAGTGGTGGAAGGGGCACACAATTCATAAAGTGCCCCAATACCCCTTTTTATAGGGGATTATTCTGCTGATTTCTATATCAAACATGGCTGTATATATCGCTACAGTCAAGGTTATAAAGGTTACATAAGGTTATGTGATTTCATAGTCTCGTACTATTATAAAATCTGCGGCACTTTCAAATTTTGTGCGCCGCTACCACCACTTCTAACTTCTCACTGCTTTTTAGTATGCCTTTCATCTATGGAAAGGATAATAGAAAAGCATTGGCAGCATGAGGGGATGGTATTTATAATAAGCGTAGAGTAAGGGTGACTGCCATGCTATTAAGTTAAGTAGAACATGCGATGATTTCTACTGATGCAAAGGTTACTCAGGTTTCTCAGGATACTGAGGTTTCTCACGTTTCTCGAATGAGCTAATAACACTAGCATCTATTGGCACATTCGGAGAACCTGAGTAACCTGAGAACCCTTAGAAACTTGAGCAATCTGTCACCACTAGCGGAATCATACCTACTAACGCAAATCCTTAACGTAACAGCATTGCCAGTCACCATATAGCAAAGGAGACGATTGAACTATGAATAAGAAAATTTTGGCAGCTACGGCTGCTGCCGCTGTGACACTTGCTACTACCGCTTGTGCGGCTGTTCCTGGAAAAGGGGGAGACACCTATGTTCCCTATGAAGAAAGAACGGGCAATGAGTCGATTGTATATTTCACCCGCGACCTGTCTGCGGCTGGCATGCAGAAGGTGTATGAAAAGGTGAATGGAAATATTTCCGGTAAAGTGGCTGTGAAGCTTCATACAGGGGAAAAGAATGGGCCAAACATTTTGCCTCGTTCCTGGGTGAAACATCTCATCGATACGGATATCCCGGGGGCAACCATTGTGGAAACCAATACCTACTATGCAGGTGATCGGGATACCACGGAAAAACACAGAGAAGCTATTCATGTCAATGGTTGGGATGAAGTGGCTCCTGTGGATATCACCGATGCAGACGGTGTGGCACTTCTTCCTGTCAAAGGGGGCAAGTGGTTCAAAGAAATGTCGGTAGGCAAAGACCTTTTGAATTATGATTCTTTGGTGGTATTGACCCATTTCAAAGGCCACGTGATGGGTGGCTTTGGCGGCTCCGACAAGAACATCGGTATCGGTTGCGCCGATGGCAAGGTAGGCAAGAAATGGATTCATGCAGGAGAAACAGGCCAGCAGTGGGGCGTTTCTCAGGAAGAATTCATGGAACGAATGACCGAATCTACCAAATCTGTGATTGACCATTTCGGTAATCACGTGACCTATGTGAACACTCTCCGCAATATGTCCGTGTCTTGTGACTGCGAAGGGGTGAATGCCCAGCCGGTGGTAACGCCAAATATTGGTATCCTGGCATCTACGGATATTTTGGCGGTCGACCAGGCATCGGTGGATATGATTTATGCCCTCCACGATGGAGATGGTCATGACTTGAAAGAACGGATGGAATCCCGCCACGGCCTGCGCCAGCTTTCATACATGAAAGAACTGGGCATGGGCAATGATAAATACATTCTCATCGATTTGGACAACAATGAAGCGGTGATCCTGCCGAAAGATGCCGTGAAAGATGTGAAACCATTTGTCGATGATGGAGAAAAATAAAAGGCAGTGAGAAGTTAGAAATGGAGGAAGGGGCGCACAAATAAAAAGCGTCCCATACCCCTTTTTTATTTTTATGCACATGGGAGGCTCCCGTGTGCTTTTTAGCAGTTTGAGTAGGATGATATAATAAAAATAGTTGGCATGTAAGTGAGAAGGTTTATTTTATAAAAAGTAACGGCGCTTCTATAATTTGTGCGCCGTACCACCATTTCTCACTTCTAACTTCTCACTTCTAACTACACATGGGAAGTGGACTATGTGACAGTGAGGAGAAATGCTACATGAGAAACAGTCCCATTCCATTCCTGCCGGCAGACGCCTGCAGTCGGGGCTTACTAGTTGACTGGCGGATTAGTGCATCACTATCAATGAAATGGTTATGGACAAAGTAGCTAGGGATTGGGGATTAGGGATTAGAACGAGTATTTCCTAATCCCTAGGGCCTAGCTACTAATCCCTAAATTCTAGTCACCGATTACAAATTAAAGAAGGGTAAAACTATGAACGTAACAGAAAATATAGCAAGAAAACAGAAAGCACTGGAAGACCATTTGAAGAGCTTGGGGTCTGTGGCGGTGGCTTTTTCTGGCGGGGTGGATTCTACATTTTTGCTCCACGAAGCCCACAAGGTATTGGGCGATAAGGCGGTGGCGGTGACCATGAAACTCAATTCCGTACCGGCCAGAGAAATCCAGGAAGCGAAGGATTTCTGTACGTCCCGTGGTATCCAGCAGGTTATTGTAGAAAGAAATCAGTTCGCCGCACCGGGATTTACGGACAATCCGAAGGATCGTTGCTATTGGTGTAAAACTTATCTGTTCTCTTCTTTGGGAAGTCTGGCCAAGGAACATCATATTTCTACTATCGTTGACGGCACCAATTTCAGTGATATCCATGGCTATCGACCAGGGCTAAAGGCGCTGGCGGAATTGGGCGTGGTCAGTCCTTTGAAAGAAGCACAACTGACAAAAGAAGAAATTCGTGCGCTGTCTGAACAGGAAGGCCTTCCTACATGGAACAAGCCATCCTTTGCGTGCCTGGCGACTCGTTTCCCCTATGGAAGCCGCATCACGGAGGAAAAACTTCGGGCGGTGGAAGCAGCAGAACAATTTCTTTTCGACCTGGGATTCCCCCAGTTCCGGGTTCGCTGCCATGGAGATATGGCGCGCATTGAAGTATTGCCGGAGCAGCTGTCTAAACTTTTAGACAACAGAGAACCGGTGGTATCCCGGTTCAAAGAATTGGGATTTGATTATGTGACCATGGATTTGGAAGGATTCCGTTCCGGGTCGATGGACTTGAAAAGCAATTAGGAATGAGCAATTGGGAATGAGGAATGAAGGTGGCCTGGCACAATTCATATAGCCAGGCTAATTATATAATGATTTGGTAGACTGGTGACTAGGAAAATGGAATCTAGTCACCAGTCTACCAGTCACCATTATTTCTCACTTCTAACTGTTTTTAAGGAGTTTGTATGAATGTTAGAGATGTTTTAGCGCAGGTCAAGAGCGGAGCGCTTTCTTTGGAAGAGGCGGAGCAGCTTTTGGCGGAGAATCCGGCGGGGCGGTCCTATGAGGAAATGGGATTTGCCAAGTTGGATACGGATCGGAAGAAGCGGTCTGGTTTTGCGGAAGTGGTGTATTGCCAAGGAAAATCGGACGAATTTATCGGTCAGATTTTCAAGAAATTGTATGACGTGGAAGGGGAAGTGTTTGGTACCCGGGCGTCTCCCCATCAATATGAAATTGTGAAAGAGTTTCTGCCGGATATTTCCTTTGACCCGGTGTCTCACATTTTGAAGTTGGAAAAGAAAGATAAGGAACATATAGGGTGTGTGGCGGTTTGCACCGGCGGCACCGCCGATATTTCCGTGGCAGAAGAAGCGGCCCAGACGGCGGAATATTTCGGAACCCGCGTGGAACGGGTCTATGATGTAGGGGTCAGCGGGATTCATCGCATTCTTTCCAAAGAAGCCATTGTTCGCAAAGCCAATTGTGTCATTGCGGTGGCCGGCATGGAAGGGGCTTTGGCATCTGTTATCGGCGGGTTGGTGAGAAATCCGGTCATTGCAGTGCCCACGTCGGTGGGATATGGGGCCAGTTTCCACGGCTTATCGGCCCTTCTCACTATGATTAATTCTTGTGCCAATGGCATTGTGACAGTCAATATAGATAATGGATTTGGTGCTGGGTATGTGGCGACACAGATCAATCGCCTGGCAGAAAGGGGTAAGATTTAAATGGGAAAAAGTTTGTACCTGGAAACATCTTCTGGCATTAGTGGAGATATGTTTGTGGCTGCTATGCTCGATTTGGGCGCTGATGTGGATGTATTGGCCGATGCACTGAATTCGATTCCCGCTGGTGGATTTAGCGTGGAAGTGGGTCGTGTACAGAAAGCAGGCATTGATTGCTGTGATTTCGATGTGATTCTCGATGCAGAACACGAAAACCATGACCATGATATGGCCTATTTGTATGGCCCGGAACCGGTAGCGGAAGAACAGGTAGAAGAACATCATCACTGCCATGAAGACGGAGAAGAAGAACACCATTGCCACTGTCATGAGGAAGGTGAAGAAGAACATCACCATTGTCACTGTCATGAGGAAGGCGAAGAGGAACATCATCATTGCCACTGCCATGGAGAAGGCGAAGAGGAACATCATCATTGCCACTGCCATGAAGACGGTGAAGAGGAACACCATTGCCATTGTCATGAAGGCGGTGAAGAAGAACATCATTGCCACTGTCATGAAGACGGCGAAGGAGAACATCACCATCACCACCATCATGACCATGGGGAAGGCCATCATCACCATCATGAACATCGCCACTTGGCAGATGTGGAAGCCATCATTGATGCCACAGCCATGACGGACTCTGCCAAAGCACTGGCCAATCGAATTTTCCGCATCGTTGCGGAAGCAGAATCTAAGGCCCACAATTTGCCACTGGAAGAAGTGCATTTTCACGAAGTAGGAGCCATTGATTCTATTGTAGATATCATTTCTGCAGCAGTATGCTTCGATAACCTGGGCATTTCTGAAGTGATCGTGCCGAAATTGACAGAAGGAACGGGCACCGTTCGCTGCCAGCATGGAGTACTTCCTGTACCAGTTCCGGCTACGTTGAACATCATCCAGGCCTATGATATGCCGCTGGAAATCATGGATGCCAAAGGAGAATACGTGACGCCTACCGGGGCAGCCATTGCAGCCGCTCTTTGCACCACCCATACGTTGCCAAAATCCTTCAAGGTGTTGGAAACTGGTCTGGGCGCCGGAAAGAGAGAATATACGGAACGGACCAACATTCTCCGTGCTTTCCTCATTGAAACCGATGAAGCAGGAGACAAAGATGAAGTGGTGAAAATTGAAACCGACATCGATGATTCTACTGGGGAAGCGTTGGGCTATACCATGGAAAAATTGCTTCAGGCAGGTGCGCTGGATGTACATTACACCCCGGTGTATATGAAGAAAAATCGTCCTGCGTGGGAGCTGACAGTGATTTGCAAAGCCGATCAGATGGAAGCACTGGAAGATATTATTTTCCATGAAACCACCACCATTGGGATTCGTGAATTTCCAAGCGTCATGCGTTCCATTCTGCACCGGCAGCAAGTGCAAGTGGAAACGCCCTATGGCACAGCAGAAGTAAAGCAAATTTCTTTCAAAGATGAAGTTCGCTATTACCCGGAATATGAATCGGTGAAACAACTGGCAGAAGAAAATGAAATGCCTTTTGCTCAAATGTATGATATAGTAAAGATCAGTGCTATTGGCGAATAATTTTATAAAATCCCATGACGGGAAGAGGAAACTCTTTTTGTCATGGGATTTTCTTTTTATAGTGCGTAGTGCGTAGTGCGAAGTGCGTAGTGGCATTAGTCCTGTGACGGATTATCGTACTGCTAGTGAATTATACCGCTAGAGTCTATGGGTTACTCAGGTTGCTCAAGCTGCTAAGGTTGCTCACGTTTCTCGAATGCGCCAATAAATGCTATCGTTATCATTGCATTTGAAAAACCTGAGAAACCTAAAAATCCTGAGTAACCTGAGACACTTTGATTCCATTAAAACCTCGCGACATAAAGGAGAGAATCATGGAACTTTTCGTATTGGCTTTGTTTTGTATCATCCTGCTTGGTACCATTGCTATAGGTGGGTCTCTGATTCATGCGCTCTTAGCGGGATTGGTTTTATTTCTACTGTATGGCATATATGTGGCTAAAGTGTCGCCTCTTGCTTTAGCGCAGATGGTCATTGATGGGGTGCTGGCGGCAAAAAATATTTTACTTACTTTTGGCCTCATCGGGATACTGACTGCCTTTTGGCGGGCGTCGGGAACCATTCCAACATTGGTGACCTATGCATCGACCTGGATTCAGCCAAATGTGGTTTTGCTCTTGACCTTTGTGCTGAATGGATTGGTCTCGTTTCTTATGGGAAGCTCCTTTGCTACATCGGCCACCATGGGTGTCATTTGTATGACCATGGCAAATGGTATGGGGGTGGATCCATTGCTGGCAGGTGGGGCGGTGCTGAGCGGCGTGTATTTCGGAGATCGGTGTTCTCCTGTGTCTACGTCAGCTCTTTTGGTCAGTGAATTGACACATACCGATTTATATGAAAATATTCGGCAAATGTTTCACACCGCTTGGACTCCCTGTTTGCTGTCCTGCCTCTTTTATGGGATCTGGGGATGGTATGGAAAGCAGGAAATCCTAGGAGAATTAACCGGTGTTTCCGTATTGGCAGATTCTTTTACCATTTCTTGGCCTATGCTGCTTCCCGCCGTGACCATCCTGGTGATGGGATTCTTTCATGTGCCGGTCAAAAAGACCATGGCGGTGAGTATCTTACTGAGCGGAGGTTGTGCGATATATTTCCAGCAGGTGGAAGCCGTCGATTTACTGACCATGGCCATCTGGGGATTCCATACAGAGCAAGCCGAATTGGAAACTCTGCTGGGCGGAGGCGGTTTGATTTCTATGGCAAGAGTGGCGGCCATTGTGTGCATATCTTCTTCCTATGCTGGAATTTTTCATGGTACAGGGATGTTGCGGCAATTGGAACAAGCCATACAAGGGCTAAGTGAACGGATGGGAAATTTTGGAGCTATGGTAGTTACCTCCGTTTTCAATTCTGCCGTGGCCTGCAATCAGACCTTGGCCATTATGCTGACCCATGAATTGTGCCAGAAACTTACAATGGACAAAACAAAGCGCGCCATTTCCTTGGAAAATTCGGTGGTAGTCATTGCGCCACTGATTCCTTGGTCCATTGCCGGGGCCGTTCCCTTAGAAGCCATCGGTGCACCGCTGGCGGCGATTCCTTTTGCCGTGTATCTGTGGGTATTGCCGGCATGGCAGCTAATAAAAGCAGTGAGAAGTGAGAAGTGAGAAGTTAGAAATGAAGGCCGGCGAGCCTTCGAATTACTCTTATGCCGAATGTTATCAAATATCATGATTCCTTTTTATATAGCTCGCCGCAATAAAAAAGAATACAATCATGTTTCCATAACGATAAACTGTTTTATAAAAAGGGGGATTGGGGCGCTTTATAAGTTGTGCGCCCCTTCCTTCACTTCTCACTTCTAACTGCTTCTTCCATCTTAAATTGAGATAGATTTCCGCGAATTTTATGCTAAAACAGTATAATACAAGAAATCGTTTGACAGATGGGCATCCGCCGTGTATGATTAACTCAACTCAATACACAGGCGATGAGCAAGAAAAAGCATTATGAAGGTCATTTCAGAGAGCCGATGGATGGTGAGAATCGGTATGAGGCATAGGGCGAAACTCTCTTGTGAGCTCCGGATTGAATGAAGGTTTCTTCATGTAGAGAAGGCGGCGGTCCCCGTTACGGATGAACCATGAAAGTATAATGCAGGGTGGTACCGCGAAGACGACTCGCCCCTGTCCGACGGATTCGGACAGGGGCTTTTATATTTGTTTTTCATGATACCATCAGAGACATCTGCTATGATTTCTTTGGATATTCAAGGTTCTAAGGGTTCTAAGGTTACATTTGGACTGATGAAGATAGCGTCAGTAGCACAATAAAACCTGAGAAACTTGAGCAACCTAAGATACCTGAGTAACCTGTATACTGACTGGACCGAGTATAAATGCAAGGTGGTACAGCGCGACGCGCCCTTGCCTGTGGGAGCAGGCAAGGGCGTTTTATATTCTCATGGTAAGTGATAAATCAGGGTGGTACCGCGAAAGATCGCCCCTGGAAATGAACCGGATAGGGTCATTTCTGGGGGCTTTTTTAGTGAGGAATGAGGAGTTAGGAGTGAAGGAAGGGGCGCACAATTCATAAAGCGCCCCCCATACCCCTTTTTATAATAAAATCTGCGGCGCTTCCAAATTTTATGCGCCGCCACCACCACCACTCCTCATTCCTAACTCCTCACTGTAAGAAGTGGGATATGCATTTTCTTGTGAAATAAAACATATATTGGGACAAATATTGGGAGGAAATAATTATGATGAACATGAAAAAGATGATGAAGGTTATTGGTGTATGCTCTATGGCAGCTATTATGATGGCAGGCATGACTGGCTGCGGCGGTTCGGGTTCTAAATCCGCTGTTTCTTCTGGCGCGAAAAATGCGGCTAAAATTGGTTTCACTGCGGCCCTCACCGGCGGCGCTGCTGCTTATGGCAAGTCCGAAGAAGAAGGGGTACGTCTGGCTGTAGAGGAAATCAATAAGAAAGGGGATTTCCCAATCGACCTGCTGGTAGAAGATACCAAAGCGGTACCAGCTGACTCTATGAATGCCACCAAGAAGCTGATTCAGGAAAAAGTTTCCATCATCATTGGACCTATGACATCCAACGAAGCCAAAGCGGCAGGTCCGATCATTCAGAACGCTAAAGTGCCGTCTCTGGAAATTTCTGTTACCGCAGAAAATATCACCGATATTGGGGATTGCATTTTCAGAAACTCCGTGCCGGAATCCAAGAATATTCCCCAGACCGTGAAAAAGACACACAAACTCTTAGGCTATAAGACCGCTGCCATTCTCTATGCCCACGATAATGAACAGCATGTGACCGCCCAGAAATATTTCCAGAAAACCATGGAAGAAGAAGGAGTGCAGGTTATTGACGTAGAAACTTTCGGCAGCAAAGACAGCGAATACTCGGCACAGCTCACCAATATCCAGCATAAAAATCCAGACGTCATTGTGGTTTGCAGCTATTACCAGGAAGGTTCTCGTATTTTAAAGAAAATGAGAGAAATGGGAATGAATCAGCCTGTCCTGGGGGATAATGGTTTCGTTTCTCCAGAACTGGGCAAGATGGCCGGTGCTGCAGCAGATAATGTGTATGTATCTTCCATGTGGGCCGCTGATAAGAAAGATGAAAAAGTACAGACCTTTGTGGAAAATTATAAAAAAGCCTATGGCCGCGCACCAGACCAGTTCGCAGCCAGCGCCTATGATGGTGTGTACATGGCAGTGGATGCCATGAAACGCGCAGGCACCACCACGGACCACCAGAAGATCCGTGACGCCATGGCACAGATGAAAGACTTCAAAGGCGTCTGCGGCACCTTCTCCTTCGATGAAAAACGTGACCCCGTTGTGGATCTGATTCTGATGAAAATGCAGGATGGAAAATTCAGTGTTGTTGAATAATTGGTTACCGGCTAACAGTTAACAGTTAACTGTCAACTGTCAACTGCTTACTGATAGTGAAGTAAATAGTCCCTTGGCCTGCGTATCCTATCTCCCATATTTGTCCCAGCAGGCCATTGGGCTATCTGCTTATATAAAAAGTCCCCGTCCGTTTGGATGGGGATTTTTAAGTGCGTAGTTAGGAGTTAGGGGTGAGGAATGAGGAGTTAGGAGTTAGGAGTGAGGAGTGGAGGAAGGGGCGCACAATTCATATAGCGCCCCAATACCCCTTTTTATATAATAAAATTTGCGGCGCTTCTAAATTTTATGCGCCGCTACCACCACTCCTCACTCCTCATTTTCTAATCCCTAGGGTCTAGCTACTAATCCCTTTTTCCAGTCACTAGTCACCAAAAATAAGTATACCCTTCATCCCCTTACAGACTCTCTAAGAACGATTTTTGCATTTACAGAACGTGTAAGAACAAAATTTTCACAAACACTTGATTTTTCAAAACATATCGTGTATGATGATGTCAAGGCAAAGGTCAGAAGACCATAGCGCACGGCGCCGATCAAAAAACGCTGTGGGGATAGGACCTGCAAGTTGCCTACGGATGACGAATCCATAAGAGCTCCGGCTGGACACAGCCGCTCAACCGGGTGAAGATTCCTAGCTTCACTGATGTAAAACTAAATAGAAGGTTGGCAAGTTCCGCAAGGAATTTGATCCTGATGCAGGTAAATCAAAATCCCGCAGCAGAAACAAAGAGAACCAGGCATTACATTCGGGCTCGTAGTGCCAAGGTCCCCCTGCTTTTGCTGTGGGATTTTTGTGTTTGTTACAGGTTTCTCAAGTTACTCAGGTTTCTCGAATGTACTTATAGACGCTAGCGGCATTATCTACGCAGAATCACCTTTTAGTGTAACGGTTCTAAGGGTTCTCAAATGAGATGATAACACTAGCGTTTATAGGCATATTCGAGAAACCTGAGAACCTTTAGAACCCTTAGAACCTTGAGCCACCTGTAGTTTCTAACGAGAGCATGCTTGTTGACGCAAACCGGCAACAACATTATCCGACAATCGACTTGACGACTTTATCTACCAGAATTTACAATGATAGCAAATGTAGTTTCATGGCGATGGTTTCCCTAATCCCTATCGTAGGAAAGGAGTTCATGATGAATATCAAAGAAGAAACTCGGAAAATGAAATTGGCGTCTCCGCTCATGGCGGCGTCTTCTATAGAAACCAGAAATCGTGCCCTGGCATTGATTCGTGATTCGTTGGTTGCCCACGGTCAGGAAATTTTCGAAGCCAATCACAAGGATTTGGCTTTGGCGGAGGAAAATGGCGTCGCACCGGCGGTGAAGAAACGACTCAAGTTTGATGAAGGAAAACTGGCGGATGTGACGGCCGAATTGACCCAGCTCATGGGGTTGGAAGATCCTATTTCCAAAGTGACCTTGGCTCGGGAATTGGATGAAGGGCTGACGCTCTATCGGGTCACTTGTCCGATTGGGGTCATTGGGGTTATTTTTGAAGCCCGTCCGGACGCACTGGTGCAGATTTCTTCCTTGTGCCTGAAGAGCGGCAATTGTGCGATTTTGAAAGGCGGGAAGGAAACCACCTATACGAACCGGGTACTGTTCCGTCTCATTCATGAAGCGGCCATTGAAGCGGGACTTCCGGAAAATTGTTTGCTCCAGGCAGAGCAGCACAATGAAATTGATGAACTGCTGGAATGTCACGAATCGGTGGATTTGCTGATTCCTAGAGGTTCTAACAAGTTCGTACAGTACATCATGTCTCATACCAGCATTCCGGTCTTGGGCCATGCGGATGGGGTGTGCCATATCTATGTGGACGAACATTTTGATGAAGAAACGGCGCTCCGTGTCATTGCGGATGCGAAGACCCAGTATACTGCGGCTTGCAACGCTGTGGAAACAATTCTGGTGCATCGAAAGATTGCCAACGATTTCTTGCCCAAGCTGGCGGAAGCGCTGCAGAAGGCCGGCGTAGCCCTTCGCGGTACGGCAGAAGTGAATGAAATCATTCCAGTGGACGTGATTCCTGAAGAGGAAAGTTTCCATAAGGAATACTTGGACCTGAAATTAGCCATCAAGCTGGTGGATGATATGGACGAAGCTATTGCCCACATCAACCGGTTCGGATCCCATCACACGGACTGCATCATCACCACCAATGACGAAGCAGCGAAACGCTTCATGGCATTGGTCGATTCGGCTGGCGTGTATCAAAATGCATCCACCCGCTTTGCCGACGGCTTCCGCTACGGCTTTGGCGCGGAAGTGGGTATTTCCACCTCCAAAATTCACGCACGGGGTCCTGTGGGTTTAGAAGGTCTGATTTCCTATAAATACAAACTCTTCGGCCATGGACAAATTGTCGGGGATTACGCGAGCGGAAAACGGGCATTTCATTTTAAGGACATAGAGAAATAATTAGGAATTAGGAGTGAGGAATTAGGAATGGTGGTGCGGCGCATCAGATTATATGGCGCCGCATTATACATATTTGAGTTGTAGTCATGTTTTACTGGAAACGATATCTATAAAGGTTATTATTCTGCTGCATACGATTTCTAACATGGAACAATAACGGCAATTGTCAGGGTTAAAAAGGGTTATAAAAGGTTATGAGAAAACGGTATTCCCATAACCTTTTATAACCCTTTTAACCTTGTATATGGCGATAGCAAGAAAACTTTCACAGAAGAAATCTGCAGAATAATAACCTTTTGTGAAATATGACTCTAGGCCAAATATAAAAATGGGGCGCTATATAAGCTGACGCGCCCCCTCCTTCATTCCTAATTCCTAATTTCTCATTCCTAATTATTTTTATAGCGTCGTATTTCGAATGAAGTCAATGTATGCTTTGTACTCTTTCGCTGCCTCGTAATCGTGGAGGGGGAAGCATTCGCTGGCCCAGCGGATGAGGAGCCAGGCGCAGCCGAAGAATACGAGAAATTGAAGAAGCCGGTGAATGACGGAGTAGGAATTTCTCCGCTTGGGTGTCCATTTCGGTGAGAGTGCATAGGCACTGCGATAAATCCATTTCCCGTAGCAAATAGCAAAGACGACCAGTCCGATGTGCCACAGGATGAGAATGGGCCAGGAAATATGGGTCAGCACAATGTCGTGGATCCATACATTCGTATTGGAGAGAACGAAAAACATTTCTCTAGCGGTCATCATGATGCCCATGAAGGCATAGTGGATGTAGAATACAAAGGCACTGAAGGAGAAGAAACACACCGTACATAAACAAATCAACGTGGCCAGTTTTCTCCCCACATAGACACGGCAGATCACGTTCATGATGAAAAATAGCAGCAGTTCTATGGCGATGGCGGTCAAAAAGTAAGGAGACAGGTCATTGAAGGTGGCATTTCCGATGCCGTTCACCGCATGGGTCATGACATAAGGAAATATAAGCACCCAGGAAAAGAAGGGAATATAACCGATGCGCCAGAACGGGTGGAGCAGACTTCGGTGGGTCATCAACTGGGTCAAAAAGAGCAAAAGACCACATTCGCACATACTTCTTAGGCACCGGTACCAGGCAAATAGGCCCGTGATGCCTAACGCATAGTAATACCCAAAGACGAGAAGCAGCAGAAACAGGGCATACAAAAAGTAGGTTCCGATTTCTTTGGTCGAAACCTCTTTCCACCAGAGCGTCAGTTTTTCTTTCTCCTGAGCCCAAAAGCGCATGGTATGTTCAGCTCCTTTCGGTTGTTGGTTGTTAGTTGTTGGTTTATGGTTTACGCTCCGTGTCCAGATGAAACTATTTGCACGAAGGGACAGAAGCATTGGTTTAAGGTTTAGGATTGAACTAGAGCCTGGCTACTAGTCACCAGCATATAATCAATATAAGTATAGAGGGTATACTTATTTTAGGCAAGAGTTATACGACAAAGTTTAGTGAAATAAGAACTCAAACTTCCCACCTTGGAAATACCAGTTTGCATTGATAGAATCTATCGTCAAGCGGTATTAAATATCAATGATAAGTCCGTAGGACATCATTTTCTCCGAGACTGGCTATTGTTCAGAAAAGCGGTATTATCTCTGTACCGTCATTTCGATCGGTCGTATTTGTGCGAAATGAAACATATGATATGAAACTGGATGTGTCGGAGAGTGGAGAATGTTCAGCACTAGCGGAAAAGGCTAGATGACATATATCATGGCAGCTCGCTAGAGCTGCGTTTCTCGCTTCGCTTGAATTCTTGTCTCACCGTTATGATTTGAATCAGAAAGCCCTTACCGCTAGTGCTTTGAGATTTCTCCACTCAGGGGCACATCGCGTTTCATTACTACTACACCATCAAGCACTAATACAACCGGTCGAAATGACGGACACAATAATATCGATAGTGTCTATTGGTACATTTGAGAACCCTGAGAACCCTGAGAACCTTCAGAACCTTGAGAATCCTGAGTAACCTGAGCCACCTGTTTTGAGTAAATTGCAACAACATATTTCTTGCCCTACAATAGAAAAAAGTATATAATTAAATAATTGTACAAATATGTATAGTTGTAACATTGTATATCACAAATGAAAGGTGCTTTATCTTGAATAGAAAACAACACACCATTGGTAAACCAGTGACATATAAAGGCAATGGCTTGCATTCTGGCATGCCCGTTACTATGACCATGCATCCTGCTCCGGAAGGAACCGGAATCGTTTTCCGCCGCAGTGATTTGGAAGGCCAGCCGGAAGTGCCGGCCCAGAGCCAGTACATCACCAATACCCTTCGTGCTACCACTTTGGAAAAAGGGGCGGCCAAAGTATTTACCGTAGAGCATGTACTGTCTGCTCTCTTTGCTTTGCAGATTGACAACTGCCTCATTGAAATGGATTCTCCAGAACCGCCAGTAGGCGATGGTTCTGCTAAAACCTTTGTGGACATGGTGCTGGACGCAGGAATTGTAGAACAGGAAGCCACCATTCCGGTACTGACCCTGAATCACAGCGTGGCAGTCTATGAAGGGGAAAAGAAATTTATTGCTGCTCTTCCTTATGATGGACTGCGTGTCACATTCACGTCCATCAATCCCCATCCTCTTTTGGGCACCCAGATGCTGGATGTAGAAATTACCAGAGATGGATATATCAAAGAAATCGCTTCTGCTCGCACCATTGGCTTCACCTGGGAATTGGAAGCTATGAGAAAAATGGGCCTCGGCAAAGGCGGTACCTTGGAAAATGCAGTGGTGTATTCTGAAACAGAATGTCTCTCTAAGCTACGTTTCCAGGACGAATTGGTTCGTCATAAAATCCTGGATATCCTGGGCGATATTTCCCTGGTGGGACCGCTCCACGCGCACATCATCGCAGTTCTGGGAAGCCATAAGCTGAATGCAGAACTGTCGGAAAAGTTGCAGGCTTTGAAATAAGTGAAATTAGGTGACTGGTGACTAGAATACGATTTTCCTAGTCACTAAACCATTTGTTGGGCTATATATTGGTAAGTCGAAAAATAAAGGAGTATATCATGGAACTTAATGTTGAAGAAATTATGGAAATTCTGCCTCACAGATATCCTATGCTTTTGGTAGACAAGATCACCGAATTGGTACCTATGGATTATGCTATTGGCGTGAAATGTGTCACCATGAATGAACCATTTTTCCAGGGCCATTTCCCGGGACATCCTGTCATGCCAGGCGCTCTGATTTGCGAAGCTATGGCACAGGTAGGCGGCGTCGCTCTGCAGTATCCGGAAGAAAACAGAGGACTCATTCCGATGTTCACCGGTATGGACCACGTTCGTTTCCGTTCTCCTGTTCTGCCAGGAGACCAGTTGGTGACCAAAGCGGTTATTAAGAAAATCATTGGCCGCATGGGCAAAGTGCATTGCGAATGCCGCGTAGGGGATGTACACAAGGCAGAAGCAGATTTCCTGTTCTACCTGCTGGATCCTAACGAAACACCAGAAACCAAAGCAGAAGAAAAGAAATAATTTGTTGGCTGGTGTATTAAGTTAAGAGAAACATAGAATGATTTCTTTTGAGACAAAGTTTCTCAGGTCGCTCAGGATTCTTAGGTTTCTCAGGTTCCTCGAATGAGATGATAACGCTAGCGTTTATTGGCACATTCGAGAAACGTGAGCAACGTGAGTGACCTGTAATCTCCAGCGGAATCATACCTACTAATACAAATCCTTAGCTTATTAGTTATTCATCCTAGTCACCAGTCACGAGTCACCCATAATCATAGTAAATCAACTAAAATTAGTTAAAATAGATAGATATAGAGAGAAATAACAAGAAAATCGAAGAATGATATGCATAAATGCCCTATTTCTACAGTTTTAAATTAACTTAAAAACTAGGATTTTTATATAAAGTAATATCAATTTGCCCCACTGCCGGCAATCGGCGTATGGGAAGGGGCTTTCATAAAGGGGAAAATCATGGAATTAAAAGTTATCAAATCGGTGGAACCGTCAATTCATCCAACAGCTATTATTGACCCAACTGCGGTCATTCATCAGAACGTTACTATCGGTGCCTATGCCTATGTAGGACCGAATTGTGAAATTGGCGAAGGTACCATCATTGGACCTCACGCAGTCATTGCGAAAAATGTACGTATGGGCAAAGCCAATCACATTTATCCGCAGGCTGTTATCGGTGAAGACCCGCAGGACTTGAAGTTTGAAGATGAATACAGCACCGTAGTCATCGGCGATCACAACCTGATTCGCGAATATTGCACCATCCATCGCGCTACCGGTGAAAACTGTGAAACCCGCATTGGCTCTTACAACATGCTGCAGGCTTACACTCATGTAGCACACAACTGCAACTTTGGGGACCATATCGTCATGTCTTCCTTCTCTGGCGTAGCAGGCCACGTGACTGTAGAAGACCATGCTGTCATTGGCGGCATGAGCGGTATCCATCAGTTTGTCAAAATTGGTGCTTGTGCTATGGTAGGCGGCATGTCCAAAATTGTACAGGACGTATGTCCTTTCGTTATCGTTGACGGCAACCCGGCTCGCGTGGTAGGCCTCAACAGCGTAGGTCTTTCTAGAAATAACATCACCCCAGAAGTGAAGAGCTGTCTGAAAAAAGCCTATCGCCTCATTTTCCGTTCCGGCTTGAAACTCAATGATGCCATCCTGGAAATGGAACAGGAACTTCCATCCACTCCAGAAATCGAACATCTCCTCCGCTTCCTCAGAAACTGCGACCGCGGTCTTTGCAGAACCAGAGAAAGATAATTTCATACTCGCTAAAAAGCAATCAAAACCCCCGCAGCGTTCCCCTTCGCTGCGGGGGTTTCTTTTTAGTGAGGAATGAGGAGTTAGGAGTGAGGAGTGGTGGAAGGGGCGCACAAAATTTAGAAGCACCTCAATACCCTTTTTTATATATAATGTAAAGTGGTATAAAAACCTGGCGTCATTTCGACCGATGGGATTTGTGCTTGATGACTATGTAGAGTAGTCTAATACTATGTTGAACAGAAGTGGAGAAATCTCAAACCTCTAGCGGAATTCTATCCAGCTGAATCCGGCCGTAATGGGATATTTCAGATATCACCTTTACCGCTACTGCTGTAAGATTTCTCCACTTTTGTCTAACATAGTACTGGACTACCCTATAGTGCCATCAAGCACAAATCCCATCGGTCGAAATGACGTTAGAGGTAATACGGAATTTTAAAGGGTATAAAAGGTTATGGGAATACCGTTTTCCCATAACCTTTTATACCCTTTTTAACCTTGTCGCTTGCGATAACAGAAAATGTTTCACAGAAGGAATCAGTAGAATAGTAACCTTTATTGGTATGTTTCACGTGAAACATGACTCCAAACCAAATCTAAAATGGGTATTGGGGCGCTATATAAGTTGTGCGCCCCTTCCACCATTCCTAATTTCTCATTCCTAATTCCTCATTGCAGTTACACTTTCCCAATCGCCACAGAAAATACTCCTTCTTCCGCCGGGGTCAGGTCATTTTGTTGGTAAATGGCGTAGATGACTTTATTTTTCCCTACGTAAAAATTGGTAGGAAGGGTAGTGACGGTGTGTTTCGGCAGCAGAGCAATCTGTTTCTTCTTGGCGGTGTGAAGGATGTATTGGTTCATATCGTCCACGGTCAGGTTGGGTAGCAGGTCTTGCAAATCGATCAGGTCCCCTTCTCCGTTGAAGGTCAAGCCTTTGGCAAAGGTGGTGCCGTGGGCATCGCCGGCGGATAAGGTTTGTTCGATAAGGACAATGCTGGTGAGGCCCTGGGTGTTGGTGATGAAATTGCCCACCAATCCTTCGTGCCAGCTCATCCAGCCCAGTGTTTCTTTCCGGGCGTTTTCTGCGGCTACAGAATCCACAAATTGTCTCTTTTCTCTGGCAATGGCCGCATTGACCTTTCCTGCAAAGGTGTTGTTATTTCCATGGGCAATGAGCCAGGGACTTTTGAGTTCGCTGGTGTGTTCCCGGAAATCATCGGTACGGAAAGCACCGGATTTTTCAGATGCCTTGGTACCCAGTCCGGGCCATAAAGAAGCACTGGCAGGCATAGTACTCATAAGAAGCGGAATCGTAAGGGCCAGCATAGCGGCCATGTGGCGTAATTTCATGGAAAGACCTCCTTGGGAAAAAGCAGTGCGTAGTGAGTAGTGCGGAGTGCGTAGTGGTGGAAGGGGCGCACAACTTATAAAGCGCCCCAATACCCCCTTATAGAATCAATGCTGTTAAGTTAAGTGAAATATGCGATAATTTCTGCTGATGTAAAGGCTACTCAGGTTTCTTAGGATACTGAGGTTTCTCACGTTTCTCAAATGAGCTAATGACGCTAGCGTCTATCGGCACATTCGGAGAACCTGAGAACCCTTAGAAACTTGAGAAACCTGTCATCACTAGCGGAATCATACCTACTAACGCAAATCCTTATCTTAACAACATTGCCTTATAGAATCACATGCAAGGAAATATGTTTTATATATCCAATCTATTTCCATTATATCAGATAAATGTTCCTGTTTCTCGAATGAAAATCATGCAAATGCCTATTGGCATATTCGAGTAACCTTCAGAACCCTCAGAACCCTCAGAACCCTTAGAACCTAAAAACCTGAGCAACCTAAGCCACTTGAGTAACCTTTGTATTCCTGTTATCTCTTTTTAGAATGAAATACAGAATATACATGCAAAATCGATATTCGCTTATGGTCTTAATTTCAGAGATAATAAAGAGAAAGCATACCGCTTGGGGCGGCATTGGGCCAGGGCCAGAGGAGGTCACTATGGAACAGAAAAGGATAGGAAAGAAACGCAAGGGCTTTATGTTGTTGGAATTGATCATTGTGGTGGCCATCATAGGAATTCTGGCAGCCGTGGCGGTGCCCAATTTGATTGGTATGACCGATGAAGCGAAGGTGGCACGAATCCAATCTGATTTATCTACCATCGGTACTGCATCGGAATTGTACTACGTGAAAAATGGATCCTATCCGACCGAATTGACCCAGTTGGTCGATAATGACAGCAGCAAAGGCTATCTGAAGAGTTTGCCGGAACCACCGGATAAGAACGTAACCTATACCATTGGCACCAAAGGGGAAGTGACTGCCACATTCAATGGGGTGACCTATTCTTCTTTTGGAAAATCAACGGAAGCGAAGAAAGAATAAACTTGGGGTGACTAGTGACTGGTGACTAGGATTTTAGGGATTAGTGGCTAGGCACTAGGGATTAGGAAATTCCGCGTCCGATACAACCATATTTCACAAAAAACGTAACACAAAAGGTTATTATTCTACAGATTTCTTCTATTTCACAAAAAAGAATTCCACATTCAGAAAGGTTATACAAGGTTATATAGGGTTATTTTCAAACTTCCCATGAATCTTACATACTAATAATAGTTTCATGGGACATCGCTCCCGGATAATGCTAAGATGTTAAAGAAAAGGTATAAAAAGCAGACGTCATTTCGACCGATGGGATTTGTGCGAAATGAAGATGCAGTGTAGTTCGATTCTATGTTGAACAGAAGTGGAGAAATCTCAACGCAGTAGCGGATTACTTCGCTAGCTGTGTGATAATCCGTTATGGGACTCTATTTCTAGTCACCAGTCACTAATCCCTGTTGTTAAGGAGCCAAACGTGAAGAAGAGAAAGGGCTTTCTTATGATTTGGGCCATAGCAGCCGTGGCTATGGCTTTTATGTTGGGTGCGGCTGCTTTTGGTGTGCTGTCTACGGTGCTCCATCGGGAGCAGGCCATGGAAATACACCTGGATGAGGTGCTTCTGGCCCAGGATGGGATGGAACGGGGAAAGTATAATCTTCGCTTCCAAGGCCAAGAGATGCCCCTTTCTAGTGAAGTATTTCGCAATGGCCGGTCCTACGAAGTGCATATCACCCGGCGACCGAAAGACATCGAAGGGGTGCCTATGATGGAAGTGATTTGCCAAGTCAGTCATGAGAGCGGGATATCGGTGGTATTGACGCAACTGGTGGAGCAAGGACCATGAAAAAACGGAAAGGATTGCTACTCCTAGATGCGCTGTTGGGACTTCTCATTTTGTCATCCGTGGCAGTGGCCTTGTATCCTCTATTGGGGCAGGCAGCGTACTTGGCCGATTGGGCCAACAAACGGGGACGGATGGTGGGAGAAAGTTTATATGTGATGGATGAAATCACAGAGCATTTGCGCAATGATTTGAAGACCTCTCGGGTAAGCAGTCACGAAGTGTATCAGCAAGATCGATATACCTACTATGCCTATGACGAGAAAAATAGAGTGTCCCCCTATACACTGTATATAGACAAAGAAAAATTGTACCTGGACATCTATGGGGAAACCGTGGCGCCGCTGACAGGAGAAACCAGCGACAAAGTAGAGGCCTTTGCATTTCACGCGCCCCAAGACAAGACTCTATTTCGAAAAGAAGGCACCGGACCGGTGCACGTGTCCTTCTATTTCTCCCATCAGATGAGCGGGGAGAGACTTGCTTGCGAAACGTCTATCTTGCCTTACTCTGATTACTACAAGAAAAGACAGGTTACTCAGGGTTCTTAGGTCGCTCAGGTTCCTCGAATGTGCTGCAAGCGGGGTAGCCGTCATTTCGACCGATCGTATTTGTGCTTGGTGGTATAGGCGTATTGAAATGAGATGCGCCCTTGAGTGGAGAAATCTTATCAGCACTATCGGCAAGGGCTTAAAGAATCATATCAGTATGAGTTACTTCCCTAGCACTTGCGTGTATTAGCACATTCGAGTAACCTTTAGAACCCTTAGAACCTTGAGAACCTTTACATCAAAAGGGGAGCATCTCGTTCGAGAAACCTGAGCAACTTGAGAATCTTGAGCAACCTGAGTAACCTGTCAAAGGAGAATCGCTCATGAATAAGCGAAAAGGAACGGTGGCGCTCATTTTACTGATTCTGTTTTCGGCCCTTCTGACGGTGTCGGCAGGAGTCTTGGTCTATATGAGTCGTACCAGTTCTACCGTGACCTATTATGAAAAGGGATTGGCGTCGGTGTATGGAGCAGAAAGTGGGGCCAATTGGGCGTTGGCCTATTTGAAACAAGGGCACAAAGGAAATAAGACGGTCGCGTTTACCCTAGGTGATGTGAACGTCAAAGTGGTGATTTCAGAAATGAACGAAACCGCCGGCGAGATTCGTTCCTCTGCCACCGATGCCCAGGGTGGACATAAGCGCTTTTTGCGTCTCACCTATACAGCGCAACCAGCAGAAGCGGGGCGGCGTATTACCGTGGAGGATATCAGCAGTGCAAAGTTTTGAAGAGATGAAAGAGACAATAAGGAAACTAGCGAAACGCATCGGTTTTCCTATGGATGAAACAAAACTGTATATCCTGCCCCTTCCCGGATTGCTTTGCGGCGCCGAAATGGATCACCAGAAATTTCTTATCCGTGAAGCGGTGGAACTGATCGATGACAAAGATGGCCCCTCCATTGCAGCGGCCCTTTCTGCGCTGGCTACGAAAGGATTGACCAAGAAGAAAGTAACACTTCTGGTGAATGCGCCCTCTTGTCGACTGGTGACAAAGAAATTTCCAGATATGACCGAGGAAGAACTGGAAGAATCTCTCTATTGGGAAGAAGATCGCATTTTCTACACCGATGAGCCCAGGGCTTTGGGCCATCGGGTGCTGTCTCACAGTCCGGAAGGATACGAAACCCTCTTGGCTGCTTGGCCTAGAAAAGAATTGGAACCTTGGCTGGCAGGGGCGAAACAGGCGGGACGCATCTTGGAAGCCGCCTGCCCAGTCATGGATATTTCCTTAAAAGAAACGGCCTTCTTCGCCCTGTATGCGAAAAAGGACAGCGCTATATTATCTTTTCACAAAGGAGAACAGGTCTTTACCAAGAAAATGACCTTGGACGAAGAGAATGGAGCGTTCTTCATGCAGTCCATGATGGCGCAGCACCAGGAAGACCGCGTTCCCTGTTATGTGATTCCTATGGCAGATTGTACCGCTGAACAATGGGAAAACTGGCAGCAGTGGATGAATTGGGAAATGCAAAAAGTCAATGTCGGAGAAGTGGAAGCCGTAGATGACATAGAAGAGACCGGCGAGGGGCGGCTGTACTGGGCAGAGGCCTATGGAGATGGCAGGCAACAGTCTTTGTGGAACCGGATTATGCCTCTTTTTATGAGGGGAGACACGTGCCAGATTTATTTTCCTTTATCTCACGAACGGACTATTCCATTTTTCTCCAAAGAAAATCAAACCCTTCGCTTGCTTCAGGGACTCCTTGTGGTGGCCATTCTCTTTTTCGCTGGGGCTGCCATTCGCTATGGTTGGTATGGGGCAGAAGAAATGAAACTCCGAAAAGAAGCCCTGGCCTGGCAGCCGGTCAAAGAACAATGGCTGGCGCAAAAACAGGAAGCGAAAAAAGAACAGGAATTGCTGGATTTCTTGAAACAATTGGAAAAAGAAGATCCCCACTGGGAGCAGAAATTGGTTCTTCTGGCCGATGGCTTGCCCCAAGGGGTGGTTTTATCGGAAATCAAAACAGAAGGCGGCAAAGTGCAAATCACAGGCACGGCCGTTTCCTCTTCCGCCCTTCGTTCCTTTGAAAACCAATTGAAAATGGCCTGGGGCGGGGATCTCCGACTGGCTAAACGGAAAAATAATTCCCTCACGAAACTGGTAGAATTTCGGGTAGAATGGAAAACGAATAGTGAGGAGTGAGGAATTAGGAGTGAGGAGTGGTGGTGGCGGCGCATAATATTTGGAAGCGCCGCAGTGTAGATAGAAAGGTTACTATTTTGCTGATTCATTCAGTGTAACAAATCGATGATAGCCCATGGTGCAAGGTTAAAAAGGGTTATTAAAAGGTTATGAAATGACGGTATAGGTGAGAGTCACATTTCCCGGTCACCAGTCACCATAAAAATAAAAGTAAAAATATTTTAGCACTCTATTGACAAGAGTGCTAAAAGTGCTATACTATAGTCGTCAGGAGGAAAGGAACCGATGAGGAACCTGGTATCCCGACCATAGAGAATGTCATTAAGTTGAGAGAAATATGTGATGAGTCCTTCTGATAGGAAGGTTTCTCAGGTTACTCAAGCTTCTCAGGTTTCGCAATTGAGCTGATTACGCCAGCGTGTATAGGCACATGTGAAGAACTTGAGCTGCTTGAGAAATCTGAATCACTTGGTATTACAAGCGAAATCATATGTACTGACTCAAAAATTTAATGACGTTATCCCCATATATAAATTCCAAAGGAAAGAGGTCTTTGATATGCGTAGTTTAATTCCATTTGATGGTCTGTTTGGTGATACGGTTCTGGATCATTTCTTTGATGATGATATGCCCACTGTGTATAAAGATTATGTAGCTGTACCGAAGGTTGATATTGAAGATTTGAAAGATCATTACGAAATCACCTGCGATATGCCAGGGTTCACCAAAGATCAGATTCATATTTCTTATGAAAATGGTGTCCTGTCTCTGTCGGCTAAGAAAGAAGACAAACAAGAAACCAAAGATGAAGATCGTCACTTCATCCGCCGCGAACGTGGCGTCAGCGCTTTCCAGCGTCAGTTCTCTGTGAAAGGTATCAAAGAAGATGGCATCAAAGCTGCATTGAAAGATGGGGTTCTCACCATTGCATTGCCAAAAGAAGATGTAAAGAAAGTAGAAGCCTCCCATCGGATTCAGATTGATTGATGTGGCGCAAGCGGTAGTAGTCATTAGGTATGACATGCCGATAGGTAGAAGGGTAGCCCTTCGGGCGGGTTATACCCTATGATAACGATTGTCTAACAAGTAGATGTACCCAAAGAGGCAAGGTTATAAAAGGTTATGTAAAAATGCTTAGGTTCATAACCTTTTATAACCTTGTCTCTTTTTTCATGCCTTATTGTTATGAGAGTGGAGTTATAGTTATATAACCTGCCCGAAGGGCTAACCTTCGGCGAATAATGTTAACCATTGTTCACCAAAAGGAAATAAACAATTGACAGATGCGATTGTTTATTTTATACTAATTCACAAGGTAACAATTTGAAACGAGCACTTCATGAAAGGGCTATGCTAGTACCGTAGGAGATTGTGTTAGTAGGGATGATTCCGATTGGGGTTACAGGTTACTCAGGTTGCTCAAGTTGCTTAGGTTTCTCGCATGTACCGATAGACGTTAAACGTTATCAGCTCATTCGAGAAACCTGATAAACTTGAGAATCCTGAGCTACCTGAGAAACTTAGTATCAGAAGAACTTATCCCATGGGTCTCTGAACGCAGCATGGCACGAAAGGAGATTATTATGAATAGTGCTTGCGAAGAAATTATCAGATTGGCTGAAAAAGTCATGAATGGTGGTGAAATTACCGAAGAAGAAGCAAAACAGTTAATTCGTACCAAAGATGAGGATACCATGTTGCTTCTGGCTATGGCAGATAAGATTCGTCAGAAATTCAACGGCAATGCGGTGGATTTCTGTGCCATTATCAATGCTAGAAGTGGTCATTGTCAGGAAAATTGCAAATTCTGTGCCCAGTCAGGCTGGTACAACACCGGTGCTAAGGTGTATCGTCTGCTTCCGGAAGAAGAAATTCTGGCAGCAGCTAAGAAAGCCAAAGAAGCCGGTGCGGTTCGATTCTCTTTGGTCACCAGTGGACGCAACCAGGATAACCCCAATGAATTTGAAGAAATCATTGATATTGTAAAGAAGATTCGTGAACAGGTAGGCATCGAAGTATGCTGCTCTTTGGGACTGATTTCCAAAGAACAGGCTATTCGACTGAAAGAAGCCGGTATCACAAGAATCCATTGCAATATCGAAACCGCACCGTCCTATTTCCCGGAAATCTGCAGCACTCATACTATGGATGATAAAGAAGTAATCATCCACACGGCACAGGAAGCAGGCATCCGCGTTTGCAGCGGCGGTATCATTGGCCTGGGCGAATCCCTGGACCAGAGAGTGGAAATGGCTTTCAAACTGAAATCCATGCACATCGACTCGGTTCCGATGAATATCTTAAATCCAGTGAAAGGTACACCATTCTATACCAATAGACGGCTCCCACCGCTGGAAGTGCTCCGCACTTTCGCTATGTTCCGTTTCGTTCTGCCGAAGGCTTTGATCCGTACCGCTGGCGGACGAGAAGTGAACCTTAGAAGTTTGCAGGCCTATGCCCTGACAGGAGGCCTCAATGGCATCATGGTAGGTGGCTATCTGACCACCGGCGGTCGCGACCCGAAAGAAGACATCCGCATGATGGAAGACCTCGGACGGTCCATGACCACACCGAAACTTTGATATTTTTTTGTAGCTAGGGATTAGGGATTGGGGATTAGGAAATATCTACCCTTACTCCTTTGCCATTAGTTACTATGAAATATGGGTGACTAGTAACTGGTGACTAGGAAATGCCATTCCATTCCTAGTCACCAGCTACCAGTCACTAGTCACTAAAAACTAAATATATAGAAATATTCCGCACCATTGTGAGACATGAATATTTCTATTACATACACATTGTCAATGTCATTATGGGAAGCAAAGTATAGGATGATTTCTGCTGAGGTAAAGGTTTCTCAGGCTGCTAAGGATTCTCAAGGTTCTCACGTTTCTGAATGTGCTGATGACGCTATCGTCTATGGGCACATTCAAGAAACCTGAGAAACTTGAGCAACCTGTAATAACAAGCGAGACCATTCCTATTTACGCAAATCCTTCATTTGACAACAATACATGTAAGGTTTCAAGCAGGCAAGACCCGGTCAATGAGACGACCGGAGGGGTTATAAAAAAGGAGTGTTTTTACAATGGAAAGCAGCTGTGAACAGATTTTAAAATGGACTGAAAGAGTATTGCAGGGCGGCGCTATCACGGAAGATGAAGCCAAAGCATTGATCCGTACCAAAGATGAAGATACCATGCTTCTTCTGGCTTGTGCTGATAAAATCAGACAGAAATTTTCCGGCCGAAGTGTAGACCTTTGCGCTATTATCAATGCAAGAAGCGGTTCTTGTCAGGAAGATTGTAAATTCTGTGCCCAGTCTGCTCGTTATAATACAGGTGTAAAAACCTATCAATTCCTTCCGGAAGATGAGGTCATTGAAGCGGCAAAGAGAGCGAAAAAAGCCGGAGCTGCCCGTTTCGATATTGTTACTGCAGGCCGTGACCAGAGAAATCCGAAGGACTTTGCGGAAATTCTCGACTTAATCCGTCGTATTCGCAAGGAAGTGGGCATCGAAGTGTGCTGCTCCCTCGGATTCTTGACACAGGAACAGGCATACCAGCTGAAAGAAGCCGGTATCAGCCGCCTGCATTGCAATATCGAATCAGCACCTTCTTTCTTCAAAGAAGTGTGCACCACCCATACGGCAGAAGAAAAAGCGGAAAATGTGGCTCGTGCACAGAAAGCAGGCATCCGTGTCTGCTGTGGCGGCATCCTGGGTCTGGGGGAATCTTTGGACCAGCGTGTAGAAATGGCATTCCATTTGAAAAATATGCACATCGATGCGGTGCCGCTGAATGTACTGAACCCGATTCCGGGGACTCCATACGAACATAACAAGCGTCTGGAACCACTGGAAATTCTCCGCTCTTTTGCGATGTTTAGATTCGTTCTGCCAAAAGCCCAGATTCGTACCGCTGGCGGTCGTCAGATCAATCTGAGAAGCCTCCAGTCCATGGCACTGGCTGGTGGCATGAACGGTGTCATGATTGGTAACTATCTGACCAGTAAAGGCTCCGACCCACAGGATGATATCGCTATGCTTCACGACCTGGGCCGTACCCAGACCGCACCGCATTTGGACTGATTATAGCGATTTTTTTTGATAGCTTTTCATAGAAGCTATTTCTTCTTAGAAAAAGGTTATAAGGGTTATAAAGGTTATAAAGGGTTATGCTTACTAGTAGGAATAACCTTTTATAACCTTATCTCTATGGATTCATTGAGAGTGCTACTTTAGAATAAAGAAAATAATAACCTGCCCGAAGGGCTAACCTTTCCCTTCTTGTGTGTTGAAAAGCTATGAGAAGAAAATAGGATTTCTTGTGTAAGAGGAGTATATCATGAATGAACAAATGACATACATCGCCGCCTGTATGGACCTGGTTTTGTCTGGAAAGGATATTTCCAGAGAGCAAGCGGCTAAACTGTTTGAAGCGGGGAAGGCAGAACCATTCTTTCTGATGGCTTGCGCCGATAAAATCAGAAAGACATTTTGCGGGGACAAAATGAGATTCTGCAGTGATGTGAATGCTAGAAGCGGGCGCTGCACGGAAAATTGTAAATTCTGCGCCCAGTCTGGGTGGTATCACACCGGCGTGAAGGAATATCCTCTGCGCAGTCCGGAAGATTTGCTTCACGAAGCCAAGCAGGCAGAAGCCTATGGAGCAGAACGATTTGGCATCGTCACCTCCGGTCGTGGTCAGAGTGATCCAGTGCAATTTGCCTCTATCGTGAAGGCCGTGAAGATGATTGCAGAGCAAACAAAACTGTCGGTTTGCTGCTCCTTGGGATTGCTCACGGAAGAACAACTGAAAACACTGAAAGAAGCGGGCTGCCAGCGTATCCATTGCAACTTGGAAACGGCGAAACGGTATTTCCCTAACATCTGCACCACTCATACCTACGAAGAAAAAGAAGAACACATCCGCCGCATTCAGGCGGCTGGACTGGAAGTGTGCTCTGGAGGCATCATGGGTTTGGGTGAAACCGATGAAGATCGATTGGATATGGCTTTCGCTTTGCGAGACCATCATGTGACATCGGTGCCGCTCAATATTTTCAATCCCATCCCAGGTACGCCGTTTGGGAAAAATAAACCACCGAAGCCCATTGAAATTTTGCGTATTTTTGCGATGTATCGATTCATCCTGCCCCATGTGATTATGCGGGTCTGCGCTGGACGAGAAAACTCCCTCCGAGACATGCAAGCCTTCGCCTTGTCCGCAGGTCTCAATGGCGCCATGATTGGCGGCTACCTCACCATAGCCGGCCGTCCACCAGAACGGGATAAGCAGATGGCGGTGGATCTCGGTAGAACGTTGTAATGTAGTTAATCACTATTCATTTACTCCCTTCTGCGGAAATAGTTAGGAGTTAGGAATGAGGAGTGAGGAGTGGCGGTGGTGGCGCACAATTCATAAAGCGCCGCAAAATACAAAAATGAAAACGGTATGCATACTGTGTATAGATTACACTTAGTATGCATACCGTTTTCATTTTATTTTATAAAAGGGGTATTGGGGCGCTCTATAATTTGATGCGCCCCTTCCACCACTCCTCACTCCTAATTCCTCACTCCTAACTGATGCATCGCCTGATGCATTCGTTCCGGCAATGCTTGTCCGAAAAGTCGATTCATGGCTTCTCTACGAACGAGCCAGATGCGGCCTGACTTGCGGCGGTCGCCTTCCATCATGCGGGCGGCGGCGTGACCGGCCCCGCCGGCGGCGCTTCTGACGACGCCGCTATCGCGATTCCAGATCGCAGCGGCTTCTACGGTGGAAAAGACCAGAAGCAAAGGATTGATGGCAAAGGAAACGGGCGGTTCTTCGTGATAGATATGAGCGGCAGCACTTTTCAGCAGCAACCAGGTATTTCCAGAGTGGCGTACTTCTTGCAAGGAGAAAATAGAATTTTCCCCTGCGTGCTCGCAGTCCCACTGTACTCGTTTCGCATCCACATGGTATAGCTTGCTCACTTCCTGGGGCGTCAATACCTCTTCTAGGGGGTCAAATGACAATTGGAACATGGACATATTTCCTAAATCTGGTTCATAGGATGCAGCAGGAAATACGAGGATCCCCTCCGGAGATGCCGCTAAAGCGACACCGGCGGGCAGGCGGCGGCCCAATAAAAATTCTCTATAGGCGGTGACGCTTTTCATTTGCGAACTGAGCAGCGAATGAATCCAGTCCACGGGACCAAAGTTCACTGGTACGCCCAGGCCTTCCGGTAAAATTGGTGGGGTGTCCAGGAAATACACGTGGCTTCCTTCGGTAATAAGACATCCTTCTTTGGGAAGCTGGCCGGTCAGAAAAGCACTATAACAAGCCTCTGCCTGGGCAGAGGATAAGGATTTGACATAAATTTGTGACATAAAAACCTCAAAAAACATAGTTAGAAGTGAGAAGTTAGAAGTGAGAAGTGGTGGTGGCGGCGCACAACTTATATAGCGCCGCGGAATATATTATTTTGGTAACTGGTGACTGGGATTAGTAGCTAGGCCCTAGGGATTAGGGAAATGCTATTAAGTGAAATCCTCCAGTGAGAGGATATGTTTCTTTAGTGATTATAGGCATATTCGAGTAACCTTAGAACCTTGAGAAACCTTAGAACCTTGAGAAACCTATAATATCTAGGGAAAAATTGCCTACTAACACCAAATGTTAACGGTGAGTTCCCGTAGCTACCATCTTAATCCGTCCCGCTTCTAGTTCTGTTTTCAGATATTGGTGGACTTTGGCCATGGGAGTGTCGGGGGTGATGGCGGTTCTTTCGTTGGAACCAGCACCGTGGGATTTGATTTTTCCGTCAAATCCATATTCGGTCATAGACAAGGTTTGGACACGCTTGTTGGGAATATCCATTTTGACCTGGTAAATCACAGCAGAGAAATCCTGATCTTTCCATGGATAGGCAATGCGGAGCCAGAAGGTGGCATAGCCGTTTTTATAGGAAATGGTATTTCTTTCAATGTCATAGGTGCTGCCGTGGTATTTTACACCATCTTCTTTGTACACATTGAGCCAAAGTGGGTTGGTGAAATGAGGCAGTGGGTATTCTACAAAATGGGTGTATACATTTTTTCCGAACGAATTGGGGAGTAAGGGACTCCAGCTGTCCGCATCGTCGCTATAAGTGGTATCATCCTTCAATGCGCCATCGCTGCCATAGGTTTTCACTTCTGCGACTCGATAGGACCGGGTGTCTGTGTCAAATTCCAGCACCGATACCGCTTTTCCTTGAGGGAGTGATAAAGACAGGGCAATAGAAGAACGGATGCCGCTATTTACATAAGAATCGGTATCCACCTGGGCGGTGCTGTCTGTGGGCAAAGAAATCCAATTTTCCGCCATAGCAGGAGACACACTGAGCAGCAAGGCAATGAATGGAAATATTATTTTTTTCATATGCATCCTATTTCCTTTCGAGAAAATTCTGTAGTAAATTTGCATATCGTAGGTGCATCATAATCAATGAAAAGGATAGGAAATGGTGACTGGTGACTCGTGACTTGGGTACGTTTTTTCCTAGTCACCAGTCACTAGTCTACCAGTCTACCATAATTACTTATTCAAACTCTTAATCACTCGCAAATCCTGTAGGGTCAGGAATGGCTGATAGGGTTGTTTCAGATATAGGTTGGCAGTATAGACCAGGGCACAGATATGAGGCACTTGGACGTGCATCATGTCTGCCAAATCCATGAGACTGGTGAGGCCGCAAGGCAGGTCTTCTGTGAGATACCGTGTTTCCAATGTGGTTGGCCCTTTGACCGTTTGGTACGATGGATTTTGCGTCAGCGCTTCATAGAGCGTGGTGGCCCGGCTTCCCCAGAAAGAATTCAGCACATCCAGCAGACTGGATAATTCCAATCCCAATGCCTTTCCGATGGCGATGCGTTCTTTGTCACAGTCCTCAATGAATCGGGCAATTCGAGGCGTCATGGGAGCACCAAAGAAGGAAAAATCTTCTCCATTTTCTATGCGGGTGATGTTGAACAAACACTGGGTCACATGGATGAGAGGATTGGTGGTCGATAAGGATGTGGACGCCGGAGATGATACGCGAGTGACTTTAGGGGCCAGCAGGTGAAGCAGTTCACTCAGATTTCCTTCCTCGCCCAAGCAGGAATAGCCGATTTCTTCCTTAATGGCTTTGAAATCCAAGGTCAAGAAATCTTTGGATAACGAAGCGATAAAAGGCATATTGGCTGTTTCTGCAATGGTGATCGGAATCTGTCCCCCTGTTTTTTGGAAATACCGATAGGCTTTCACAGCACCCCAGCAGCCGTTTAAGAAAAGCAGACATTGCCCCTCTTTGACATAAGGGGCCAGTTCCTGGGTGACCGTTTCATGGTCGTTGGCTCTGGTGCAGACCAGGAGAATATCTCCAAAGCGGACCGCTTCTTCCATGGTGGAAGAAATAGGTACATACAAAGAGGTATCGATCTGCCCGTGGACCTGGATGGGATTTTCATTCCACGCAGCAATCTTTTTTTCTTTTCGGACATAGACCGTGAATGGTACCTGTTTCAATGTAAAAAAAGCAGCAGCGGCCAAAGCGGTGCTCCCGCTGCCAATAATAGAAACTTTCATGAATCCTCCTGCGGGATGAAAGACAATAGGTATAAAAGTGAGGAGTTAGGAATGAGGAGTGAGGAGTGGTGGTGGCGGCCCATAATTCATATAAGGCCGCAAAGTTTTTATATAAACCAAAACTTTATATACCGATGGTGGTTCCCTAGGGCCTAGCTACTAATCCCTAATTCCTATTTTTAAAATAAACACAGAAGAATTAGTACTCAATGTTATCTTATTATTATATAGTTCTTTCTTCTATCAAAGCAACTGGAAAGTGTAATATTTTGGCGTTTAGGGATTAGGGATTAGGGATTAGGGATTGGGAAAGTGCGTAGTGAGTAGTGCGAAGTGCGTAGTGGTGGAAGGGGCGCACAAAATTTGGAAGCGCCCCAATACCCCTTTTTATATAAAGTAGGCAATTAGCAGTTTTTTACCGTTATCTGTCAACTGCTAACTGCCTACTGCTAACGACTAACTGCTAACTATAATCTCCAATCCATTTCCTGTTCATTCCATGATATAATACATATATAATAAATGCTGTTAAGTTAAGGGTTTGAGTTAGTTGGTGTGATTTTGCTAAAGCGTTCAGGTTACTCAGGTAGCTAAGGGTTCTCAGGTTCCTTGAGTGAGATGCTAGCGTTATCATCTCATTCGAGGAACCTGAGAAACTTGAGAATCCTGAGCAACCTGAGTAACTTTATCTCGAAAGAAATCATCACATATTTCGCTTAACGAAACGGCATTGCATCCCTAGGGCCTAGCTACTAATCCCTAGTTTACTAGTTACAGATGTCATTTACAGGGAGGTAAAAATTTATGGACGACGGCCACATATGGCTTGAATTGGTCATTATTGTGTTACTCGTTTTAGGAAATGCAGTGTGTTCTTTGGCGGAAATCGCTATCGTGGGAGCACGAAAGACGAAGCTGCAGGAATTGATTGATGAAGGAAATAAGAGTGCGGTCTATGCACTGCGGTTGGCAGAAGAGAAGGAAGAACTGTTTGCTACCATTCAGGTGGGGATTACTACCATCAGTATCATTACTGGTATGTTTTCTGGTGCTTCTCTGGCAGGGCCTTTGGGAAATGAATTGGCAAAAATTCCGCTGCTAGCGCCCTATGCACAGGGGATCAGTATGGTGACCGTCATGGTGCTGGTCACCTATTTCTCTCTCATCATTGGGGAATTGGCACCGAAGTGGATTGCCATTGCGGTACCGGAAAAAGCAGCTTGCGTGGTGGCACGTCCTATGATCATGATGGCTACCATTTGTAAGCCCTTGGTTTGGTTTTCCACCGAATCGACGAAAGTGGTGGTGGGCCTTCTGGGAGTCAAAATGGGCGGCGAACAGCCTGTTTCTGAAGAGGAAATCAAGGTACTGCTGCAGCAGGGGGCAAAACTGGGAACCTTCGACAAGGAAGAACCAGAAATCATTGATAACGTGTTTGAACTCAATGACCGCACGGCGTCGGATTGCATGACTGCTCGTCCGCAGCTGACCTGGTTGGATTTAGAAGATGAAGAAAAGAAAATCTGGAATGACATGATGGAATCGTCCCATTTCCGTCTTCCCGTAGGGAGTGGCTCTTTGGATGATTTCAAGGGGCTGGCCGATTTGTCGGAAGTGCTGATGGACCAGCATAAACATCCGGGTAAATCGGTGAAAGCGTCTATTATGGATACCATCCATTCGCCGCTGTATATTCCAGAAACTTTGATTTTGACAAAATTGTTGCAGCTTTTCCGAACCCGTGGCGTTCATGAGGCCATTGTGATTGATGAATACGGCACGTTGTCTGGCTTGGTGACACTCCATGATGTGCTGGAAGAAATCGTAGGCGATATGCCTGGCGATAAAGAAGATATATTGGAAGAACAGAATAAATTCATTCGCCGCTCGGACCATTCCTGGCTGGTGGAAGGACTTTGCTCCATTGACGATTTCCGGGAATATTTCCATATAGAAGAAGAACTTCCCGGGGAAGCCGAAGCGTATTATAAAACATTGGGTGGCTTTATTACCTACCTCTTAGGATATATTCCTAAAGAAACAGAAAAAGTACAATATGGTAGGTTTACTTTTGAAGTGATGGACTGTGATAACAGACGAGTCGATAAGGTATTGGTAACGGAAGATCCCTCTTCCGGGAAGGAGTAATCTATGAACAGCCAAGCGTCTCTTACGGAAAAGCTGGAAAAACTGAGCCAGCGTTTGACTGAAAACCGGGCTTTCTTGCAGAGTTACATGCTAGATCCCAATCCAGACAATAGACCGGCGGAAGAAGAACGTATTAAAGATATTCTGCAGGTCGCTGGGGAAATGGAAAATATATTGGGCGAACTCATAGAGAAAAAAGCACACCATTCCTCTCTTCCAAACCCCGTGGATAGCGATTTCAATTTGGAATACAAAACCCATGTACTAGGCCTTCCCGATGGAGAAGATAACATCGACGGCGATTGGGATATGACCGAAGAAGAAATGGGCGGTATCGATGATCCGGAACTCCTGTCTGAAAAAATTATTGCGAAGAAACTGAAAAAGAGCAAAAAGCATAAGAAGAATAAGAAAGATAAAAAGAGAAAGAAAAGTAAAAAATAGGTGACTGGGGATTAGGGGTCTGTAGCGGTGGCACGACTGGTAGAATATAGCAATGCTTCCTGCTGATATAAAGGTTTCTCAGGTTGCTAAGGACTCTCAAGTTTCTCAGGTTTCTCGAATGAGTTAATAACGCTAGTGTTTATAAGCACATTCGGAGAACCTGAGCGGCCTTAGCAACTTGAGAAACCTGAGTAACCTGTACGCACAAGCGAATCATGCTTACTGGCTCATATTCTAAACATAACAACATTACTGGAAAGGAGAGGCCTATGTTTCATTATGCCAAAGAAGGAGAGGTCATGTACCATACGGGACTGACGAAGGAAATGCTGAAGGGAGCTACCTATGCCATTGTGCCTGGCGATCCGGGACGGGTCGAAGGGCTGGCGAAGGCGTTGGATGAAAATGCTTCTTTCCTGACGTCCCACCGAGATTACACTTCTTGGCTGGCGTATCTCAAAGGACAGCCGGTGCTGGTCATGTCCACTGGCATGGGCGGTCCTTGTGTGACTTTTGCGGTGGAAGAATTGGCGCGACTGGGCGTAAAGACATTTTTGCGGGTAGGTACCACCGGTTCCATCCAAGAGAATTTACACTTAGGCGATCTGGTGATCAATAAAGCGGCTGTTCGCATGGATGGGGCGTCCAAGGCCTATGCACCGGCAGAATATCCCGCCATGGCAGACATGACAGTCACTTTGGCATTGCAGCAGGCAGCCAAAGAAATGAAAATTCCTCACCAGGTAGGTATTTGCGTTTCTACCGATTCCTTCTGGCCGGGACAGGAACGGTATGATAGCTTCTCTGGTTATGTGAGAAAAGCATTGCAAGGCACCATGGCGGATTATCAGTACATGGGATGCACCAATTTTGAAATGGAAAATGCCACCCTTTTCACCTTGGCGAGTCTCATGGGACTCCGGGCCGGCTCTGTGTGCGGCGTGGTGGCACAGCGCAACAAAAGTGAAGTCATTGCGCCTCAAGAAACTTATGAACTGGCAGAAAAACGTTTCCAACAAGTGGCCAAACGGGCACTGGAAATGCTAATGGGGCATTTTTTGATCACATTGTGATGGTGTGGATTGAGACAGTTGGCATCTATCTGACAGAGGTAACAGGTTGCTCAGGGTTCTCAAGGTTCTAAGGGTTCTCAGGTTCTCCAAGTGTGCCGCTTACCGTAACCGTCATTTCGACCGATCCTATTTGTGCTTTGTGACGTAGAAGTGTTGCCATGAGATGTGCCCCTGAGTGGAGAAATCTCATTGTTACTAGCGGTAAGGGCTTAATGAATCCAATCGTAAAGGTTGATTTAGCCAATGAACTTATTCTATTCCTTGTGGGAAATTTGAATTAGAGTGATTCTGATTTCATATGATATAATATAAAACGTATGTAAGAAATATAAATTGGTGAATGCTCGTCATTCATGCTCGGACTGCTTAAGTTCCTTAGATTCTCTGAACTGGTGTCTATCGCCACATTCGAGGAACGTGAGCAGCGTGAGAAACTTAAGAAACCTGAGCAACCTTTGCATCAGCACATATTTCACCATACAATAACGATATTTTTGGAGGGAAAAATACTTGCAGTTTCAAGAAGAATTATTGGTCGATATGTCCCATTTGTCAGGGAATGGGTGGGGCGTACAGGCTTGTGATATAGAGAAATACAAAGAAGACATTCAGAGCGCCGCCCAGGAGGTGCAGCGGATTCGTGCCACTGGTGTAGGGCCCGATGGGAGTGAAGTGTTATTTCCCCATCTCCCTTATTTGCTGGAAGAAGATTGTCTCATTTCTGATGAAGAAAAAGAACGGCTACAAGCACTGGATACCTATGCCAAGGACCAGGATGTGGTGGTTTCTATCGGCATCGGCGGTTCCTACCTGGGCAATCAGACGTTGTTTGACCTCTTCTGTGGGCCTTATTGGAATTTGTATTCCAAAGAAGAACGACAGGGCTATCCGGAAATGTATTTTGCCGGACAGAATCTAGATCCTATCAGCTTGAAACATCTGGCCGATTGGATTCTTAGACAGGCCAAACAGGTTTGGTGGAAACAGAAAGTGCTCCTGGTGGTGATTTCCAAATCCGGCACTACTTTGGAACCGGTCATGGCAGAGCGGTATCTGCGGGAACGGTTGGCTGGCCAATGCCAGGTGCGGGTTCTTGCCATTACGGATAAAGAAAAAGGAAAACTTCGTCCTTTGGCAGAAAAGAAACATTGGGAATGTTTCACCGTTCCTGATGGTATCGGCGGACGATTCAGTGTATTTTCCCAGGTGGGGTTGGTATTTGCCAAACTGGCTCATATTTCCATAGAAGATTTCCTCGCCGGGGCTCGCATGGTAGAAGAGGCCTGCCAATCGAAAGATATGGAAGCGAACCCTGCTTTGCATCTGGCAGCATTGAAATATATTGCGAAAAAAGAATACGGTATCGATGCGGAAATCATTATGCCCTATGGGGATCACTTGCGCTCTTTGGGCTGGTGGTATGCTCAGCTTTTAGGGGAATCCCTGGGCAAGAAATTGACCATCGATGGCAAAGAAATCCACTATGGACGAATTCCTGTGGCTGCAGTCGGAACCACTGATATGCATTCTTTGACACAGGAACACCAGGAAGGGAAAAATAACAAACTGGTACAATTTATTTCCGTGCAAGAACCAGCCAACCACCTGGAAGTGCTTTGCGACGAAAAAGAAGAAAGCGGTATGGTACCTATGGCGTACATGCTCGAAGCAGCTCGTCGCTCCGATGAAGAAGCACTGGCACAGGATGGTCGCATGAGCTGCTGCATCACCATGAAACAACTGACACCGTTCCACGTGGGAGCCCTCATGTATTTCTTCTTCCTTACCATTGCTTATGAAGGCGCCATGGCGGGGATCAACGCCTTTGACCAGCCCGGCGTAGAAGCATATAAAAAGATTCTTCACGAAGACCTGCGGCAGTACATCATCCAGCATAAAAATAGTTAGGAGTTAGGAATGAGGAGTGGTGGAAGTGGCGCGCAAAATTTGGAAGCGCCCCTATACCCTTTTGATATAAATAAAAGTAGGGGGAAAAGATACTGTCTGTTTTTCCCTCCTTTTTTATCCATAGTGCAAATTAAAAAGCAGAGAAGATAGGCTCTTCCCTGCTTTTTCTTTGCACTTTTTAAAGAAACTGATTACAATAATAGCCAGTACACATTGTTGTGGGGGATTTGAGTCTTAGCAACTAACAACTAACAACCACCTAGTTCTTTAGTATTGAAAATTTAAATGAGTATCCATTACATTCAATGCTTTTAAGTTAAGCGAAATATGCGATGATTTCTGCTGATGCAAAGGTTACTCAGGTTTCTCAGGCTACTTAGGTTTCTCACGTTTCTCGAATGAGCTAATGACGCTAGCATTTATCGGCACATTCGGAGAACCTGAGCAACCTGAGAACCTTTAGAAACTTGAGCAACCTGTCTCCAACAGCGGAATCATACCTACTAATGAAAGCCTTTAACTTAACAGCATTGCCATTACATCGTAATCAACGAGGTTCATTATGACACAAAATCAAGCTACCCTCTTTTTCTTAGCAGAATACGGAATCACAGCGCTGCTTCTTCTCTTCTGCTATTGGAGAAAGAACTTTTTGGATATCCGAAAAGAAATTTCCAGAAAAACCTGCCTCAAACGACTGCCGTTCGTGATTTTAGCCGCAGTCTTAGGCATCGCATGTATGACTGGGGTTTATCTATTTCGTTGGGATAGAGAGACTACCATCATCACTCTCGGCGCGGTGCAGCTCCTAATGACCGTTGCCATTGATACGCTACTTTTTGCCTCCTGGATTCAGCGGTATCGGATCTATCCTAGAGGGAAAGAACTGGTTACCGTGGTGATTCTCATGTATGCCGTGGCAGACCTTTTCATGCCAAGCGGCATCAAGTATGCTGTTCTGGTGGTGGGGACGGCATTGGCTTTGGGGATTCCCAATCGATGGAGATAGTACAATCAGATATAATGCTAAAAGCTGGTATGGAGAATATTTCCATACCAGCTTTTGCACATTTAAGAAGAATGCTTTTCCATCTTTTGTCGAATAGGTTGACGCAAGTTTTCTGGAATATCCAGTAATTCCATTGCTTCAGCTAAAGAAAAGTGCTTCTTTGCTATTAAGCTATTTAAACTGCGAATGGAACTTGAAATAGCACCATCTTCGTGTGCATCTTCTAATTGCGATTCTTTGTCCATACGAGCCATTTCATGGTTGATATATAAACGTCGTTCAGCAATATTATTCAAAAAAAATACGTGCTGCTTCTATAGCATTTTGAATGGCCGCTTCGCTCATAGCCAATCCCTCACTTTTAACGCAAAAGAAACTATACTATTGAGAAGAATGTTTTTCCATTTTTTCACGGATAACTTCTCGGAGATTTTCTGGAACTCCTAATAGATCCATGGCTTCTGCTAAAGAACGATGCTGTTTATTCATTAAGTTTGTTAAATTATAAATATTGGCAGATATAATTCCTTCTTCATGGGCATCTTCTAATTGCGATTCTCTGTCCATACGAGCCATTTCACGGTTGATATATAAACGTCGTTCGGCAGTATTATTCAAAAAAATACGTGCTGCTTCCATAGCATTTTGAATGGCTGCTTCGCTCATAGCGAGTTCCTCCTTTCCTTTACGATCCAATTGATTGGCAAAATAGGCCAGCCAACGCTCCATTTTAGACAT
>CAKQBK010000002.1 GCA_934216155.1 uncultured Dialister sp.
CCATAACCTTTTATAACCTTTCATACCCCTGTCGCCTATCTACTTGTTTCTATGTTAGAAATAGAAATCCGTAGAATCATAATCTTCCTAGTTATCGTTTCACGTAAAACATAACTCTAAAGGTTGCCACTCTACTGCTTTCTTCTGTGAAACATTTCCTGCTATTGCTAGTGACAAGGTTATGAAGGGTTATAGAAGGTTATATGAAAACCGTATTCCCATAACCTTTTATAACCTTTCATACCCCTGTCGCCTATCTACTTGTTTCTATGTTAGAAATAGAAATCCGTAGAATAGTAACCTTTCCATTAACCGTTTCACGTAAAACATAACTCTAAAGGTTGCCACTCTACTGCTTTCTTCTGTGAAACATTTCCCTGCTATCGCCAGTGACAAGGTTATAAAAGGTTACGGAAGGTTATGAAGCTACCGTTTTTCCCATAACCATTTGTAACCCTTTATACCCCTGTCGCCCATCCGCTTGTTTCTATGTTAGAAATAGAAATCCGTAGAATTATAACCTTCATAGTTATCGTTTCGCGTGAAACTTGATGCTAACAGAAAAAGCCCTCTTGTGATTAACTTTTTCACAATAAATCACAGGGTTATTCACTCGACAATATCGAATAAAACTTACTTCTCATTCACAAGTATTTCACAGCTTTTCACAAGTTAGTCACAGATGTGTTCACAAGTTAATCAACATAGTTTCACGGGAAACAAAAATGCAGTGAGAAGTGAGAAGTTAGAAGTGAGAAGTTAGAAATGGTGACGGCGAGCCCTTGAATTACTCTTATACCAATTGGTATCAATTAGCAAGATTTCTTTTTATATAGCTCGCCAAAAATTGAAAACAAATAGAGTCATGTTTCACATGAAACATATTCCTATAAATCTAAAAAAGGGTTACTAAATGGTTATGAAGACACAGGTATTTCCATAACCATTTAGTAACCTTTTTTTGCCTTTTAACAAGCGGCATATTCTATTTGTTTTACACAAGTAACCAGCAGTATCATCCCCTAGTATCGGCCAACGCCACTCGGCACATTCGAGAAACCTGAGAACCTTGAGAACCCTTAGAAACTTGAGCAACCTGTCACCGTAAGCGAAATCACAGCAACTAACGCAAATCCTTACTTGGCTATGTCTCCATCGACCGATTGATCTCCCCCGCAATCATCTGCTTGGCGTTCCAATCGCCGTGAATGCCGTCCATGGCCAGTTCCGATGGCATGACGTCGAAGTCGGCGAAAGGGGCGGCGGTGTCAATGTGAGGAAGGCTGCGGATGTAGGCATTGACGGTGTCCACCGATTCTCTCCAGTTTTCGTAGGTGGTTTCGCCGTAGTATTTCTGAATGTTGTCCGGATTGATAGGCACGATGGTCATCAAAATGGGCGTGATGCCGTGGGCGATGCATTTCTTTCGGATATTTTCCAGGTGATGAATCACCTTTTCCGGGTCTGCCCCCATGCGCAGGTCGTTGATACCGCCCATGATGAGCAATTGTTTCACGTGAAACGGAAGCACGTCCCGATCGAACCGGTCTTCCATCATTTCCGTGGTGTCCCCGCTACGGCCCATATTGACCGCCGGAAAGTCCAGATAGGAAATATAACTATAGGCCATGTCGGCCGGGCTATGGTAGAGATGACCACCGCCCTGGGTGATGCTATCACCGAAAATGCCCACGTTGAAATGCTCTCCTGGGTTGGACCGCACTTTTTCTGGTAAACTCCAAATGCCCACCGGATTGTTATTTCCGTCAAGACCACGGACCCGCCAATAGTAGGTACCAATTCTAGGCTGGCTATCATACACATTAGACAGGGACGTCACCTGGCTCCAAATGCGATGTTTCGATGGATGGAAATCATCCAAATTCTCCGGATATTCTTTTGTGACTTCCACCTCATATTTCACTGCCCCCGGATTTCCCGCGTAGGAATAAACCGGATAGAGCAAGGTGGACCCATTGCCGGGGTGATACACATTGGGATACGGCGCATTTCTGGAAATCATTTTCATGGTGCTTCGTACTTCCATGGGCGCTGAAAAAGGAGCCAACCCTTCCCAGTCCGCGTCGATGGGACGAACCCGCCAATATAAAATGCCGCTTTCCCCGTTTTGGAAATCCGACAAATTCACCAGCACTTTGTTGGTGTAAATCTTTTTGTTGTGATACAACGGTGCTTCCACCGGGGTATTGCGATCCAAATCCGCCGGAAGTCCCCGGAAAATTTCCACTTCATACCGCACCGACTCCGGATTGTCCGGCCAAGTGAGCAATACCAACTGCGACGGCTTCTCCGCTTCCTGGGACACACGGGGCGGAAATATTCCTTCCAACCCAATCGGTACTTCTGCATAGGACACCAAAGGCAGCGAAAGCGCTACCCATAAAGGAAATATATATCGTATTGATTTCATGATTCTTCTTTCTAAAAACAAGCGATTAACGGTTAGCTCATGTTTCACGTGAAACGGGGGTATAAAGGTTATTATTTTGCTGATTTCTTCTGTGAAACATATCCTGTTCTCGCAAGTGACTAGGTTATAAAGGTTATAAAAGGTTATGAAACTACCGTTTTTCCCATAACCTTTTTGTACCCCTTTATACCCCTGTCGCTTGCGATAACAGGAAATGTTTCACCAACAGAATCAGCAGAATAATAACCTTTATCTATATGTTTCATATGAAACATGACTCTATCCGTTTTCAGTTTTCGGCGAGCTATATAAAACGGAGTCATATCATGTATAAGATATTGGTATAAGAGCAATTCGAAGGCTCGCCGCCATCACTCCTAATTCCTCACTCCTCACTGCTTTTATAAAATTTCCCCAAACACCACGCGCAGGGCTTCTTTGGCATCGGCGCTGCCAGCAGCGGCGGCCCGTTTGAGCCAGGTGTGGGCGATCTGCTGGTTCTTTGTGACGCCATAGCCATTGTTGTAGCAAGCAGCTACCCAGCCCATGGCTTCGCTATAGCCATTTTCTGCAGCTTTGAGGAAGAGAGAAAACGCTTTGTCATCGTTTCCTTCTTCATGGTAAATAACCCCCAGCTGCATGGTGGATGTATCCATGCCCAGGTCCGATGCTTTCTGGTACCATTCCTTGGCAAGCCGCTTGTCTTTTCTGGTACCTTTGCCATAGTAATAGCAGTTCGCCAGATTGCCCATCGCTGTAGGAATTCCCGCCTCTGCGGCCTGTTTCGTATATGTAAATCCCTCTTGCTGTTCTTTTTTATTTTTACTAAAAGAATACAAGAACCCCACCGTCATCGCTGCGTCGGCGTAATGCTTGGCAGCTGCTTTTTTCCAGAGATACAATCCTTTGGATTGATTGACCGGAACGCCTTTCCCGTAATAATAACAGAATGCCAATATATGAATGGCCCGCGGATTCCCTTCCTCAGCCAGTTTTTGAAATATAGGTCTTGCTTCCTCAAATTTCCCTGCTTTATATAGTTCTTCTGCTTCCTCTAATGTAAGCATAGATACTCCTCCTCTATTTTTAGTAACGCTAGAGTCATGTTTCACGGGAAACAAAAATCAGTTAGGAGGGAGGAATTAGGAGTGAGGAGTGGTGGAAGGGGCGCACAATTCATATAGCGCCCCAATACCCCTTTATATATTATCCCCATGAAGATATGTTTCATGGGAAACATGACTCTATTTATTTTCCGCCTTCGGCGAGCTATATAAAACGGAGTCATATCATGTATAAGATATGGGTATAAGAGCAATTCGAGGGCTCGCCGCCACCACTCCTCACTCCTAACCCCTCACTTCTAACTGCCCTTTCCGTTTCACGGGAAACATGAGACTAACTGTTTTTCATCTGCATCAATGCTTCTTCATTCCCGTTATCAGCGGCTTCTTCCATCCATTCCATGGCTTTTTCGTGGTCTTTTTCTACGCCCTGTCCATTGGCGTACATACACGCCACCAGATATTGGGCTTCATCCAATCCCTGATCGGCGGCTTTTTTCAAATACCGGAAGGCGTCGGTGTATTTCTCCTGTTCCAAATAAAACATACCAAGAGAAACCTGGGCTTCGTTATTTCCTAAGCGGATGGATTCTTTATAATACTTCTCCGCTTTCTTTTTATTTCCTTTTTCATCATAAAGGCCAGCCAATAGCTGCGCACTGGTTTCGTCCCCCAAATCGGTGGCCTGTTTCAGATAGGTCATGGCTTTCGTTTCGTCGGGCTTCACCAGAGGATCATCGTCTTCCATAAGGTCATCATATTTCATGTCCAGGTACAATTCTCCCAAAAGGCTAGCCGCTTCACCACTGCCATGGGAAATCGCTTTTTCCAGCCATGCCAGTGCTTTCTCCAATTTGTCTTTGTCATGGTCTTCAAAAGCGGCGTCCAATCCCATTTGCCCTAAGGCATATTCACTGTATTTATCTCCAAAAGCGGCTGCTTTTTCATAACAAGCCGCCGCTTTGGCACTGTCCCCTGCTTTGGCGTAGCAATTGCCCAAATCATAGAGCGCCCGCCAATATTCAAAAAGCGCTCCCTTGGTGAGCCATTTGAATCCTTCTTCCGGATTCATGACAATCCCCGATTCCCGGTAAAACCGCCCCACTTCTTCCATGGAAATCACGTCCCCAGCCACCGCCTGTTGTAACACCTGGCGGAAGCTGTGTTCTACGGTGTCCCAAATGGACGCACCGGCATAGAACATAGACAAATCACAAAGGGCGTCGCCTGCCTGTTTCCCTGCCTGGAAATAGGTTTCTGCCTTTTCCTCATTGGCTACCACATGTCCATACCCTTCTCGGTAAATGGTGCCTAACAAGTACAGACTCCGTCCCAGTCCCTTTTGACCTTCCTTTTCCAAAACCGGCAGTGCCTCATCGATCTGGCCCTGGAGAAATAGCTCTTCGCCCTTATTCACTACCATATCATTGTGCTCCTTTGTATAATGCAGTGAGAAGTTAGAAGTTAGGAGTGAGGAGTAGTGGAAGGGGCGCACAACTTAAGAAGCGCCCCAATACCCCTTTTTATATTTCTCACACACATAGCGATATGTTTCACGTGAAACATGACTCCATCCGTTTTTTTATCTTTGGCGAGCTATCTAAAAAGAAAGCATGGTACTTGATACCCATCGGTATAAGAGCAATACGAGATGCTCGCCGCCACCACTTCTCACTTCTAACTTCTCACTTCTAACTGCTTTTTAAATTTTCAAATATTCCTTCATCAATATCCTAGCGTCCGGATCGCCTTGGGCGTCGCTCCGGCGGAACCATTCTTCGGAGCTTCTCAGGTTCTTCGGTACGCCAATGCCTTCGGCGTAGCAAATGCCCAGGAAATTTTCTGCCCGAGGATAGCCCTGGTCGGCGGCTTCCCGGAATTGTTTGATGGCTTCGAAATGGTTGCCTTCCTGGAGCGCCAATTCGCCCAATTTGCTAATCGCTTCAATCTGCCCTTCATTGGCCGCTTCGGTCAGATAGGTTTTGGCTTTTTCCGTGTCCGGTGCTACACCGATACCTTCGGCATAGCAATTTCCCAAGTAAGCCAAACCATTCACATCGCCGGCATCGGCCGCTTTCTGTACCCACTGGAAACCCAATTCCTGTTCTTTCTCGCATTCTTCATCATTGCCATCATCGGCATGGATGATATGAAGCATGCCCAAAGAAGCGGCCGCTGCCGCGCTCCCCAAATCCCAGGCTCTTTCGTACCATTCCTTGGCACTGTCCAAATCCACTTCGGTGCCTCTGCCATAGAAATAGCAATCGCCCAGTTTGTAACAGCAGTTGGCATCTCCTGCAAAGGCTCCCATTTCGAAATATTTCCTGGCTTTATCAAAATCCGGTTCTGCCCCGTCGCCCAGCACATAGATGGTGCCTAAAGCATCGCACGCTTCATGACTGCCATGGTCGGCGGCTCGCTGGAAACAAATTTCTGCCTTTTCTACATCTTCTTCCACGCCGAACCCCACATAATAGCAATCCCCCAAATGGAGTTCCGCTTCATGGTATCCCAAGCCGGCCCCTTTCAAATACCACACATAGGCCTTGCGGGCATCATAAAAAGGCAAATCCTCATTGCTGTACAACTTGCCGGCTTCCACCATGGCCATCACCAGCCCTAAGTCCGCCGCCCGTTCAAACCAGGACAGTGCCTTCTCCATGTCCGCCTTCACGCCCAAGCCTCGTTCATACATCATGCCAATCTGATGCATCGCAAAAGGATCCTTCTCTTTCGCCAAATCCCGCAGCAATTTCATCAAATCCCGAAAGGCTTCGATTTTTTCCTTGCTGCTTTCCCGCGGGAAAATCATAAATAGAAACGCCAACACTTCCTCCGCATCGGCGGCTCTGTCGATATATTCACCAAACTGGTCATTGTCCTCTGGCACCAGAATGCCATAGAAATAAAATAAACTGAGCAAAAACTGGGCCCGCCCATCGTTTTCATCTTTCACAAGAACACGAAGCGCGTCAAAACATTCTTGAAATTTTCCTTGTAGAAATAACGATTCTGCCTCTTTGGTGGTCATCATAGGATCCTCCTGTTTGTTGGTGACTACATAGTTAGGAGTGAGGAATTAGGAGTGAGGAGTGGTGGAAGGGGCGCACAACTTATAAAGCGCCCCAATACCCCTTTTTTATATAGCAAGCAGTTGACAGTTAGCAGTAGGCAGATTAGATATTTGTTTTCAGCCAACCACTTACTGATAACTGACTAGAAAATCGGCGAGCTATATAAAAAGGAATCTTGGTATTTGAGGATAATCAGTATAAGAGTAATTCGATACGCTCGCCGCCTTCACTCCTCACTCCTCATTCCTAACTCCTCACTGAAGTATAAGTTTCACGTGAAACATGACTCTCTTTTATTATTAACTATTATAGCATGAAATAAGGTGACTCGTGACTGGTGACTCGTGACTGGGAAAAATCAGATTCCTAGTCACCAGTCTACCAGTCACCATATAATATGTTTCACAGGAAACATGACTCTTACAGACATACAAAAAGGCGGCGCTACATAAGCTGTGCGCCGCCACCTTCATTTCTAACTTCTCACTTCTAACTTCTCACTGCTTTTTAGTAGTTCCCCGGCAAGAAATAAACCGGATCCACTGCATCGCCGTTGATACGAACTTCGTAGTGGCAATGCGGGCCGGTGCTATTTCCGGTGCTCCCTACGAGGGCCACCACGGTACCTTGTTCCACCTGCTGGCCTACGGTGACGAGCAGAGCGGAGTTATGTCCGTAACGAGTGGTAATGCCGCCATCGTGTTTGATTTCTACCAGGTAGCCATACCCATCGACCCAGCTGGCCTGTGTGACCGTGCCGGACGCTGTGGCTTCTACCGGCACGCCGTAATCAGAAGCAATATCGATGCCTTCATGATAGGTAGAACCGATACCGCCGGGGCTATTTCTGAAACCATAGCCGCTGGAGATTTCCCCTTTGACCGGCCACATATCCGGTGTAGTCGAAGAGGTATGCATCATTTGCACCTGCATGCCGTAGGTCTGGTTCATCACCTGTTCCCGGAGCACAATCAGCGTTTTGATTTGTGTATCCAGTCGGGCATCCAATTTTCGCATTTGTCTCAAAAGTTGCCCTGGGGTATGTACGTCTGCCTTCGTTTCTTCTACGTTTTGGTGGTCGCTAGGCCTCACACTTCTAGCTTTATCGGGCACCGTGGACGCGCCGCCCTGACCGCCTGCGCCGCCTTGGGAAATATTTTGGGCCGCCCCGTTGTTATTGGCTTTGATCATATCCTGCAGCTGGTCCGACAATTTCTCAATGGTCTGGGTCTTGTCTGCCATTTCATCCAACTTCTGCTGTGCCATATGGAGCTGGTTCTGGTACAACGCATTTTCCTGCTTCAAAGAATTCATGGAAATCAAACTATAGAGCGAAGTCCCCACAGCCAGAACAAACACCGCTCCCGCTGCCACGGCTCCCATCTTCCATTTCTTGATTTCCTCGCCGGTGAAGCGGAAGGACACATCACCGGTCTCGTTATTTATATCTTTCTGCATAACATTTCTCGTTTTCCTTACTTTTAAAAAGCAGTTAGAAGTTAAAAGTTAGAAGTGAGAAATGATGGCGGCGAGCACCTCGTATTGCTTTTGTATCACTACATAAAACATAGCAAGATACCGTTTTATATAGCTCGCCGAAAATATAAAATCCATAGTCTCAAGTTTCACGTGAAACACAATAGATTTATATAATCTGCGGCGCTATATAATTTGCGCGCCGCCACCACCATTTCTAACTTCTCACTTCTAACTTCTCACTGCCTTTACCGTTTCCCGTGAAACTTGACACCAGCGATTCCCGCCGCTAGTGTTATTTCATATCAATCTTATGATTCATAGGCTGGGTCTGGGACAGTTCTTCATTTCTAGCAGCCTGCACAGCTTCCTGGGCCTGGCCGGCCATATCTGGCATGAGGGTATCCAGAGCAATATTGATACTTTCTGCTTCTTCCGAAGAGAGGGCTTCTTTGCACTGGCCGTTGGTGATCTGTTTGGCATAGATACGGGAGGTATCGTGACCTGCCAGGGAAGAGAGAATGAATCCGTTATTCTTCCCGTCCAATACGGTCAGGGAGAAGGACAATTTATCTCCTGTGTCATCAAAGGCATCGTAGCGAACCAGTCCTACTTTCTGGAAAGACTGGAGCTGCATGGTGGCCAACAGTTCCTGCTGGTGCAGCATATTTTCAGAAGAAGTCACCATGTCACGAAGTTCTCTCACTTCCGTGGACAGCCGCAGTTCCAAAGAGCCACCATCTTCTCCGTTCATGAAATATTTGTATTTCTTGGTCAATCGATTGAGCCGACTTCTCAGCATCAAAATCTGAGCGGCTAAAAATAGGAACAGTACCAAAAAGATACCGCCTACCACATACAATAGGGTATTTGATTCTAACATACTTTGTACTCCGATATTTTGTTAACCTTTAACATCATGTTTCACGTGAAACAGTTCTCTAGTGAGGAATTAGGAGTGAGGAGTGTTGGCGGCGAGCCCTCGAATTACTCTTATACCGATTCATATCAAGTACTATGTTTCCTTTTTATATAGCTCGCCGAATATAAAAAATAGATAGAGTCACATTTAACTTGAATATAATCCCAGACTCCATTATAAAAAGGGGTATTGGGGCGCTATATAAGTTGTGCGCCCCTTCCACCACTCCTCACTCCTAACTTCTCACTCCTAACTGCATTTTAAGTTTCCCGTGAAACATGACGCTATCCGTGAATCACCGATTGAGTCACCGATTCAGTAATTCCGTAATTCGTTCAAATTCTTCTTCGCTCTTAAAGGCGATGGAAATAGTGCCTTTGTGGCCCTGTTTGCTCTGTTTCCATTTGATACGAACCTGGCTTCCTACGGATAGGCCCAGTTTTTCTTCAATGGAATGGAGATAGGCAGCCACTTGCTGATCTTCTTTGGCTGGCTTTTTCTTATCTTTTTTCTGTTTCGCCAGTTCTTCCGATTTGCGAGCCGACAAGCCTTCTTGCACAATCTGCTGGGCCATAGCCAGCTGTTCTGCTTCATCGGTCAGGGCGAGTACGGGACGAACTTGTCCCACGGTGAGTTTCCCATCCCGTACCATCTGTTTCACTTCCGCCGGAAGGGCCGAGAGACGAAGCATGTTGGTGATGTATGGGCGGCTCTTTCCCATTTTTTCCGCCAGTGTTTCCTGCTTCATAGGATACTTTTGAAGCAGCTTTTCATAGGCTTCGGATTCTTCGATGGGGTTCAAATTTTCACGCTGCAAATTTTCAATCAGCGCCACTTCTGCCATGGCCTGGTCATCATAGGAGGTCAGAATGGCTGGAATAGTTTTCAATCCTGCCAATTTGGCCGCCCGATAGCGACGCTCGCCGGTGACCAATTCGTATTCGAAATTGCCATCTTCATCCCGATACCGCACGGTGACCGGCTGAATGACTCCTTTATCTTTGATAGAAGCGGCCAAACTTTGGAGTGCTTCTTCTTTAAATTCCCGTCTTGGCTGCCAGGGATTGGGATGAATTTTGGAAAGACTGAGTTCGATCACCTTTCCGCCTTCATCAAGGGCACTTTCCAGAAGAGACCCCAGTCCACGTCCCAATTTCTTTTTAGTCACGTTTCAATACCTCCCGGCATAACTTCTTGTAAGCCTCGGCCCCTTTGGACTTTGGCGCATAGGTTAATATAGATTCTCCAAAGCTGGGTGCTTCCGACAATTTGACACTTCTAGGAATCACAGTCTTGAACACTTTGGAGCCGAAATATTTCTTCACTTCTTCCGCTACCTGAATAGACAAATTGGTGCGGCCATCAAACATGGTGAGCACAATTCCCAAGATATGGAGCGACGGATTCAGCTTGCGCCCCACAATCTGTACGGTTTTCACCAGCTGAGACAACCCTTCCAGGGCATAAAATTCTGCCTGGATAGGAATAATAATCGAATCGGATGCCACCAGGGCATTCAAAGTCATCAGTCCCAAGGAAGGCGGGCAATCAATCAAAATGTAATCGTAGCTGTCTTTCAGCGCTTCGATTTTCCGTTTCAACAACGTCTCCCGCTCAGAAAGCCCGGCGATTTCAATTTCCGCACCGGCCAAATCAATGGATGCCGGCAAAAGAGATAATTTCTTCAACGCCGTCTTCACAATGGCCTCTTCCACAGGCTGATCGTTCAGCAATACATCATACAAATTGCCTTTAAATTCCACCTGGTCCGACAGGCCGCTAGTAGAATTTCCCTGGGAATCTTCGTCAATTAAAAGGGTCTTCTTCCCCTTGTCTGCCAAGTACGCCGCCAGGTTTACCGCCGTGGTGGTTTTCCCCACGCCGCCTTTCTGATTGATGATGCTGATAATCTTGCCCATAGTTTACTTCCTTTCACCGATAGTCTTTATTAGTATAGCATTTTTTACCTTTTTACGCACGAACTTATTTAGTGCGAAATCGATAGCGTCATGTTTCACGGGAAACGAAAAGTTCAGTGAGAAGTGAGAAGTTAGAAGTTAGAAATGGTGGCGGCGAGCCCTCGTATTGCTCTTATACCGATATCTTATATACGATAAGATTCCGTTTTATATAGCTCGCCGAGTGTTGAAAATGGATAGAGTCATGTTTCACGGGAAACAATGTATATATAGGTTACTATTCTGCTGTTTTCTTTTGTGAAACATTTCTTGCTATCGCTGGTGATAAGGTTATAAAGGGTTATACAAGGTTATGAGAAAAACGGTAGCCTCATAAACTTGTATACCCCTTTTAACCCTGTCTCTAGCCTTGACTATTCTATGTTAGAAATAGAAATCAGCAGAATAATAACCTTTCAATACATTGTTTCCCGTGAAACATGACTCTATCGGAATAAAAATAATAAGTATAAAAGGGGTATTGGGGCGCTTCTTAAGTTGTGCGCCCCTTCCACCACTTCTCACTTCTAACTGCTCACTTCTAACTGCTTTTCCGTTTCCCGTGAAACATGACTCATTTCGTTTTTGGGCCAATAAAAAAGCACAGCTTTCGCTGTGCCTTTTTGAGGTTTCTTATTCGATATCAACGGTATCCGGTCTGCCGGCATCGTCGAGACCCATGTAAACCACTTCTCTGACATGACCATCATAGGTCAGTGTTACATGATAGTGGAAAGTCTGTCCGTCGAACACTTCATCACCCAGCTGAATAGCTGTGGTATAGCTGTCCGGACGATAGTCTCTTACGGTATCTCCTACAATCGGGAACTGGAGGAATACGAATTCTCCACCCTGGTAGCAAACGCTGCCGTAAACACGCTTCAGATCAGCCACTTCGTACTTGTCTACGCCACGTACAACAATACTTTTTTCAGTTACTTCTGCCATGTTTATCACCTCACGACCAATTTATAGCAAAGAACTTTGCTATTTACGCTTATAGTTTACCACTTTTTATTCATAAGGTCTAGGTTCGCCTTTCCAGAAGGTTATAACTTTACGGATTTCGCCAGCATTCACTAGTTCAGATACGGATTGTCAAAAGGTTATTATTCTGCTTATTTCAATAATCTAACAAATCAAAATACCGCTAGTATCCAGGTTAAAAATGGTTACTATAATCTGGTATCATAACCTTTTATAACCTTATCACTAACGGTATTTATATTTTGTTACGCTCTGTAATTTGCAGAATAATACCCCTTGGAACAATACGTATGCACCGCTAATGGCACATGACTATTTGTCTCCAACGCAAGTTGTCTTATGCTTAAAAATTTCTCCCATAATAACCTGCAGTTCTTTCAAAGCTTCTGGATTCAGGGAATAATAAATATGTTTTCCTTCTCGCCGGTCCAAAACCAGGCCAGATTCCACCAGAACTTTCATATCATGGGACAATGTTGGCTGGGTGATAGCAAATGCTTCTTGCAACTTATACGCACACTGGGCTTTACAAGAAAGCATATCCACAATTTTTAACCGCTTGGGATCCGAAATGGCTTTCAATGCTTTCGCTGTGTTGATGTAAATTTTTTCCATATGACTCTCCATAATCGATAAATTGAATTATTTCAATCATGAGAGTATCAAAGATAGGAATACTTGTCAAGAGTAATTTGTTCACTCGTAAGAGTCATGTTTCACGGGAAACAATATATAAAGGTTATTATTCTGCTGTTTTCTTCTGTGAAACATTTCTTGTTATCGCTAGAGACAAGGTTATAAAGGGTTATAAAAGGTTATGGGAAAACGGTATTCCCATAACCTTTTATAACCCTTTTAACCCTATCTCTAGCCTTGGCTATTCTATGTTAGAAATAGAAATCAGCAGAATAATAACCTTTCAATATATCGTTTCCCGTGAAACATGACTCTATCCATTTTCAACACCCGGCGAGCTATATATAACGGAATCTTATCATGTATAAGATATCGGTATAAGAGCAATTCGAAGGCTCGCCGCCACCACTCCTCACTCCTAATTCCTCACTCCTCACTATCTTTTCAGTCCCGGTACAATCAAAATCGCACTGGCAATGAGTCCTACGAAAAGGGGATCGATGGGACTATGCAGGAACGTTGCCACCAAAGAAGCGGCGGTGCTGCCTATCATGGAAATAACCGCCCAGGTGGGTTTCAGATGGCCCGGATAGAAAACCGCCAAAGACAGAGGAATGAAAATGCCGCCACCGCGAAGGGCCATGGAGAGATAGGTCCAAAAAAGCACTTCTGTGCCTCGATTCATAATGGAAATAACACAAGAAAGTCCCATCACAGCCAGCACGGTGCACTTGGTCAGCACCAACAGGGTGTGGTCTTTTTTGATTTTCATCACCGGCGCAATCATATCTCTGGCCAGCATGGTGCCGATGCCCAGCACCAGTCCGCCGATACCGCCGATGAGGGAGAGAATGATGCCTCCCATGGCCAGTCCGCCAATGATGGGATGCACTTCATTGATGAGGTAGGTAGGAAGCACCATGATTGGAAGCACGTCTGGATAGAACGCCTGCATGTACATGCCGATCGCCACAGACGGGAGCCCCACAGGAATGACAATGAGGGCCGCCAAGAAACAACCGAACGACGCAGTCCCTGGGGTATCAGCAGAAAAAATCGCTTGGATATAAGTCTGGGTGCAAAGCACGCCTACGATGACAGAAAATAAATTGGCCATAGCCGGTTCCCAGCCCCGTCCCACCAAACTGAATTGGGAAGGATCCATTTCTGCCAGGTAAGATGTTTCTTTGATAGAAGAAAAGGCTTCAAAGCCAGCAATGAAAAGGGCGAACCAGATGATGCCCATTTTCAGCATGCCACCGATGCCAGCGGATTTCATGCCTCCAAAGAAGGTGTACCCCGCCACCAACACCATGAGAATCACCGCAGCCATTTCCGGTTCCACGTGAAACACTTCAGAAATAATTTCCAGTCCCGGCAGACAGCTGGCCACGGCAGAAAACAAAATGCCAATGGAAGAAATCAAAGAAGACAATTCTTCTGCTTTCTTCCCATAATGAAGAGACAGAAATTGAGGAATCGTCTCCAGCCCGGTGCCTCTCATTTTCTTGGCATAAAAAATGCCCATAATAATAAAGGCAATGCCGCTTCCTAAGGTAAACCACCAGGCAGATAAGCCGAAATTGTACGCCAACTGGGCAGTCCCCACCGTAGCGCCGCCGCCGACCACGGTGCCAGCGATACTGCCCGCCACCAAAGGCGCCCCGGCACTGCGTCCGCCCACACTATATCCCGCTGCGGACTTGATGGACCGGGAATGATAAATTCCAATCCCAATCACCGCCGCCACGGTTCCGATCATAATGAGTAAATGAAGCATCGTTAGATTCATAAATCTGTCCTTCTCTCCTGTTTATGAAGTGACTGGTAACTAGTGACTGGTGACTAGGTAAATGCGATTCCAGTCACCAGTCTACTAGTCACCGATAGTATGCATTATAGAGGAAGAGAGAATAGTGGTCAAGGAAATACTGGTTGAGTTTCATAGAGTCATAAAAAAGCAGTGAGAAGTGAGTAGTTAGAAGTGAGTAGTGGTGGAAGGGGCGCGCAAATTAAGAAGCGCCCCAATACCCCTTTTTATTTTATATAAAATGGATAGAGTCATGTTTCACGTGAAACATGATATCAAAGGTTATTATTCTGCTGAATTCTTCAGTGAAACATTCCTTGCTATCGCCAGTGTCAAGGTTAAAAGGGTTATAAAAGGTTATGCCAGAACGGTATTCCCATAACCCTTTATAACCCCTTTAACCCTGTCGCACACTTTTTCTGCTCTATGTTACACAAAAGAGATCTGCACAATAATAACCTTTATACAATGTTTCACGTGAAACACAACTCTTGCGGCTTATCAAATTTATCAAATCCGGCGAGCTATATAAAAAGAAATCTTACCATTTGATTGTAATCGGTCTAAGAGCAATGCGAGGGCTCGTCGCCACCACTCCTCACTCCTAATTCCTCACTCCTAACTCCTCAAGCAGCTCATCCGCATTTTCCGCCACTGTCGTCGCCCCATGGCGTAATAAGAAGTCTTTTGTGCGGAATCCCCAAGCTACAGAAATACAGGGCATGCCTGCGTTCTTGGCAGTCTGCACGTCCACTTCGGAGTCACCGATATAAACTGCGTCGGCAGGCATGAGATGGAGGGTATCCAAAATGCGAAGGAGCATGTCTGGGTCCGGTTTGCGACGCACTTTTTCGCTATTTCCAATGGTCACTTCAAAGAGTCCATCAAAATGAGCTGCGGCCAATTTCTGCACATCGCAATCATCTTTGTTGGAAGCCACCGCTGTATGAATCCCCTTTCTGCGCAAACTGTGCAGCACATAGGGGATGCCCTCATAGGGATGGCTGTGCAAATGGCAATGGGCGCTATAGTGCTTGGTAAAAATCGCTTTGATCTGCTGTACCTCTTCGGAAGAAAAACCGTATTGAGCAAGGGGAATCCGATTTCCTATATATTCCAAATCCTCCGCCGGACAACCAGCCGCCATGGCCAGCACCTTTTCCATATCCGCATCGATGGCACAACCATAGCAAAGGCGCACCAAATCAGGCTGGAAATCATGACGCTTCCCCATCTTTTCCAAAGCGTAGTTGGTAGAAATAGTCAAATCTTCTAAGGTATTCAAAATGGTTCCGTCCATATCGAAAATCGCAATTTTGTACATGTTAGCACTCTCCTTTTCACGAGAAACAGTTTTTATTCATTATAGCACAAGGGGGACTGGTGACTGGTGACTAGGTCCAGAGTTACGTCATGCTGTTACATTAAGCGAAAATTCCTTTCGTAGCAAAGGTTCTGAAGGTTCTAAGGGTTCTGAAGGTTCTTACGTTTCTCAAATGAGATGATAACGTCAGCGTTTATAAGCACATTCGAGAAACCTGAGAACCCTTTGTAACCTATAACATCTTCTTCACAAAACAAAATACCGCTATCCTCAAAGGTATGAAAGGTTATTTCATAATCCCATAACCCTTTATAACCTTGACGATAACGGTATCTTGATATGTTGAACCATTGGAATCAGCAGAATCATAACCTTTACTATAGCGGCATCTCTGCTCTGTTACTCTATCCAAATCAGCACAACAATACCCATGTTTCACGTGAAACGTGAAACATCATTCATCATTTATGCTCAAAAATATCTACCCGACGGGCTTCGGCATGATTGGTTGCGGCATCGTCGGCGCCTTTGATCATTTCTACCAGTTTGGAACCGTCCACGCCCTGAGATACGGCGTAGTCTTTGACGGCTTTGATACGGCGGCCGGCCAGTTCTTTGTTGTAGTCAGCGCTGCCGGTGGGATCCGCTCTACCCACCAGTTTGAATACGTGACCAGTGGCTTTGGCCTGTTTGACAAAGGCATCCAGGTTCACTTTCTGGGCATCGGTCAGTGCTGCGGAATCGCTGCCAAAATGAACGCTATTGAAATAGTAATCATTTTCCGGTGCTGCCACAGGTTCGTCAGCCGGAACCGCTACGGTCTGTGCGGTCTGGTCTGCCTTTTTTGTGGAATCATTGGTGCGAATCACAGAAACGGAAGGTTCTTCTTCCTCTTCATCGAAATCGTAGCTCTTGGTCGGTTCTTCGTAGGAAACCACCGGGTCATGGCCGCCGAAACGGTAAGACACGCCGGCCTGGAAGCCTTTGAAGGACACATTGCGATCGCTGTTGCCACGGGTATTGATGTAATGATAACCCGCATTAAGGTCCAGGTTGTGATCCAGTGCCAGGTTCACGCCTGCTTCCCACATGGACGTTTCTTCGGTACCCAGTGCCCCTTTGGCATACACATCCACCACTTCATTCAGCGGCTGGCGAGCCACCACGCCCACCTGCAGAATATTGTTGGTCACTTTGCCATCATGGAAAATGCTTCCTGGATAATCTTTCAAAGAAATACGGTTCCAGCCCCCAAAAGCAGCTACCTGCGGATGGAAAGAATACAGCGCATTGATTTCATTCATGTTGCCACTGGTGTGGTCTGTATGGAGCCCGGTGTACTGGTACTGGGCTGCCCACTTATCGGTGATGCCATAGGTAACGCCGCCTAAAAAATTCCATTCTCCATCTGATTTATATCCTTTGGTGTTGGTGGATGCGTCCCACATGCCCACATTGATTTCTGTTTCACCAGGACGGAATGTGGTCTGCGGAGATGCATAGATAGCGGTAGAAAGCGCTGCCATAGCCAACATCATTGCGATTGTCTTTTTCATAAAATCACCTCATTATGATACAAGCGTATAAACGTACGTCTTTATTATAGCATAGAAGGGCTAGTTCTTTTGAGTGAGGAGTTAGGAATGAGGAGTGAGGAGTGGTATTAGTCCCATAACGGATTGTCGTACTGCTAGTGAAGTATACCGCTAGAGCTGCCCATCTTCGCTTCGCTCGAAATGGCGTCTCACTATATCCCTGCGTCGCTTTGCTCCTAGCGATATAGTTCGCTTGCATACCTCAGCCTTCGGCAGCTCCCCCGACAGGGTAATGCTGTTAAGTTAAGGATTTGCGTTAGTAGGTATGATTCCACTAGTAGTGACAGGTTACTCAAGTTTCTAAGGCTTCTCAGGTTGCTCAGGTTCTCCGAATGTGCCGATAGACGCTAGCGTCATTAGCTCATTCGAGAAACGTGAGAAACCTAAGTAGCCTGAGAAACCTGAGTAACCTTGCATCAGCAGAAATCACCGCATATTTCGCTTAACTTAACAGCATTACCCGACAGGGGAGCCGAGACAGCGGTGTAAACTTACTTAGGGGCGCACAATTCATAAAGCGCCCCAATACCCTTTTTATACTTAGATTGGAGTTATGTTTCACGTGAAACATTTCCTGCTATCACAAGTGACAGGTAAAAAAAGTTACAAAAGGTTATGAGAATACGGCATTCCCATAACCTTTTGTAACCCTTTATAACCTTGCCACTTGCCTTTATGATTCCATGTTGGAAATAGCAAGCAGCAAAATAATAACCTTTATAACTATTGTTTCTCATGAAATATAATGATAGCCGCTTCAGGCATCGGCGAGCTATATAAAAAGGAATCTTGCTATTGGTATGCAATTGATATAAGAGCAATTCGAGGGCTCGCCGCCACCACTCCTCACTCCTCATTCCTAACTCCTAACTCCTCACTCTATCCTGTTTCCCGTGAAACATGACTCTAGCGGCTATCCCCTATTCCCTTTTCATGGCCTGCTGGATTTCTTCCAGTGAGTGCAAGTTCACTTCGGAAATCAGTTTTTTGAACTTTGCCAGTTGTTCTGCCACATCCGGGGCCAGGGGCGGGAATTTCGGATTGATTTTCTTCAGTGCCGCCTGGGTAATCAAAGCTACCACATAGCGGGTGTACCATTTGTTATCCGCCGGAACGATGTACCAGGGAGCGTACTCTTTGGATGTTTTGGAAATAATTTCACCGTACAGTTCCTGGTACCGGTCCCAATACTGTCGTTCATTGATATCGGACATGGAGAATTTCCAATTTTTCTGCTGATTGAAAATGCGATCCATAAGACGCTTCTGCTGTTCTTCTTTGGATACATGGAGAAAAATTTTAATCATGGGGAATCCATTTTGGGCCAAGTATTTTTCCCAATGATTGATTTGTTCATACCGTTCTTCCCAAATATTTTTATCAATCAAATCTTTCGGCAATTGGCCCTGATGAATCAAATCATGAATACGGGTCACAATCACATCTTCATAGTGAGACCGATTGAAAATGCCGATATCGCCCCGTTCCGGAAGGGCTTTGTTGATACGCCACATGTAATCATGGTCTTTTTCTTCACTGGTAGGCTGCTTGAAAGAAACCACCTTCACGCCGCCGGGATCCAGCATGGCAAATACATGCTTCACCGTGCCATCCTTCCCCGCCGCATCCATGGCCTGCAGCACCACAATGAGACCATAGGTATTCTGGGCATAGAGCTTCTCCTGCAGTTCCTTCATCTGTTCGAGAGCCTGCGGGAAATACAAGGTTTTCACCTTCGCCTTGTCAATCTTCACATCACAAGCGGTGGGATATTTCTTCAAATTTACCGCACTGCCCTCTTTGACTCGATACCGTTCAATATCGACGATACTCTCTTTCATTTCTTCGGACATAGTAAAACTCCTTTCTCATTTTCATATCATTTGAGTCAGTAAGTATAATTTCGCTAGCGTTTACAGGTTGCTCAGGGTTCTCAAGTTTCTCAGGTTCCTCGAATGTGCCACTCATCGCTAGACGTATCATCTCATGTTTCACGTGAAACGGGGATGAAAGGTTATTGTTCTGCTGATTTCTATTTCTAACATAGAATAGCCAAGGCAAGAGACAGGGTTATAAAGGTTATAAAAGGTTATATGAAAAACGGTAGCCTCATAACCCTTTATAACCTTTATAACCTTGTCTCTGGCGATAACAGAAAATGTTTCCCGAAAGAAATCAGTAGAATCATAACCTTTTCAATCCATTGTTTCCCGTGAAACATGACTCTATCGTTATCCCCAATTCGGCGAGCTATACAAAAAGAAATCATGCCACTTGACACCAATCGGCATAAGAGCAATTCGAGGGCTCGCCGCCAGCACTTCTCACTTCTAACTCCTCACTTCTCACTGCCTTTATCATTTCCACCACTTCTGCGGCATTTTTCTCAGCGTATCTCTGGCTTCTTCTTTGGTGATGGTCTCCATGGGCTTATGGAGCAAAATGGCCAGGAGTTTTCGTTTTTCCTCTTCGGTGGCGAATTTATGAAATATATTTTCTTTATAGCGATGAATCAGAATGTCTCTGGCTTTCTGGTACTGCCCATAGTCACATCCCAGCACTTGCCGCACTTCCTGGTACGTCAAATGGGGATGTTCTTTCAAAAGCAAAGTCACTCGATTCTGGTTTGTTTTCTGTAATTTTCGTTCGCAAGCGGGACACAGCTGTTTTTCTTCCGGGCACAAGCTGCCACACATCGCACAGGGGTGATATCCATGGGCCAATTCGCCTTTTCGGATTTTCAGCACCTCGCCCATCATATGCGCAAAGGGCTCTCGAATATTTTCATTGGTTACATGGCGCCCCACCCACTGCTGGATCCACTGGGTTTCCTTGTCAGATAACGTCTGGTTGTACATGACCTGCTCTTTTTCAATGTTGCGATTGATTGGGTCCAAGGTGGTCATGGTTTTGTATTTCTTTTTTCGCGGCCCGGCGATGAAACGAATTTCCTTGAACCGCTTCCCAAATTCATCTTTGGCCAGTTCCTGTAAAATATCGGCCTGCATCATATACAACTGCTGCATGAAAACAGAATTGGTGACCGTGACGAAAAGAGTTTCCTTTTTATAGCTGGAAATATAGGATTCCCTGGCCATCACGTTTCCCACAATCTTCTCCCACCGCTTCTGCAGCAGAAAAAACTGGAACCCTTCGTGCCCAAAAAGCTGATGCTCCGCTTCCCACGCTTTGAACACATTGGTGATGGTATCCATCTTCCGATACCGCTTGCCAGAAGGCCGTTTGTCTTCATCCATGGTATCACCTACTTTCCATGCATCTAAACATAAAAATGACTTCGCTAGAGGTTACAAGTTGCTCAAGTTTCTCAGGTTCCTCGAATGTGCTAATCAGCGCTATCGTCTCATATTCAGACCATGTTTCCCGTGAAACATGACTCTATCTATTTTCAAAGCTCGGCGAGCTATATAAAAAGGAGTCTTGCTAGATAGGATATCGGTATAAGAGCAATTCAGGGGCTCTCCGCCACCACTCCTCACTCCTCACTCCTCACTCCTCATTCCTAACTTTTCCACATGTACCCCTTCCGCTTCTGACAAAGCTTCCGTGCCTGTGAGCAAAGTCTGTATTTCCTGCTCTTGCAAATAGTTCATCAGCGCTTTTCTTCGCTGGGTGTCCAGTTCGCTTCCGATGTCGTCCAGTAGGAGCACCGGATAGGTGCCGGTTTCTTCTTTGATGAATTCCAATTCTGCCAGTTTCATGGCCAAAATGGCGGTGCGCTGCTGGCCTTGAGAACCGTAGGCGGAAATGTCGATGCCATTCATGAGAAATTGCAAATCATCCCGGTGAGGTCCCACGGAGGTGCGGCAGAGCCGGGCATCTTCGTCTCGATGGTCCGATAGGGCTTTGAGATACCATTCCACATTGGCGGTCTGGTTCTCCCCTTCGTTTTGCTGGTAGGTGATCTGCAGTTGTTCCTGGTGGCTGGTTAATACGGCTTCCATGGCCGGAACTTTTTCATTCATCTTAGCAATGGTTTCCCATCGCTTCTTCACCAAGTACGCCGCGCCGGAGGCGATTTGCATGTCCCACATATCCACATCGGGACGACGGCCCTGGAACTGGGCTCTTCGGAACTCTGCATTGCGCTGCTGCACCGCCCGGTTGTAACGAATCAGTGTCTCATAGTACCGCGGTGATACCTGGGATATTTCCATGTCCAAAAAGCGCCGGCGAAACAGCGGTGCTCCTTTGATGAGTTGCAATTCATCGGGAGTAAATAACACCGTCCGGAACAGTCCCATCAATTCTTTCCTTTTAATGGGCGTATCATTGAGAAATAGTTTCTTCCCCTGCTGCCGGGACAATTTGATTTTTAGCTCATGAGACACTTGGTGCACTTTGTAGGTCAAAAGAATGGTGCCATCCTCTTCGCCCAGCGCAATCATTTCCTGGTCATTGGACGTGCGAAACGATTTTCCCACCGAGCTATAATACACCGCTTCGATCAGATTCGTTTTGCCGCACCCATTGGGCCCCACCAGCATGGTCATCCCTGGCAGGAGTTCTATTGATTTGTCTTCCATATTTCTGATATGAATCAGACGAAGCGATGTACAGAGCATGATGGGTTTCCTTTCCTTTTGATATTGCTTACATTATACATTAAATGAATAGGTAATGAAAAGGTTATCCTCTATGAACCAGATTGGTGAACAAACAGATACTACCGCTATTTTCAAGGTTATTATTGTGCAGCTACCGAGTTTTCTTACAAAGAATTTCATAAAAAAGAGAAAAGGTTATAAAAGGTTATGAGAATTTAGATAATTTCATAACCTTTTATAACCTTTTTGTTAGGCGGCTTATTCGATTTGTTTGCAAAAAGAAGTCAGTACAATAATAACCCTTTGACAGGCGATCTATTTGATTTGTTACTCAGAAGAAATCAGCAGAATAATCCCCTTTTATCCTACTCTGCTTTCATCGCATATGTTTTTCTATCGATCACAAGCTCATCGCCAGGTCTAATCTTCTTCCGTTTTTCATGCACTTTCTGTCCATTGAGGGATACCTGGTGGGAAGCCAGGAACGGACCGGTTTCTCCGCCGGAGGAAATGAGGTCTAATTTTTTCAGCAGCTGGTCCAGTTGGATGTAATCGCCGTAAATTTGAATGGTTTCCATTAGTTTCTCCCTCTCATTGGTGTCACCACATACTGATAGGTTTTGTCTTCTTCCTGTTCCACCAGCATCGGGCCAGAGCGCTGCAGGTGCAGAATTACCGTTTCACCAGAAGAATGTTTCAAAATATCTTCAATGTAGTTGCAGTTAAAGGTAATGGACAGATCGTCCCCTTCGAGCTGCACCGGAATGGATGTATCGCTGCGGCCAATCTGCGGGTCTTCTTCAAAGACTTCCAGCGTATCTCCACTGAAATGGAAATTGATGGTCTGGTAGTTCACATCTCTGGAAATTGGGCTGACAAAGCGAACCGCTTCTTCAAAATCTCTACGATTCAGTGTGGCAGTGGCATCAAAACGAGTCGGAATGACCCGGTGATAGTCCGGATAATCTCCATTGATCAGATTGGAAACAAAGTAGGTGGTTCCAAAGGTGAATGCCACGTGGTTATTGGCCCAAGAAATTTCCACAGTGTCCTCTTCTTCCTGCGGCAGCATGCGAACCACATCGGACAGGATATTGGCAGGAACAATAAAGCGGCCTGCTGCAGGAGCTGCTTCTTCCAAAGAAACTTCCTTGGTAGCCAAACGGTGGGTATTGGTGGCAGCCATAGCAAAAAGGCTATCATGAATTTCAAAAAGAACCCCTGTAAATAAAGGTTTCTGTTTATCTGTAGCGGTAGCAAAAGCCACCAGGTTGGTCATGTCTGCCATATCTTTGGTGCGAACAATGGCGTGCTGCTCCCGACCAATTTCTTTCACTTCCGGAAATTCATTCATATCACGGGTTGGGAATTTAGAAATATAGGAACCACTGGTAAAGGTGACTGTATTTTCTCCTTTTTTCTGTTCCATTGTAATATTTCCTGCTGGCATCATGCGAATGGTGGTCAAAAGCTGTGGGGCAGCAATGACAAGAATGCCTTCTTCCTCTACGCTGGCAGCACAAGTGGTTTTGATACCAATGGTGTAATCGTTGGCCTGTAGCTCCACTTGTCCGTCTTTGGCAGCAAAGAAGAATCCGTTGTTGGTATTGGAGTTAATTTTGGTTTGTGCTGCCCGCTGTACGCGGTCCAAGGCAGCACTGAGTTCCGATTTGTCGAATATGGCTTTCATGGCAGCTCCTTAAAAAATGACGATGAGAAATATAATATAGTAGTCGCCGTAGTAGTACGGTGTGAATAAGTGAATAACTTTGTGAAAAGTCAGATTTTTTCGAATTTCGCGGTTTGTTAAAAGAACGTGAATAACTTTTTTTTTAGTTCACCGTTTTCACAGTTTTTCCCATCCCCCCGCTTGTTCACACTTTTTCATCAAAGTTGTACCGCGAGTAGCGGGAGGTTGTTCACAGGGAAATTGGGGTAATTGGGACGCTAGAGTCATGTTTCACGGAAAACGATACAGGCAGTGAGGAGTTAGGAATTAGGAGTGAGGAGTGAAGGCGGCGAGCCCTCGAATTGCTCTTATATCGATAGCCCTCCTATCCGATAATTCCTTTTTATATAGCTCGCCGAGAGTGGAATTTGGATAGAGCCATGTTTCACGGGAAACAATATATAAGAAGGTTATTATTTTGCTGATTTCTTTAGTGAAATATTTCATTTTATCGCTAGTGACAAGGTTATGAAGGTTATAAAAGGTTATGAGATTATCGGTTTCCCCATAACTTTTTATAACCTTTATCCCTAATAAATAAGAAATATAAAAAAGGGGGATTGGGGCGCTTCTTAAGTTGTGCGCCCCTTCCACCACTCCTCATTCCGCATTCCTAACTCCTCACTAAAGAAAAAGTTTCCCGTGAAACATGTCACTATCGATTCTTCAACTTCTTCCGAATCTCCGCTACGGCTGCGCGGGTTTGTGGGTCCTGGGCCAGGTCTTTTTCTACTCGTTCACAGGCATAGAGCACGGTGGAGTGGTCTTTTCGTTTGAACGCGTCTCGAAGGGTTGGATAGGATTCGTTCAGTTCGGTGCGGCACAGGTACATGGCGATCTGACGGGGAATGACGATTTTCTTCGGACGACCGTTACCAAGGAGTTTATCCTTTTTGACGCCGTAGTAATCGCAAACCGTATCGATGATAAAATCCACGGTCAGTTCCTGGTTGTTATCGATGGGAATCTGGTCTTTCAAAGCATCTTTGGTGAATTCCAAAGTGATCGGTTCTTTCTTGATGTGAGAGAAGGTGACCAATTTATTGAAGGCCCCTTCCAGTTCACGGACATTTTTATTGATATGGCTGGCGATGTAATCGATGACATCTTTTGGAAGCGTGACTTTATTTTTTTCTGCTCGTTTTTGTAAGATGATACAGCAGATTTCGTAATCTGGCGGAGAAATAGGAACCACCAAACCACTGGAGAATCGATTCTGCAGGCGGTCTTCCAGTTTTTCAATGTCGGAAGGTGTACGATCACTGGTCATGATGATGTGTTTCTTTTTATCAAACAGATCATTGAAGGTATTGAAAATTTCCATCTTGGTGGAATCTCTGGAACCGAAGAACTGTACATCGTCGATGAGAAGGAAATCCACATTGCGATACTTGTCGCGGAATTTTGGCATAGTTTGTTTCTGGATGGCATCGATCAGTTCATTGGTGAAGGTTTCACTGGAAACAAAAAGTACGGATAATTGTGGCTTATTGTCGTGAATATAGTTGCAAATGGAATGAAGCAGATGGGTTTTGCCCAAACCGGATGGCCCATAAATGAAAAGTGGATTCAGTTTCTGATCGGACCGTTCCGGATGGTTGGCCGATTGGGCCACCGCTTTGGCAGCCTGGAAGGCCATTTCATTACAGTTGCCATGAACGAAGGTTTCAAAGGTATATTCTTCATTCACTGGATTGGGCTGAAACAGATTACTTTTCTTTTTCGGTTCTGCGTTGGGCATGGTATCGAAAAGCGACGGTTCATGCAATGTGGCAGACACATCTTCCATGGTGGGAAGCACCACTTCCGCTGCTGTTTTCGGTTTCAGCTGGTTCACGTCAGGAAGAACGATGTCCGCCGGAAATGGATCGACGTCCAAAGCAGGAGCCGGTTCTTCTTCTATCGGCGGCAGTGGAGCCGGTTCCACCGGAGCCGGTGGAATCGGTGTTTCATGAACCGCCATGGTGGGCATTGGCGGCATCACCGGCGGTGCTGGTTCTTTCGGGGCCGGCGTGGGATTTCCCGTGGGCTGTCCCATAGGGGGTACGATTTCCAATGAAATATGCTGGCCAGTCAAATCAAAAATGATGGCTTCCAATTTATCCTTATATACATTTTCAATCCAGCGCACCAAGTAGGGGCGCTTCGGCGAAATGGTCAATGTGGTGTCTGACATGGATAAAGGAAATACTTCATAGGAAAACATTTGGTAGTATTGGTGATCATGCTGGTCTATGTAGTCCAGGATTTGATCCCAAAGTTGAAAAAAGTCCATAGCATAACCTCGCTTGTGAGTATGTGATTTACTTTGTGAATAACTGTGAATCACGGTGAATAGTATTTTTCTGTGTTCCGTCTCTTCTTCGATGCCATCGAAAGTTTTATGTTGTGTCTATCCCTGTGGATAAGTGCATAACTTTGTGAATAATTCCGTTGCATGCCTTGTGAATAACTTTATTGTACCATCCTTTTTTCCATCTGTAAATTCACAAGATATAGGGTTTTATATTAGGTCTATATACAAGAGTTGGTAGGGGTGTGAAAAAAGCAGTGAGGAGTTAGGAATGAGGAGTGAGGAGTGAGGAGTGGTGGCGGCGAGCACGTCGTGTTGCTCTTATACCGATTGGGGACCAATAGCATGATTCCTTTTTATATAGCTCGCCGAAAATGACAGCAGTTACGGCTATCATCATGTTTCCCGTGAAACGTATATATAAAGGTTATTATTCTGCTGCATACTGTTTCTAACATGGAAAAAATAACGGTGAGCGACGGGGTTATAAGGGTTATAAAAGGTTATGGGATTATCGGTAGTTTCATAACCTTTTATAACCATTTATAACCTTGTGGCAATCCAAATGATTTCAATGTTTGAAATAGAAATCAGCAGAATAATAACCTTTGAACAATGTTTCCCGTGAAACATGACTCTTGCGGCTTATCAAATTCGGCGAGCTATATAAAAAGGAATCTTGCTATGTACAGCCATCGGTATAAGAGTAATTCGATCGCTCGCCGCCGCCACTTCTCACTTCTCACTGCTTTTGTGCTAGACACTTCCCCCGTGGAATGATACCATAGGAACATATTTGGGACGGAAAGGACGCTGGAAATGAAAAGACCACAGAAAGTAACCAAAGAAACACGATTGAACCAGTATGCCCGGAAGATGTACGGGAAAGAAAAGATAGAAAAGATCTGGGAAGTAGAAGAAATGGAAAAACAGACAGAACAAGGTCTTTCCACGCCGAAGGGAGCTAAGAAAAAAATCCGTACCCAGCTGAATCGGAAACTGCGTCACAACAAAAAGATGGAAGACATTGTCGACGGCGGGGCTTATAAAAGGCAGTGAGAAGTGAGGAGTTAGAAGTGAGAAATGGTGGAAGGGGCGCATAAAATTTGGAAGCGCCCCAATACCCCTTTTTATATTTCTTGTTTTTATTTCGATAGAGCTATATTTCACGTGAAACATGGTCTTTAAAGGTTATTATTCTACTGATTTCCATTTCTAACAGGGAAATGGGACGGCTAGATGCCAGGTTAAAAAGGTTATAAAAGGTTATGAGACTATCGGTTTTCTCATAACCTTTTATAACCCTTTTTAACCTTGTGGCTAGCCATAGGTTTTCTTTGTTAGGTAAATCAAGTCAGCACAATAATAACCTTTTAGATAAAGTTTCCCGTGAAACTTGAGGTGAAACGTAAAGAGAAAAGGAGCGTGTTTTCGTGCAAAAAGGCGGGAAGAAGAAATATTATGTGGTGAAGCGAGGGAAGCAGCCTGGGGTGTACTATAACTGGCCGGATTGCCAGAAACAGGTGCAGGGCTTTGCGGGCGCCGTATTCAAAGGATTTGTAACCAAAGAAGAAGCAGAAGCCTGGTATGGAAAACCGGTGAAAGAAGCACCGAAACAGGCAGTATCCAAAGTGACCGGCATGGCTATCGCCGATGCAGAAAAAAGCTATCCGCCCCATGTGTATCCCATAGATGAAGACATTTTTTCTTACGATGGCATTCATATGACATTGGCTTTACCGGAAACAGTAACCATTTTTACTGATGGATCCTGTCTGGTCAATCCCAATGGACCGGGAGGCTTTGCGGCTGTATTTCTGACAGAAGATGAAAATAAGGAACTCCTTCGTGTCACCGGCGGGGAACCCTGTTCTACCAACAATCGCATGGAACTGCGGGCCGCTTATGAAGCATTGAAAGTACTAAGTGATGGTAAGAAACACCAAATCGTATTTCACACAGACAGCAAGTATTTGCAGCGGGCCTTCATGAACCATTGGGTGGATAAATGGAAACGAAATGGTTGGAAAACCTCCCAAGGCACAGCGGTGCTCAACAAAGACCTGTGGATGGGACTGATTCGCTTGATGGAACCGCACCACATTGTATTTGAATGGGTTAAAGGTCACGTGGGCACCCAGTACAATGAACTGTGCGATCAACTGGCGAAAAAAGAGGCCTTTCGGTTTAAGCGTTGATATATGATATCTATGATATCGCAAGAGACATGTTTCACGGGAAACATAGGGATATAGGTTACTCAGGTTACTCAAGTTGCTAAGGCCGCTCATGTTTCTCGAATGTGCCAGTAAACGCTAGCGTTATTATTTCATTCGAGGAACCTGAGAAACTTTGCCTCAAAAGAAATCATTCTATGTTTAGCTTAATTTAACAGCATTGGATAAAGGTTATTATTTTGCTGATTTCATTTTTTTACATAGAGATGAAATGGCTAGAGACAAGGTTATAAAAGGGTATAAATGGTTATGGGAATACCGTTAGTATCATAACCATTTATACCCTTTTTAACCTTGTCACCAACGATAAAAGGAAATGTTTCACCGAAGGAAGCAGCAGAATAATAACCTTCTTATACATTGTTTCCCGTGAAACATGACTCTATCTAACCTTGTGGCTATTCCCTAATCCCCATCAAACAAACACGAAAAAAGCACGATACTTTTCAGTACCGTGCTTTTCGTTTGGTGACCCAAGAGAGATTCGAACTCCCGACACCTTGATTCGTAGTCAAGTGCTCTATCCAGCTGAGCTATTGGGCCATGTGGCAGGGGCAGAGGGACTCAAACCCCCAACCTACGGTTTTGGAGACCGTTGCTCTATCAATTGCGCTATGCCCCTATAGGTTTGTTTGATGGAAGTCTGTATCCATGTGACTTGTATATAATAACAGACGGATGTGAAAATTGCAAGCACTTTTTTGAATATTTTTTTAAAAATAATGTTTCACGTGAAACGAAATATGCAATGAGGAATTAGAAATGAGGAATGAGGAATGGTGGAAGGGGCGCACAATTCATAAAGCGCTCCAATACCTCTTTGTTTTTTTTCTTAACATTGATTATCATCATGTTTCAAGGGAAACGATCTAGTGTAAAGGTTATTATTTTGCTGCGTTCATTTTCCAACATAAAGATGTATGGCTGGTGACGTGGTTACATAAGGGTATAAAAGGTTATGGGAAAATCGGTAATGCCATAACCTTTTAATAACCTGTATAACTTTGTCACTTGCCATAGCAGAAAATGTTTCACGGAAGGAACCAGCAGAATAATAACCTTTCGTGGCATGTTTCTCGTGAAACATGAAAATTAGGAGACGGGAAAAACTCATGATATAATATGGGTATAGTAAAAATAGGGGATAGTGTCATGTTTCCCGTGAAACAATAGGTATTAAAGGTTATTATTCTGCTGATTCCATTATTTAACATAGAGATGAACTGGCTAGCGACGAGGTTAGAAGGGTTATTAATAGGGTATGAGCTATCGGTTTCCCCATAACCTTTTATACCCCTATATAACCTTGTCACTTGCGATAGCAGGAAATGTTTCACCGAAGAAGTCAGCACAATAATAACCGTTATCATAATGTTTCACGTGAAACGTTTCTGATGTAAGGAGAGTGTGCCATGGAAGAAATACGAAATGTTTCTGCGGACATGGCCTTGGGAAAGATGATCCATCAGGCGGTCTTGGAAGGTGCCAGTGATGTCCATATCGAACCGGGAAGAGACCATGTGCGGGTGCGGTTTCGGAAGGATGGGCTTTTGTATAGCCGGTTTCAGTTGTCTCTTTCTATGATTTCCGGATTGTCTGTCCGGGCCAAGGTGCTGGGGCGGATGAATGTGGGAGAGAGCCGGATTCCCCAAGATGGTAGTTACACCGAAACTATCCAGGATGTGCCCTATGATTTTCGTATTTCCATTTTGCCATCCATGTATGGAGAAACCATTGTGATTCGTATTCTTTCTGGTCGGGTGTCTTTTATTGAAAACAATGACCTGGGGATGCTACCAGAGCAGAAAGAGTTATTTCATCGGGCATTGCAGAAAAAACAGGGCATGATTCTCACCACTGGCCCTACGGGAAGTGGAAAAACATCCACTCTGTATGCGGCACTGAAACTGCTCAACCGGGAAGATGTGAGTATTATTTCCATCGAGGACCCAGTGGAGTATCGCCTTCCGGGGGTGACGCAGATTCAGGTCAATGAAAAAGCGGGCATGACGTTCGCGGAGGGGCTTCGGTCTTTGGTGCGGCAGGATCCGGATATCGTTATGATTGGGGAGATTCGAGACAAAGAGACGGCGGACATTGCCATCCATGCGGCATTGACGGGCCACTTGGTGCTTTCTACGCTCCATACCAATGGGGCGGCATCGGCACCGCTTCGCTTGATGGATATGGGAATTCCACCCTATTTGCTGTCGGCTTCGCTGTCGCTGGTGATGGCCCAGCGATTGGTACGGAAGGTGTGTCCTTATTGTAAAAAAGAAATCCTACTCACCGAAGAAACCATCAAACAGTATGAATTGCCTGTTTCTTATGTAGGGAAAACGGTGTATGAAGCCACCGGTTGCAGCCATTGTCAGGGAAGCGGTGTGCTGGGACGGACCGGTGTGTTTGAGATGATTTCTGTGGGAAAAGAAGAACGGGAATTGATTCATCACCAGTTTTCCGTGGATCGGCTTTTGGAAGCGATGAAACGAAAAGGGCGGCTCACCATGGGAGAAACCGCTTTGGTGATGATGGAAAAAGGTTTGATTTCGCCTATGGCGGCAGGACAGCTGATGGCTGGGGAGGCATAATGGATATAGAAAAAATCGTCACAACCCATCCGGGGGTTACGGACATTCATATCACAGAAGATTCTCCGGTCATGATTCGACAATATGGCAATTTGAAAAAATGTCGGGATGTAGTGACCCACGAAGATTTTGATGCGTTATTTCAAACTTATGTGTCGGAGAAGCAAAAGGAAATAGGCACGAAAATCGGGGGATGCGACAGCAGTTTTTCCATAGGAAATACGAGATTTCGGTTGCATATCTATCGAAGCGGTGGCAAATGGGCGGCAGCCCTTCGTATCTTGCCGGTGCTTTCTAGTATAGGGAATGACCCGGACCAGGGATGGATTGAAAAAATAGCCGCTTTGGACCATGGGTTGGTGCTCATCACCGGTGCTTCGGGAAGCGGAAAAAGTACCACCTTGGCACGGATTACATCGTGGATTAACCAAAAGCGGCCTTGCCATATCATTACCTTGGAAGACCCAGTGGAATATGAAATTCCATCAGAAAAGGCCTTGGTGCACCAGCGAGAAATCGGACGGGATGTGGTGGATTTCCCTCGTGGTATTCAAGAGGCCCTTCGGGAAGACCCGGATGTGATTGTCCTTGGTGAAATGCGAGATGTAGAAACTATGGGCGCTGCGCTGACCGCAGCAGAAACGGGACACTTGGTCTTGGGCACACTTCATACCACCCGAGCCAAAGATGCCATCGGACGGATGATTCATGCCTTTCCGGGAGATCGGGAACGGGACATTCGCAGCCTTTTGGCGGCCAATTTATCCGCCGTGGCAGCTCAGGAACTGTATCGGTCCGGAAAAGAAACCTACTTGCTTCGAGAAATCATGACCAACGTTCCCGCTATTTCCCATCTCATCCGAGAAGGAAAAGAAGAACAAATTCCGTCCTATATGGAAATGGGCCTGCAGCACATGCGCACCATGAAACAAGCGGTGTATCAACTGAAAGGCATCAGTGAACGAGAACGGGAAAAAATGATGAAGGCAGTGATGGGAAACGGATAGAGACATGTTTCACGGGAAACTAAAAAGCAGTGAGAAGTTAGAAGTGAGAAGTTAGAAATGGTGGAAGGGGCGCACAACTTATAAAGCGCCCTAATACCCTAATGCTGTTAAGTTAAGGATTTGCGTTAGTAGGTATGATTCCACTAGTAGTGACAGGTTACTCAAGTTTCTAAGGCTTCTCAGGTTGCTCAGGTTCTCCGAATGTGCCGATAGACGCTAGCGTCATTAGCTCATTCGAGAAACGTGAGAAACTTAAGTAGCCTGAGAAACCTGAGAAACCTGAGTAACCTTGCATCAGCAGAAATCACCGCATATTTCGCTTAACTTAACAGCATTGCCTAATACCCCATTTTATATTTCTGTTTTGATAGCGATAGGTTTCACGTGAAACAATATGCATAAAGGTTATTATTTTGCTGTATACATTTTCTGACATGGAAGATGTATGGCTAGTGATAAGGTTACATAGGGTTATAAAAGGTTATGGGAAAACCGGTAGCCTCATAACCTTTTATAACCCTTATAAGCTAGTCACTTGCGGTAGCAGGAAATGTTTCACGTGAAACATGGTTCTTGTTTTTTTCAAATGTGCTAATAGATGGTAGCGTTTTTATCTCATTCGAGAAACCTGAGAAACTTGAGAACCCTTAGCAACCTGAGAAACCTTTATATCAGCAGGGAGCACTGCATGTTTCTTACAGAGAAGGGGGGGAACATCATGAAACATTTCCATTACCGTGCTTACGATGAGGCGGGGCGGTTGGTGGACGGGACCCTTTGGAAAGAATCGGTGCTGGAGGCTCGGCGGGAGTTGTATGCTCGGGAGCTACATCTGATTCGGCTGGAAGAAGAGCAGACGAAGTCCCATTGGTTTCCCGTGAAACATCCCTTTTCCTCTCGGCGGCAGTTGATTTTGCTCTGTTCTTCCTGGGCGTCGCTTTTGGAAGCGGGGCTCACCATGACGGACAGTTTGGCATTGTTGCAAAACCAATTGGAACCGGCGGAAAAGAAGTGTCTGCAGCAGATCATTGAACAAATTTCGACAGGCCATACGGTGTGGGAAAGTTTCATGCAGAGCCAAAGCTTTCCGCCCTTTTTTATTTCCTTACTCCAAGTGGGAGAAATGACTGGTACGTTGCCGCGGGAATTGCTTCGTGGGGCCGCCTACTATGAAAAGGAAGAAGCGTTCCTTCGAAAAATCAAACGCACTTTGGCCTATCCTTTATTTGTGCTGGCCTTTTCATTGGCGGTGCTGGTGGTGATTCTCACTTTTATTTTGCCTTCGTTTCAATTGTTGTTTCAAACCTTACAAATCGATCTCCCTTTGGGTGCCCAATGGGCGCTGGCAGTTGGATTATTTCTCAAACAATGGGGCACCATGGGAAGCGTTCTGTTTCTCTGTGTGTTACTTTTGGGATTGCTTTGGGGACAAACGAAAAGCGGAAAAGAAACGCTCACTTTGTGGCTTTATGGTTTCCGATTTTACCGGCGACTTCTTCTGATTCGTTTTTGTCTCACTTTATCAGCACTGCTAGAAAGTGGGAAAACATTGGCGGAAGCGCTGGAAGACACCAAGCAGGTGGTGGGAAATAAAAAAGCCATGCAATCCATTTCTTATATGAAGGAGCAGATCCAGAAAGGGGCTCCTTTTTCGGATGTGTTAGCAAAAAGCGGATTTTCCTATTCGTTTCCTTTGCTTCAACAGCTCTGTCAGGTGGGTATGGAAAGCGGAGAACTTCCGAAATTTTTATCCCAGGCGGCCTACATGATGGCGGCGGAAGCAGAACGAAAACTGGCTCGCTTCCGGGCCATATTGGAACCGACCCTATTGCTCTTCGTAGGCGGCATCACCGCCCTCATTATTTTCTCCGTCATGCTGCCCGTGTTTCAGGCGGCAGGAAGACATCTAGTATAAAAACAATTAGGAATGAGCAATTAGGAATGAGGAATGAAGGCGGCGAGCCTTCGAGTTACTCTTATACGGATTGCGGGCAAATAGCAAGATTCCTTTTTATATAGCTCGCCGAAAATGTGAAACAGTTATCATTATGTTTCACGTGAAACATGGTGGATAAAATATTATGGGGCGCTTCTTAAGTTGTGCGCCCCTTCCACCATTCCTCATTCCTAATTGCTCATTCCTAATTATTCTTTCCTAGCGGTATAAAAGAAAGGAGTCCCCCTATGCAGGCTGTGATTTTTGATATGGATGGTACGCTTTTTGATACGGAAGCGTTGTTTCAGAAAGAATGGAATGCCATCGCGAAAGAACGGGGCGTGGCCCTTTCTGATTCTTTTAAATATGAAATTTGTGGCACCAGCGGGGAGGCCATGAATCGAGTCATTGAGGCCCACTACGGCGTCACTGATGGCCATGAGATCCAGTGGGAGTGCAAACGGAGAGTGGCAGCGGCCCTGGCAAAACATGTGCCACTCAAACCGGGGTGCAAGGAAATTTTGGACTATTTCTATAAGAAACACATCTCCATGGCCATCGGAAGTAGCAGCCGGAAGGAATTGATTGAAAGCAATCTGGAAATCAGTGGTTGCAGAAAATATTTCCAAGCCATTGCCAGCGGAGATGAAATTGAACACGGCAAACCGGCACCGGACATTTTCCTTCTGGCGGCAAAACGACTGGGAGCCGATCCCAAAGATTGCTACGTCTTCGAAGACAGCCCCAACGGCATCCGCGCCGCCTACGCCGCAGGGATGAAACCGATTCTCGTGCCAGACCTTATGCCAGTCACAGACGAAATGCAGAACATGTGTGATCACATTTTTCAAACATTGGATGAAGCGGTAGGAGTATTAAAGTTAGGAGTTAGGAGTTAGGAATTAGGAGTGGTGGAAGGGGCGCACAAAATTTGGAAGCGCCCCAATACCCCTTTTTATATTTTATTGTTGATACGGATAGAGTCATGTTTCACGTGAAACATGACTCTATCCAATCTCCGGTCTCGGCGAGCTATATAAAAAGAAAACATCCTACTTGAGATATATTGGTATAAGAGCAATTCGAGGGCTCGCCGCCTTCACTCCTCACTCCTAATTTCTCACTGCTTTTTTTAGTTTCCCGTGAAACATGACGCTATTTATAAAAGGAGAAAATATATGAAACCTTCAGATATCCCACAGATCATTGCGAAAGAGTTGTCCATCCGTCCCCATCAGGTAGAGAAGACCATGGAGCTTTTGGATGAGGGAAATACGGTGCCGTTTATTGCCCGGTACCGGAAGGAAGTGACCGGGTCGCTCATTGATGAGCAGATTCGTACCGTTGAGGAACGGCTCGCCTATCTTCGGAATTTCGTGAAGCGACAAGAAGAAATTCTGAATAAAATTGAAGAACAGGGCAAGCTCACGCCGGCTTTACAAACGAAAATTGAACAGGCACAGAAGTTACAGGAATTGGAAGATTTGTATCTTCCATACAAGCAGAAGCGGGCTACCCGTGCGTCGAAGGCAAAAGAAAAAGGATTGGAACCGCTCGCCAAAGCCATGATGGCCCAGAAGGAAAAGGCAGGAAATGCTATTTCCTTTGCTAAGAAATTTGTGAATTCAGAAAAAGGCGTAGAAACAGCAGAAGAAGCGCTGGAAGGGGCGCGGGATATTTGTGCCGAAGCCATCATGGAAGAAGCAGCGCTTCGACAGACCATGCGTGAAAAGATTTGGAAACGGGCCAAAGTGCAGACCGAATTGGTGAAAACTGCAGAAGGAGCGGACCGGTTTCAGATGTATGATGGCCGCGAAGAACCGGCTTGCCATATGCCGTCCCATCGCGTGCTGGCAGTGGATCGAGGGGAAAAACTGGGATGTCTCAAAGTCCGTGTAGATTATGACACCGAAGACGCCGTGGAATGGATTTTCCGGCAGGTTTTCAAAGGGCCTTCTATTTTCAAAAATGAACTTCATGAAGCCGTAGAAGATGGGTACAAGCGACTGCTATTTCCGGCTCTCGAAAGAGAAGTCCGCAATCGACTCACCGAAGAGGCGGAAAAACAAGCCATTCACATTTTCGGCGTCAATCTGAAACAGCTTCTCCTCCAGCCGCCGTTGACTGGATACACCGTCATGGGCCTCGACCCAGGATATCGCACGGGCTGCAAAATGGCCGTGGTGGATCCTACGGGCCGCGTCATCGACCACGGGGTGCTGCAGGTCACGAAAAGTGAAGGGGAAAAATTGGCGTCGGAAAAGAAAGTGCTATCTCTCATTCGCAAACACCACGTGACGCTCCTTTCTATTGGCAATGGTACTGCCTCTTACGAAACGGAACAATTTGCGGCAGGGCTGATTCAGAAATACCATTTGTCTGATGTGCATTATCTCATCACCAGCGAAGCGGGGGCTTCTGTATATTCGGCGTCCAAACTGGCGAAAGAAGAACTGCCCGAATACGACGTCACTATTCGCGGGGCTGTTTCCATTGCCCGCCGCGTGCAGGATGCGTTGGCAGAATTGGTGAAAATCGACCCGAAAGCCATCGGCGTGGGACAATACCAGCACGACGTGAACCAGAAAGAACTGGCTGCCGCACTCGATGCGGTGATTGAAACTGTGGTGAACCATGTGGGGGTGGACCTCAATACTGCCAGTCCGTCCCTCTTGTCCCACATCGCTGGTATCAGCAGCGCCGTGGCGAAAAATATTGTGGCCTATCGTGATGAAAATGGATCCTTTGCGAACCGGCGGCAGCTTCTCAAAGTGGCACGGTTGGGACCATCGGCATACACCCAGTGTGCCGGATTCCTTCGTATTCGCGGCGGGAAAAATCCTTTCGATAACACATCCATTCATCCCGAATCCTACGACTTGGCGAAACAAATTCTGTTCCATTTCGGCATGACAGAAAAAGATTTGGGAAATAAGAAATCCTTGGAAGCTTTGGCAGTGAAACGGCCCTTGATTGACGAAAAGAAATTGGCCGAAGAACTCCACGCTGGGCTTCCCACCGTTCATGATATCCTGGACGCTCTGGTCAGCCCTGGCCGAGATCCCAGAAGCGACCTGCCGCTTCCCATGACCCGCCAGAGCCTCACCGATTTGTCAGAACTCAAAGTGGGTACCATTCTGAAAGGCACCGTCAGAAATATCACCGACTTCGGGGCTTTCGTCGATATCGGCCTCCATGATGACGGATTGGTACACGTGTCCGAAATGGCCAAGAAAAGAGTCAAACATCCCACCGATGTGGTGTCTGTAGGGGATATTGTGGACGTTATGGTCATTAGCGTAGACGAAAAAAGAAATCGAATCGGCCTGTCGATGAAGAGAGTGGAAAAGTAAACGGATGGAGTTATGTTTCACGGGAAACATGAAAAGCAGTGAGGAGTTAGGAATGAGGAGTGAGGAGTGGTGGCGGCGAGCACATCGAATTGCTCTTATACCGATTTGATGTAAAAGGTGAGATTTCTTTTTATATAGCTCGCCGAAAAAGCGAAACGGATATCGACATGTTTCACGTGAAACATTTTCTTGCCTCTAGTGAAAAATAGTGCTATCATGAAGGTGCATAAGGATGTAAGAAATCATGGTGCACAAAAGAACGAACCCCTAGAAGATCCGCAATATCTTCTAGGGGTTCTTCTTGTTCAAAGCACAAGCGCGCTTAGGCTTATCACAAACTGCGTAAACTATCGGTCAAACCATTTGCAGAGATAGTAAGATACTATACTCGCCGCAACCGAGATTAAAAAGGATGTAAAAATATCTTGCATGTTCATGGTACACCTCCTTCTGCCACGATTTCCGTGAGAGGAGTGCAGTGTGACGAATGTATTATAGCATGACAGAGAGAAATGTTTCACGTGAAACATTGGTGGAAGGGGTATGCTTCTGCTGATTTCTATTTCTAACAGGAAGGAGATTTCATTAGTGTCAAGGTTAAAAGGGGTATAAAGGGTTATGGGAAAATATGGTCATTTCATAACCTTTTATACCCTTTTACCTATCAGATACATGATATGTGAAATAGAAGGAAGCGTAGAGTATAACCTGTCCGAAGGGCTAAGCTTTATCCTCTTGTTTCCCGTGAAACATTTTCTTGCCTCTAGTGAAAAATAGTGCTATCATATGGGCAGGCGAAACGTTGTAAAAAGCCGTAATACACAAAAGAACGAACCCCATGAAGATGGACCAGATCTTCATGGGGTTCTTCTTGTTTAAAGTACAAGCGCACTTAGAATTGCTGATGGGTAACTTCTTATGCTTCCCGTGAAACATTGGTGGAAGGGGTATGCTTCTGCTGATTTCTATTTCTTACATGAAGAAGATTTCATTGGTGTCAAGGTTAAAAGGGGTATAAAGGGTTATGGGAAAATATGGTCATTTCATAACCTTTTATACCCTTTTACCTATCAGATACATGATATGTGAAATAGAAGGAAGCATAGAGTATAACCTGCCTGAAGGGCTAACCTTTATCCGCATGTTTCACGTGAAACATGACAATAGCGGAGCCATCTCTAGTGATAAGTTTCACGTGAAACATTTTCTTGCTTCCATAGAAAAATAGTGCTACTATATGAATAGGCAAAATGTTACAAAAAGCCATAATGCACAAAGAACGAACCCCTATGAAATTCTGCGAAAATTTCATAGGGGTTCTTCTTGTTCAAAGCACAAGCGCGCTTAGGCTTATCACAAACTGCCATGAATCATCGGTCAAGCCATTTGCAGAGGTAGTGCGAAACTACGCTTGCCACGACCGAAATTAAAAATGTTACAAAAATATTCTCCATAATACACCTCCTTCTGTCACGATTTCCGTGAGAGGAGTGCAGTGTGACGAATGTATTATAGCATGGCAGAGAGAAATGTTTTACGTGAAACATGTCTTTACAAAAAACTATACAAACTGCTATAATACAAAGCACATATCAATTGGGAGTCCAAAGCCGGACGAGAATAGCGAGAGCTGTTTTCGTGCGGCTTTTTGTGTAGGAAAGGCAGGTTGCTTAGGCTTCAGAGGTTTCTTAGGTTGCTCAGGTTATAGTGAAGGATACGGTATGAGTCACTATCACCTGAGGTACCTGAGAAACTTGAGTAACTCGAGAAACTTGTCCAAAGGAGAATGGACTATGAAGAAGTGGAGAGATTTACCGCAGCCGCAGGGGCTTTATGATCCCTGGAATGAACATGATGCATGTGGGATTGGATTTGTGGCGCACATCAAAGGGAAGCGGTCTTATAGTATTGTAGATGATGCATTGAAGATTCTGGAAAATCTGAAGCACCGCGGCGGGGAAGGTGCGGACCAGAAAAGTGGTGATGGCGCAGGGATTTTGACACAGATTCCTCTGGAACCGTAGTCATTCTGGGCGAAACCGGAAAGAACTTCGGCGCAGGCATGTCCGGCGGCGTGGCCTACGTACTGGATCTGGATGAAAAACGGTGCAACACCGAACTGATTCATCTGACTGTCATTGAAGAAGAACCGGAAAGAGAAACACTGCGTCATCTCATCGAAACCCACTACCTGGTCACCCATAGCCGCAAAGCCGAAGCCATCCTAGCCCGTTGGAACGCCTACGCGCCGCGGTTCACCAAAGTGATTCCGAAAGAATACGAAGCCATGGAAAAAGAAATCCAAAAAGCCATGGCAGAAGGGGCGAGTCGAGAAGATGCCGTGCGGATGGCTTATGAGAAGAAGTTTGGGAAGTAGAGAAAACAGTGAGGAGTTAGGAATGAGGAGTGAGGAGTGGAGGCGGCGAGCACGTCGCCTTGCTCTTATACCGATTGGATTTCAATAGCAAGATTCCTTTTTATATAGCTCGCCGAAAATGTGAAACAGATATAGTCATGTTTCACGTGAAACATTTTTTTCTGTATGAAAAATAGCGATAGCATCTCTATCGTCATTTCGACCGGTCGTATTCATGCTTAATGCCAAGGAAGCTATGAAATACGATGTGCATCTGAGTGGAGAAATCTTGCAGCAACAGCGGTAAGGGCTTACGGAATCAAATCACAACGGTGAGACGACACTTCGAGCAAAGCGAGAAGAGCAGCTCTAGCGAGCTGCCATGATATGTGTCATCTAGCCCTTCCCGCTAATGCTTTGAGTCCCTCGACTACGCTCGGGATGACGAGGACTCTTCTACACATCCAGTTTCATTACTTTTGAATCATCATGTACAAATACGACCGGTCGAAATGACGTAGTGATGATAACGGCAGTGTCTATTAGTATGTTTATAGTGATCTATCGTGGATGGTCTAATATTTGTAGACATGTTTCACGTGAAACATTGGCTAAAAAGTTATGAAGGATGATGAGAATACAGGTAATCCCATAACCTTTTATACCCTTTTCTCTATCCGAATATATGGTATGTGAAACTATTGGAATCATAGAGCATACCCTGCCCGAAGGGCTACCCTTTTCATACATGTGGTAAAAGGAAAAAGACACTACTAGAAACAGTGGTGTCTTTTTAAAATAACTTTTTCAGTTTTGCAAAGAGTCCTAATTTCTTTTTCTCTTCTTTTACGGTTTCTTTAGCCACTGGTTTGGGCTGTACCGGTGTGGTGGATTTCGGGAAGGCTCCTTCGCTGGGGCGGAAGGGTGGCGGTGCGGTGAAGGTGGGCATGCGGAGAACCGGCGGGGCCATGATTTTCGGCTTTACCGCAGCGGCTCTTGGATGGCGCGGGCGGGCTTCGCTTCGTCCATAAGGCACGTAGTGGTATGCTTTGGACGAGGGATCAGGCACGTTTTTATCACAAATGTATTTCGTGCCATTGAAATCGATGCCTCGCAGTCGTTCCAGCAGCATGGAGGCCATCACTTGAGGCGAGAAATAGGAGAACGGAAGAGACGGAGCCATGCGAGCGATGGAGGAGAGGAAAGACCCTTTCACATCGTCCATGGTCATATGAAGTTCTTTTCGCAGTTCATCCATGAGAAGAATCATGCCCTTTTGGGTCGGAAATAGATTTTCGTAAGGCACCAGGTTGTTTTTATTTCCCATGCCGGACATATCCATGAAGAAAACCAGGTACAAGTAGGGCAGGGCGTAATCGTTGTGTTTGATGCGAATGTAGAAATTGGCTACTGTGTAGTACATATTGCGGAGCTTCGACCATTCGCCAGCCATGGTGTAAATGGCGATTTTTTGCTGGAAAGCCCGGTACAGAATGGCCCGGGCGGTGTACGATTCACCGCGGGCCGCCAGGGCATTTTGGGATTCCCCAATTTCCCCTTCTGTGAGGCCATAGTTTTCACGTACGTTCAGCACATAGGCCATGTGATGTCCGATTTCCGCTTGTCCTTCCTTGGTGAGCACATAAATTTTCGGCACTCCGTGGGCGTAGTCCTTTTCTGGAATTTTCGCAATGACCCGTCCCACTAGCTCTGCGTGAGTCCCTTCGCCGGATAGGTCGTAACGGGCCAGGAAATCCGACAACGCTTTATCGGGCAGGAGAGAAACCGTTTCCTGTGGCTTGCTGGAACGGATCCAGCCTTCGTCCATCAGTGTGTCGATGCGGCTGTTGGCGTCTTCGCCGTAAATATTGTATTTGTAAGGCGGCACCTTGTGGTGCAGCGGCTTTCCGTCAAAATAGTCCAAAAGCAAAATGTCTTTGATGGATAGTGCCATGGTGGTTTCCCTCCTTTCGTGGTTAGTAGGCAGTTAGCGGTTAGCAGTAGGCAGTAAAAACTGCTAACTGCCTACTGCTAACTGTTTTTATATTTTTCCATCCTTAAGTATAATACAAAAGGGTTATTTTAGGATAGAGGGAAAGTAAATGAGGATTTGGATAACCGCTATGGATGTCATGTTTCACGTGAAATATTTTTATAGTGCGCTAAATAGTGCACCTGTAAAGAAAAAGCACTTTCGAGAGATCTCGAAAGTGCCGATAAAATCGTGGTGCGCTTGGGGGGATTTGAACCCCCGACACACGGTTTAGGAAACCGCTGCTCTATCCAGCTGAGCTACAAACGCGTACAACATTATTATAGCATGAGAGGTGAGAGATTGGCAAAATTATTATGGGATAGGAATCAATTGCTGGTAACTGTAAGAGGCATGTTTCACGTGAAACATGATTGGTTAGCAGTTAGCAGTTTGCTGATTATACTGCCTACTGCTAACTGCAAACTTGTTCTGACAGAAAAAAGATTATAAAAGGTTATGTGAAAACAGGATTTCCATAACCTTTTATAACCTTTTTAACCTTGTCACTTGTGGTAGGTGGAAATGTTTCACAAAAGAAATTGGCAGAACTATAACCTTTATACCCATTGTTTCACGTGAAACATGACGTGAGTGGTTTTTAATCCCTAGCTACTAGCTACCAGTCACCAGTCACCAAAATTTCAAAATCATCTTTTAAAATTCTTCCCATTTATATATAATAAGACGCAAAGGAGGGGTGTGGATGGAAGGATTACGAATGCATCGTATCGATAGGGTACGGAAGGAAATGGAGCAGGTCGGTATATCACAGCTGGTGGTGTCTGATTCGGCGGCCCTATGGTATTTGACGGGAGAAGAAATCCATTCGGGAGAGCGGTTGACTGTGTTGGTGATTCAGCCGGAAACGGTTTTCTGGATTCGGAATCAACTCTTTCCGTTGTACCATAAGACCGGGGACATTTCAGATATTTCTTTTGCTGACGGAGAAGATGGCATTTCTCTTTTGGCTAATTCCTTGCTGGCTGGCGTTTGCGGCGTGGATCGGGCTTGGGCGGCGGAATTTCTGTTGGCGTTGCAAGAGAAGCGGAAGGATATTTCCTTTGTTAATGGTTCTCCGTGCATCGATGTGGTGCGATCTTGTAAGGACGCAGAGGAAATAGAAGTTATGCGGGAAGCGTCTCGTATCAATGACCGGGCTATGGCGCGGATGCAGGCGTGGATTCAGGTGGGCATGACGGAAAGGGAATGTGCGGATCAGTTACTTTCTGTCTATAAGGAAGAAGGGGCAGAAGGATTTTCGTTCCCGCCTATCGTTTCTTTCGGTGCCCATGGGGCGGATCCCCATCATATGCCCGATGATACCATGCTTCAGGAACGGGATGTGGTGCTTCTTGATATAGGCTGCAAGAAAAATCACTATTGCAGCGATATGACACGGACTTATTTTGTGGGCGAACCTACGGAAGAGGAACGAAAGGTGTACCAGATTGTGGAAGAAGCGGGGCGATTGGCGGAATCCATGGTACGTCCGGGAGTGGCGTTGAAAGATTTGGATCAAGCGGCACGAAATCATATCGCAAAGGCCGGGTATGGGAAATATTTCACCCATCGCCTGGGCCATTTCATTGGCATCCGGGAACACGAAGCAGGAGAGGTGTCTTCTACTTCCGATCTCATTGCCAAGCCGGGGATGATTTTTTCCATCGAACCAGGTGTCTATTTGCCGGGCCAATTCGGCGTCCGCATTGAGGACTTGGTACTGGTCACGGAAGATGGGTGCGAGGTATTGAATAAAGCAGATCGGCAGTTAGGAGTGAGGAATTAGGAGTGAGGAGTGGTGGAAGGGGCGCACAACTTATAAAGCGCCCCAATACCCCTTTTTATAATGTTTCACGTGAAACATACATCGGCGAGCTTATAGAAACGGACTCGGACATATACGAAATTATCCATATAAGAGTAATTCGATGTGCTCGCCGCCTTCACTCCTCACTCCTCATTCCTAACTCCTCATTATACTGAAAGGAGACATGAAAAATGATTACTATCAAAAATATGCAATTAGGCAGCGGTCGTCCGAAGATTTGTGTACCCCTGGTATCTGATTCTTTGGACGCATTGGATAAGGAATGTGCTTCTTTGCAGGATTGCCCACTGGATATGCTGGAATGGCGGGTGGATTATTTGCTGAACATGGAAGGCATTCAGCTCACCACGGATTTAGAAAAGGCGTATACCATCATTCGTAAGTATTTCCCGGAAACGCCGCTTTTGACTACGGTTCGCACCAAGAGCCAGGGCGGCGCCCATAAGACGCCGGGAGGAGAATATATTTCCCTGCTGTCTTTGATTATGAATTCCCATTGGGCGGATATTTTGGATGTGGAATACGGCCATGAACTGATGGATACGAAGGTTTTGATTCGCCAGGCCAAAGCCCAGGGGCTGACGGTGCTCATGAGTTATCACAAGTTCAAACGGGCTATGAGTGAAACCGAATTGATTGATACGCTGGAAAATATGAAATCCCTCAAAGCAGATATTTTGAAAATTGCGGTGATGCCAAAGACGCCAAAAGACACCGCTGCTCTTCTCTCCGCTGCCGCACGGGTGGGCGAAGTCTATCCGGATACACCGATCATCACTATCGGCATGGGCGAAGTGGGACAGCTCACTCGTTTGGCTGGAAATACTTTGGGAGCACCTTTGACCTTTGCAGCCGGCAAAGAAGCCAGTGCGCCGGGGCAGCTGACAGCAGAAGAAGTGAAATCGGTGCTGGATGTGCTGTATCGTTAATTGGTGACTGGCGACTAGGGATTAGGATTCTGGAACTCGCTGGAGTCATGTTTCACGTGAAACGGAAATAAAGGTTAGCCCTTCGGGCAGGTTATACTTTGTGATTTCCTTTGTTTCACATAGTGGATATGCAAAAGAGACAAGGTTATGAAAGGTTATGCCATTAGCAGGGGATAACTTTTATTGCCGTGTTTCACGTGAAACGTGGGAGAAAGGGTTATTGTTGTGCTGATTTCTGTGGAGGCTTGATAGGCCTGTTCGCCGGAGTCAGGGTTATATTCTTTGATTTCCAATGTTTCACATAGTGGATATGTAAAAAGAGACAAGGTTATAAAAGGTTATGCATCGCTAATGATATAACCTTTTATAACCCTGGCTCTTTCTTTTTGTGCTTAAATAAAACTAGCGAGAGTATGGAGTTATAACCTTGAAGCAGGCGGATGAGTAAATCAAGATACCATCGAAATCAGCAGAATGGTAACCTTTTAGTTTCATGTTTCACGTGAAACATGACTATAGCGGTACAAGCATAACCCTTCATAACCTTGACTCTTTTCCTTTGTGAAACATGACACTAGCGATAGCATAGAGTTTATAACCTTGATGTAAGAGGACTGGTAAAGCAAGACTCTACCGGGATCAGCAGAATAATAACCTTTTCCCGCATTTTTATAGTATAATAAATGAGAATAACTTATCGTGAAACACAAGGAGGAAATATCCCATGTCTCTTAAAGAATTCAAATTGGCCTATGGCCGGGGCACACAGTCTGTGATGTTGCCGGAGGAACATATTTCTGATGTATTGGAAGGGGTGCCTACCGCTGCTTGTGACGTGAAGGAAGCCACTTTGGCTTGCATGCGTCATCCGATTGGTTGCAAACCTTTAGCTGAAACGGTGAAGAAGGGCGACAAGGTTTGTTTGGTGGTGGCAGATATCACCCGTGCTTGGAACCGGGCGTCGGAGTTTACGGTTCATGTGGTGAATGAACTCAATTTGGCGGGGATTCCAGATGATGATATTTACATCGTATTTGCTCAGGGTACCCATCGGCCCCATACCGATGAGGAAAATGTGACTTGCGTAGGCGAAGAAGTGGCTCGTCGTATCAAGATGTATCAGCATATTTCTACAGATAAATCCATGTTGACTTTCATGGGTACCACCACCCGTGGCACTGATGTGTGGATTGATACCCGCGTGGCAGAGGCGGATAAGGTCATTTTGATCAATGCGGTATCTACCCATGATATGGCTGGTTTTGGTGGCGGCCGCAAGCTCATTCTGCCTGGCGTGGCTGGATTTGAAACGGTGCAGCAGAACCATTGCCATGCCTTGGGGGATGCGCTGGGCAGTGGTCTCAACCCAGATGCCAAACTTTTGAAGATTGAAGGCAATCCGGTGTCCGAAGATATGCAGGAAGCCTGCGACATGGTACATCCGTGTTTCTTGGTTCATTCCATCATTAACGAAGAAGGAAATATTTCTTCCATGGTGGGCGGCGACCCTTACAAAGCATGGCTGGAAGGCACCAAGGAAACCTATCGCATGCAGAAGGTGCCTATGAAGCAGGAAGCAGACGTGACCATCGTGTCCGCCGGCGGTTATCCGAAGGATACGAATCTGTACCAGGGCACTAAGTGCTATGCCACTGCGGAAATTGCGACGAAAAAAGGTGGCATTATTATTACCATGATTGAAGCGGAAGACATCATGGAACCGGCGGCATACCTGGGCAGTTTCAAGTATAAAGATATGACAGAAATGGAAAAAGGCCTTCGCGATTGCTTCACCATTCCGTTCTTTGTGGCTTTTGAAAATCTGAATACCGCTCTGACCCATACGGTGTACATTGTAACCAAACCGGAGAATTTTGACATTCTTCGAGAAAAGACCCACCAGATTCCTGTGGCAACTGTAGAAGAAGCATGGCAGCTTGCACAGAAACAGCTGGAAAAAGAAGGAAAGACCGATTACTCTATCAATATCATTCCCCATGGAAGTGCGATTGTACCGTATTTGAAAAGCAATTAGAAATGAGGAATTAGGAATGAGGAATGGTGGTGCGGCACACAACGTATAAAGTGCCGCATTATACTGATTTGGTGACTGGTGACTGGTGACTGGTGATTGGGATTATAGGGATTAGGTTTCAAGTCCGCTAGAGTTATGTTTCACGTGAAACGATACATAAAAGGTTATTATTGTGCTGATGACTGTAGAGGCATTTTTGCTGAAAATGTTTGCGACTAGGGGTATACTCTGTGAATTGGCTATTTCCATATGGTAATAGTTACAAAGAGACAAGGTTATAAAAGGTTATACATGAAACGTCCATGACATAACCTTTTATAACCTTGTCTCTTTTGGCTTCTTGCTATGTTGGAAAGTGAGATCATAGAGTATAACCTTTTTTTGTAGTGGGCTAAAGCAGATTGAGAGGAAAGGAAATCCGTAAATAATACCCTTTTATCCAATGTTTCACGTGAAACATAAAAGGCAGTTAGAAGTGAGTAGTGAGAAGTTAGAAGTGAAGGCGGCGAGCTGCCTCGAATTGCTCTTATAACGTTTCGGTCATTTGGCAGGGGTCCTTTTTTTATATAGCTCGCCAAAATAAAAACAGCTAGACTCATATCTAAAAAAATGTGATTCTAGCTGTTTTGTGTTTCAAAAATATAAAAAGGGGTATTGGGGCGCTTTATAAGTTGTGCGCCCCTAAGTGAGTTTACACCGCTGTCTCGGCTCCCCTGTCGGGGGAGCTGCCGAAGGCTGAGGGGGCAGCTCTAGCGAGATAAAATGCTAACGGTACGACAATCCGTTATGGGACTAATACCACTTCTCACTTCTAACTGCTCATTTCTCACTGCCTTTTATAGCATATTCTTCTTCCACAGAATGAATGTCACAATGAGGGTTAAGAGGATACCGATGAGGATGACGGAGACGAAGCCGAAGGGGGATTCGGCGAAGGGGACCGGGACGTTGATGCCCCACAGGCTATAGATCAAGGTGGGGATTGCCAGGATAATGGTGACCGAGGTGAGGAATTTCATGATTTGGGACAGTCGGTTGGAAATAATGGAGGAGAAGGAGTCCATCATGGACATCAGAATGTTGGTATAGATTTCCGCCATTTCCAATGCCTGCTTATTTTCGATGATTACGTCTTCCAGAAGGTCTTCGTCTTCTTCGTACATTTTGAGCAGCGAGTGGAGCGGGCTATTTCTGAGACGCATGAGCCGTTCCATCACGTTTTCGTTGGCGTGCAAGGCGAAGTTGAAGTAGGTCAGAGATTTTTGGAGTTCCAGCATGCGGAACAGTTCTTTGTTCTGCAACGATTTCCGGACCCGGGTCTCGATGACGTCGGTTTGTTTGTAAATTTGCTGCAGGAAATACAGGAAGGAAGAAGAGGCCTGGGACAGAATTTGAAATAGGAACCGGGTCTTCTTGTAGGTGTGGAAAGAATTGAAGGAATTGTTCAGGAATTTCTGAATCACCGTATTGGTTTCCAGGCAGACAGTGATGAAATATTGCCGGGTGATGAAGATACCTAGCGGCAACGCATCGTAGGCGTCAGTTTCCAATACCACTGGGGTATTGACAACCACAAAAATGTAATCATCTTCCAATTCCACGTGGGACCGTTCTTCTCTATCCAGTGCGGTCTGCAGGGAATCCACCGGGATACCGGTCAGTTCGTTGAGATGCACCAGTTCTTCTTCTGTGGGCGCGGCCGCATTGATCCAGGAGCCTTTTTCCAGTTGTTCCAGGGGTACACTCATCAATATGTGATTTTCGTTGTGTTTGTATGCTTGTATCATAGCCGCACCCCTCCTTTTAGTAGGCAGTTAGCAGTTGGCTGTTGGCCGAAGTAAATATGGTCCTGTACCAGTCACTAGCTACCAGTCACGAGTCACTTAGTTAGTACCATTTAACTATAGTCAGAAATTGGGATTCTGTCAATAAAAAACAGTTAGGAGTGAGGAATGAGGAGTGAGGAGTGGTGGTGGTGGCGCATCAATTCATATAGCGCCGCAATTTTCTATATAAAAAGAGTCATGTTTCACGTGAAACATGACAATATGGGTTATTATTCTGCTGATTTCTATTTCTAACATAGAGTAGTGACGGTAAGTGACAAGGTTAAAAGGGTTATAAAAGGTTATGTGGCTACCGTTTTCGCATAACCTTTTTATAACCCTTTATAACCCTGTCGCTTGCGATAACTGGAAATATTTCGCCAAAGAAATTAGCAGAATAATGACCTTCACAACCATGTTTTTCGGGAAACATGACTCTTTCCGTATTTCTTTTGGTGAGCCATATAGAAAAGGAGTCTACGGACTTGAGAAATAGGTATAAGAGCAATATGGGGCGGCTCACCGCCACCACTCCTCACTCCTAATTCCTCACTCCTCACTATTTAAGCGGCTCACTTGTCTGTGTTCTCAGAAACATTCTCTGGATAGTGACTTTTTGTCCCTGGAAGCGTTGGGACAGGACGGGGATGATCATGCGGGCAGCCTGGCGGATTTTGACTTTGTCGATGGGCTTGTTAGTATCTTTCAAGTGGTAGCACATCTGGTAGGTTTTCTTATCGCCTACGCGATAGAAGATGATGAGGTCACGGATGATGGTCATAATTTTTCTCCTTATATGGAATGAGGCTTGTTTCACGGGAAACATGAAAGGCAGTGAGAAGTTAGAAGTGGCGGAAGGGGCGCACAAAATTTGGAAGCGCCCCAATACCCCTTTTTTATATTTTAGAGAGAAGCAGATATCCTCGTGTTTCACGTGAAACATGACAATATGGGTTATTATTCTGCTGATTTCTATTTCTAACATAGAATGGTATGGGCCAGTGACAGGGTTAAAAGGGTTATGGAGGGTTATGAGGTTACCGTTTTCACATAACCTTCTATAACCTTTTTAACCTTGCTGCTTGCGATAGCAAAAAATGTTTCACAGAAGAAATCAGCAGAGTAATAACCTTTAATACCACGTTTCACGTGAAACATGGCTCCAGCGAAAACAGGAAGCCATAACCTTATTTCTAAAAAAGCTGCACGCCTCCTATGAGGTATGCAGCTTTTAAATACAGTATGAAATATTTATTTTTTGTATGGAACGATAGAAGCGCAGTGGGCCATGACGGCGATCTTGTAATCTTTCTTGCCTTCTTTTTCCAACTGGGCCTGGGCCAGTTTCCATGCTTCTTCTACAGTTGCGACCGGAATCTGGTTGGTCCGTTTGATAGCTTCAAAGTTTTCTGGCTTGGTGACCAGGTAAATGGTGTATTTGTGGGTCATGCAGAACAGGTTGAATGCTACGAAGAATGGAATGGTGAAGTGTTCGCGGAGGGCTTTTTCCATTTCTTCTTCGGTATCGTACTTGAAGCTGCCCAGGTAAGCGGCCGGTTCCCAAATATCGCTGGCTTCCATGATGGCGATGATGATGCCGCCATCTTTGGTGACTACGTCAGAGGGGTCGTAGCATTTGCAGCCCTGGTAGAGGGAAACGTCTTTCGGATAGCCGCCAGCACAAGCGAAGGATACGTCTGCTTCTTCGGTGAATGGAACTTTCTGGATCTTATAAACCAGTTTGGTTCCTTCCAGCCATGCTTCGTAAGGATCGCCGCCAACCATGTTGCAGATTTTTCCTTCTGCATTGATGATGGAATGAACCAAGAAGCACGGTTTAATCATGTCGGATGCTTCCTGCATGTCGTCGGAAACGGGGTTGCCGTCCAACAGGGTGGAGCGGGTGTGCGGGTTGATGCCGCTGCCGAATTTTTCGCCCAGGGCATGGCAGTGGTTGATCTGAATGGTGTCGTCACCAGCTACGCCTGGCAGAATCAGTTTGCGGCCGCCGCCGTAACCAGCGAAGAGGTGGGTGGTGATGCCATCCACAACGATGACTTTGTCGGCTTCTACAGCGTGTTTGTTAATCCATACCGGGGTGCCGCGGGAGGTGTCACCGATGTGAACCAATTCGTCTTTGTTCTGGCAATGGTGCTGATACAGTTTGACACGTTTGGTCAGTTCTTCACCGACGACAGCGATATCTTCTGCCGGGGTCTGTTCTCTGTGGGTGCCCTGGGCGAAGAGAATGCAGATATCATCATCAGGGATGCCTGCCAGATTCAGCTCGTTGACGATATGAATGACGAACTGGTCAGAGTGGTTCCAGATACGGGTCACATCGGCACATACGATGCAGACCTTATCGCCTTTGGAAACGATTTCTGTGAGCGCTTTGGAGCCGATCGGATGACGCATACATTCCAAGGTTGCTTCTTTGACATCACAAGCAGGAGTCGAATTTCCTTCCAATACATCGGAAATATGTTCTTCCGGGAGCATGACTTTCTGTGTGGATTTACCAAAACCAAATTCAAATTCTTTTAATGCCATAGGGACTCCTCCTTTTAGGAAAGCATGGGAATTGGGATAATGTTTTTAAGTTAAGGATTTGCGTTAGTAGGCATGATTCCGGTAGAGGTTATAGGTTACTCAAGTTTCTCAAGTTGCTAAGGTTTCTCATGTTTCTCGACTGTGCAATAAACGCTAGCGTTATCATCTCATTCGGGGAACCTGAGAAACCTAAGAATCCTGAGCAACCTGAGAAACTTTGTTGCAAAAGAAATCATCTCATGTTTCACTTAACTTAATCGTATTGGGACGGGGATTCGAGATGGAAATATTTGCTAATCCCTGGTCTTAATTCTTAGCTACTCATTTTCCCAATCGGTTCAACTATATAGGTGTTCTTACATTATAACACGGATAAAAGAGATTGTTTATTTCTAAATAGTCATAACCATAGGGAAATTTATGATTTTTTGAGATAGGGGGATAACGGTGAATCTGATAGAGGCATGTTTCACGTGAAACATTGACGTAAAAGGGTAGCCCTTCGGGCAGGGTATATATCTGTGAATTTGGATAGAGACACTTTCGGTGTATAAGAAAATAGAAAAGGTTATAAAAGGTTATGTGCTTCCTGCGGTAAACAATAACCTTTTATAACCTTGCAATAAGTCGTTTTTATACAAAGTGACACTGTAGACGTCTGCAATGATAACCCGCCCGTAGGGCTAACCCTTAGATTCTGTTTCCCGTGAAACATTTTTTCTTAGTGTAAAATTTTACTCGGTAAGAGAAACCAGGGACATTTTCTTGAAATGCAATCAAAAAGGAAGAGCCCCCTTTGACTGAAAATGTTATAATTTTCATACGCAAAAAAACAAAGAAAGGACTCTTCCCTATGACTATTTTAACAGAAAATGCCGAATTATCAACAGAATTCCTCTCTAATCAAGTAATTCAAATAATCAAAGCCTCAAAGGATTCGATTGAGGCTGAAAAGAAACTATTTTCTTTTGGCTTAAAGCTTCTCAATACACTAGTCAAAGACGCACTGGAGATCATAGATAAAGAACTCTACAGAAATGAATATAAGAACAAAGGCTACCGCATCAGCCGTCGAGATGAACGCACCATTTACTGTCTGTGGGGAGAATTGACCTATAGCAGAAGGCTATTGGAAGCCAAAGGTAAAAAGAGCTTCTACCCCTTAGATCACAAAATGGGCTTTGAATCGGGAAAGCATTACAGCTTGGCAGTTATTGAAAACATCGTAAAAGTAATGGCCACTACCACATCCCGTAATACAGAGAAAATCTTTCAAGACCTAACCCATATCAGTGCATCCCATCAGACCGTGGTGGCATTAAAGAACTATGCAGGACAGAAAGCAACGGCCTATGAGAAAGCTAAAGCCGAAGAAAAAGTATCCATCAAGGAACCCGTTCCTGAAGGAATACTAGCTATTGAAGGCGATGGAATCATTTTAAAAGGCAAGGACGGCGGTAAAAAAGAAGAACTGCATCGCATTCAGATCTATACAGGAGTAAGAAAGAATGGAAACCGAACAAAACTGGAAGGACGATACTGCTTTACAGGAATGAATCGGCAAGAACTTGTACTGCGTGTAAAAGAATACCTGAATAACCACTATAAGCTCAGTGAATTAACCATATTATCCAATGGGGATGGAGGAGCCGGATATCAAGTTAGCGACTTTGAGCAGATGACAGAAGGCTGCAAGATCCATCTGCATTTCAGAGACCGCTTTCATGTAAACAAAAAGATAAGGGAACGGCTTAGTTTCTGCGATAAACGCTTGGTGGAGTATGTTATAAAAGAATGCAATACACAGAAGGACATTACTAAATATATCGACACATGGATGGACACAGCAGCATCTCAGGCGCAAACGAATAAAGATATGGAGGCGGTAGAAAAGCTAAGAGCCTATTTGAAGCGAAATGCCATATACCTGCCTACGATAAAGCAAAGAGGAATAAAGACAAATATCCACTTAGGGACAGCAGAAACGAATCACAGAAGCTACAGCTATCGATTAAAGCGTCAAGGCCGTGTTTGGTCACATAAGGGACTGGAAAACATGGTTGCGGTACTGACTGCACAAAAAAATGAAGAGCTGAATAAAGCACTGCTATACAAAGCAAATGGAAGGAACTATAAGAAGAAGGACCGAGCATTTAACACCGCTATGAGAGAGGCCATAAAGGCTACAGAGACAAGTCATATAACGGCAGCCCAAAAGCGTAAACAACGAAATTACCGCCCTGGTTGCTTAGAGGGACGAATTGGATGCTATGGAGCATCTACAAGCCCTCTGGCCTGTCTAGCTCATGCTATACAGTTTTGCTGAGAAAGACTATGCCATGAAACCAGTAACTATCGGAGGTCAAATATTTTACCGAGAAAAACTTGACACTTACACATTTTTTATCATATCTTGCTCTTCATGGTATCCTTTGCTATAATATGGATAGAAAAGGGTACTACCGATAAGCGGTCAGCCCCGAGACACAAAAAGTTGAAAAAATCCACCTAAGTTTCTGAGGCTACAGGCGGATTTTTTCATTTATATACGAATCGCTAATACAAGCGCAAGAAGCAAGACAAGAAATATAAAAAAATCATACTTGTTCATATTCATATATAAAGCCCCCTTTCAGGCAATGCTGTTAAGTTAAGCGAAATATGCGGTGATTTCTGCTGATGCAAGGTTACTCAGGTTTCTCAGGCTACTTAGGTTTCTCACGTTTCTCGAATGAGCTAATGACGCTAGCGTCTATCGGCACATTCGGAGAACCTGAGCAACCTGAGAAGCCTTAGAAACTTGAGTAACCTGTCACTACTAGTGGAATCATACCTACTAACGCAAATCCTTAACTTAACAGCATTACCCTTTCAGGGGCTAGAATTGGCCGCCTACCGTTTACGTAGTACCCGATAGTATGATATAGAAAGATCTCGCAAATGTCAATTGATGTTTGCGAGACTTTTTTGCGTAGAATGATAGAGTCATGGTTCACGGGAAACGGTTAAAAAAGGTTAGCCCTACGGGCGGGGTATACATTTGTGAATTTGGATGGAGACACTTTCGTTGCATAAGAAAATAGAAAAGGTTATGTGCTTCCTGCGGTAAACAATAACCTTTTATAACCTTTATAACCTTGAGGTAATCCGTTTCTTGCCATGTGATAAAAACGAAATCTCAGAGTATAACCCTTTAGCGTCTGTTTCCCGTGAAACATGACTCTAGCGGAACCATCATCTTATTTATCATAAATAATGAGTCCCATAAATACCAGATCTTCGTCACCGATGTTTTCGATGCCGTGGCGGTCGCCGTTTTTGCAGAAGGCTGCATCGCCGGGGCCCATTTCGTAGGTGGTGTCGTTGTCGGTATACAGGCCTTTGCCGGAGAGGATGTAGTAAATTTCACCATCGCCCTGGTGCTGGTGGACGCCCATGGAGCAGCCTTTTTCCAGGGTGGCTTTTACGTAAAGACGGCAGTGGTCACCCATAGCAGGCAGGGTGTCCGGGGTGGCGATAGGTTCTAAAATCAGATGGCCTTTGCCACCATTGGCGTGTTCAAGGATTTTCTTTTCCAATTTTTTCAACATGATATTGCTCCTTTTTGATAATCGTCGTGCTTCATAGGAAACGATAGTTGTTAAGGTTATTATTTTACCAATTTCTTTTGTGAAACATTTTCCACGACCGCAGGTGACAAGGGTATAAAGGGTATATATGGTTATGGGAATACCGTTTTTATGTAACCTTTTATAACCTTTATAACCCTTTCACTCACCGGTATTCTTCCATGTTAGAAATACAATGCAGTAGAATAATAACCTTTAGATATTGTTTCACGTGAAACATTTTTAATGAGGTCAGGTTACTCAGGATGCTCAGGTTCTCCGAATATGATGATACCATTAGCGTTTATTGGCATGTTCGAGAAACGTAAGCAATCTGAGTATCCTGAGTATCCTGAGTAACCTGAGTATCCTGAGTAACCTGTAATCTCTAACAGAATCATACCAATTGCCTCAAACCTTAATTGGGGTCTGAGAACCCTGTAGTTTCTACTTCAATATCCAAATCTTCCAATTCAGAAGCGGTGACAGGGGGATGGGGTGGATTTTCTGTGGCAGCAGCTTTGGCGACGTGAATGATTTCTTCTGCCAAGCTGTGGTATTGGGGATGAACGGTGTATGCGTATCCGCGAATGGCACCAAATTCGCGCAGTGTAATTCGCACGGCCCCGGGGCGGCGCAGATCGGGCGGTAGCTCTTGGGGGACACGAAGGAAACGGCCGGTACGAATATAATGTTCGATGGCGTCTCTGGCTAGGGCTACGTAGGGAGAAGGGATCGGCTCTTCTTTGGGCACCAGGCCTTCTGGTACATAGAGCGCTACACCATAGCCCACGCCAAAGGGACCTTCATGGGACAGCAGCGGCTGCTTAGTCGGCGTATTTCCTAAAGCACCCAGAAGGAAATACACTGAAGGTAACCCGCAGGTGTCGATTTCCTGTAAAAGCGAAGAGGAGAGCTGGTCCAGGGATTCTTTATTTCGATGGGACAATGCATTCACAATGATTTCATCAAAGTCATTTCCTTTGGGGCTATAGCCGTGGGGCGCATCGGGGGTCAATTTATGAGATAAATCACCAGTGGCAATGAGGGCCACTCGACGATTCAATTTCTGGGTGGCATAGCTCACAATCGCACCTAGGGCATAGGAAGCTTCTCCTTTTGTACTATCGGGAGTCAGCAAAACCAATTTTCCTTGAAATCCTGCTTGCAGGAGATAGTAGAGAGGGACGAAACTGCCCCAATCGATTTGGAGAGGCTTTTTATAGCGGGCGGCTTCTGCTTTGTCTACCTGGTGCCAATGATATAGCGGAGCCGCTTTTTGGCTGATGAGGGTCCCTAGCTCCTGGTCTACTGGTAGCGCCATAGAGAGATCAGGATGACCAAAGGCTCCCATGTTACCACATAATTCTTCCGCCATCAGCAGTGATGGTCCATCGGAAAAACACAAATTATGTGGGGACATCACCACCACTGTATCGGGCTTTTCTGCAACGATCTGCTCCATGGCGGTCTTGACGGTCTCTATGGTTTTCCTGACTTTTGATGAATCCTCTCCGTCGATTTCCGGTATCATCACCGGCGGATGGGGAAATAATCCTGCTGCAACGAGCGGCATAGTATCACGTCCTTTCGTTGATTGTGTTGCTGGGTTAAGGATTGGCATTAATAGTCATGATGCCGTTGGAAGTTACAGGTGGCTCAGGGTTCTAAGGGTTCTCAAGGTTCTCAGGTTTCTCGATTGTGCCTGTAGACGTTAGCAGTATCATTTTGCTGGACTTAACGCAGCAACTGTGCTTTCTGTGACTCTTAGTGTAGTGAATTGGTATGAAAAAAGCAAATGGATTTAAGGAAACACTGATTAAATCAGCGTTTCCTTAAAGGTTCTGGATTCCCGTTCTCGCTTTTTTCATGTTTCACGTGAAACATTGTGGTAAAGGTTAGCCCTTCGGGCAGGTTATGATTCTGTTCATTTCTTTTTCTTGACATGGAAAGTACATCGCTGGTTAAAAGGTTATAAACGGTTATGACATAAGCCTTTTATAACCCTTTATAACCTGGACACAGGCGGTAAACTTTTCGTGTGAGGAAGGTGGAATCTGCAGAAAAATACCCTTTTCCCAGTTTCCTTTATATAATAGAAAAGAGTATAATAAGAAAAGTGTGAAACCATAAACTGTTAACTGTCAACCATAAACTGTTAACCAATGATAGAAAGGATGAATCCCATGAGTATTACTGCAAACAACTTGGTGTATAAAAGAAGAAGTGTCCGTTTCTTTAAGAGCAATCCCATTTCCAAAGTGGATATGAGAGAAATTCTCCGTGCCGGCATGTGGGCGCCGTCGGCAAAGAACCGTCAGCCTTGGAAGTTCATTGTGGTGAAGGGCCAGAGCAAGGAAGAAATGCTGGATCTGATGGAAAAAGGCATCGAACGGTCCGAACAGGGCGAAGGTGTCCTGGCTGGTACTAAGGAATTGTACGTCAATGCCCGTTTCACTTTGAAATGCATGAGAGAAGCACCGATTGCTGTCATGGTAGTGAATCCGAAAGGCCGCTCCCTGATGGATCATTGGACCCCGGCAGAAAAAATTCATGAACTGTCTGACGTGCAGGCCATTGGTGCTGCCGCAGAAAACATGGCTCTCCAGGCTACGGCGATGGGCATCGGTAGCCTGTGGATTGGAAATATTTTCTTCGCCTATGACGAACTGAAACAGTGGATTGGCGAACCAGGAGAAATGGTCCTGGCTATGTCCTTCGGCTATCCGAACCACAACCCCTGCCCGCTGGCAAGAAAAGACGAAGCAGAAGTCATCGAAGTGAGAGACTGAAATACAATGAGGAATTAGGAATGAGGAGTGAGGAATGGTGGCGGCGAGCTGCCTTGTATTGCTTTTATACTGATAGATACATTTTTCCTGATTCCTTTTCTGTATAGCTCGCCGGAGAGATGAAACAAATAGAGAAAGGTTACTATTCTGCTGCATTTTTCATTCTAACAAATCAAAAATTCCGCATGTTGCAAGGTTATAGAAGGTTATGCAGGGTTATGAGACTAGCGAAAGTTTCATAACCCTACATAACCTTTTTAACCTTGGGGGAGGCGGTATATTCTCTTTTGATGAAAAAGAAATCAGTAGAATAATAACCTGCCCGAAGGGCTAACCTTTACCAAAATGTTTCCCGTGAAACATTTTGGTTGCGAGACGGATTAGATGATATAATAGCCATGTTGCTTACCTCGATTCTGGCAACAGAAGGGAGGTGCCCCATGGATTTAATCAGTTTTTTGTCGTCTATTGCGGCGGGTATAATTGCTAATTATATTTGCAAATGGTTGAATAGATGACTTAGCTAAGCAACCAACCTACCCACAGTGCGGGTATAAAAGCATTAGAAAAGCCAGGAAGTTGCAGCTTCCTGGCTTTTCGTACCTCATGGATTTAATCATATCCGTTGTCTGTTCATAGTATAGCACAAAAAGGTATGATTGGCGAGACTTAATTGGTGAAATGTTTCACGTGAAACAAATAGAGAAAGGTTACTATTCTGCTGCATTCTTTATTCTAGCAATTCAAAGATTTCGCAATATAAAGGGTTATGTAGGGTTATGAGACTAGCGAAAATCTCATAACCCTACATAACCTTTTTTAACCTTGTAACATGCGGCATATTCTGTTTTGATGAAAACGTAATCTGCAGAATGATAACCTTGTGATAAGCGGTATATTTGATTTGTTGGAAGATGGGCATGGCAGAATAATAACCTTTTATATAGCGATTTGTTAGAAACTCAAACTTCCCACCTATAAAATAGCGACTCTGTCCCATACGATCTATTGTATTTAAAATTATTATTTTCAACTGATATAGTCGGAAGAAATCACTATTTTACAGTTGGGAAGTTTGAGTTAGAAAAATGGGCTTATCGTCTATCCCCCTATTTCCCATATGATATAATAAAGACAGGAAGAGGGATGTATTTCCCCTATTGAAAGGAGAATGATTTTATGAGTTGGAATAATGAAATGACCGCAGAGCGGGACAGCGTATTTTCTATCAATATGCCGGGTCTCATGCGGGATGTGTATGCCTGGATGGCGATTGCTTTGGTGATCACCGGATTCACGGCTTACACCGTAGCGGGAAGTCCGCTACTTTTGGGACTGGTATTTTCCAGTAAATTTGGTATGTGGGGTTTGGTGCTGGCCACCATCGCCCTGGTATGGCACCTGTCCGCCGCGGTGGGGCGCATGTCTCTCAAGAAAGTGGCTGCCATGTTCCTGGTGTACTCCGTGCTGAATGGGATCACCATGGCATCCATCTTCGTGGTGTACACCATGACCTCTATTGCCAGCGTGTTCTTCATCACTGCCGGCACTTTCGGTGTCATGTCCGTCTATGGCTATGTGACCAAAGCGGATTTGAGCAAGATGGGAAATATTTGCCTCATGGCCCTCTTTGGTCTCATCGTTGCTACCATCGTGAACCTGTTCATGGACAACACCTTGCTGCAGACCATCATTGCCTATGCTGGCATTTTGATTTTCGTAGGACTCACTGCCTATGACACGAAACGAATTCGTGAACTGGCCTACACCTACAACGCCCGCGCCACCGACGAAGGGCAGAAATTGGCCATTATGGGAGCTTTGACATTGTACCTGGATTTCATCAACCTCTTCCTCTACATGCTCCGCATTTTTGGCGATAGGAAATAATCTCTATGTGAGAAAAGCCGCTTGTCAGACATATTTCTGGCGAGCGGCTTTTTTAGTGAGGAGTGAGAAGTGAGGAGTGGTGGCGGCGAGCGCCTCGAATTACTCTTATGTCGTTAAATGCCATTGGTAAGATTCCTTTTTATATAGCTCGCCGGATGTGTGAAACCGATAGCGTCATGTTTCACGTGAAACATAGGGAAAATAAAATTGGGAATACAGAACTGATTCGCTCTATGCTAAAATAAGTAGCAACCCATGACAATTATTTTTTATAAAAGGGGTATGGGGCGCTTTATAAGTTGTGCGCCCCCTCCTTCACTACGCACTTCTCACTACGCACTCATACAACACGAGTCAGAAAAATAGACAAGAGGGGAAAATCATGAATACACGAAATCGCGGGATTCTGTTTGCTGCTATTGGTTCCATTCTCTGGGGATCCAGTGGGATTGCGGGACAATATCTGTTGGTGGAACGAAGTATTGCGCCGGAGTGGTTGACGTTTTGCCGGTTGCTTTCTGCAGGCATTTTGCTGCTTCTAATCACCATGATGCAGGGAGAAAATATTTGGCGTATTTGGCAAGATAAAAAAGATCGAATGTTGATTGTGATTTTTGGCGCTCTGGGGATGCTGGGCACCCAGTACGGCTATTTCGCCTCTATCAAGTACAGCAATGCCCCTACGGCGACGGTGCTGGAATACTTGATGCCTATTTTGATTATTTTCTGGAATTGTCTATCCGAAAAGCGATGGCCCAGGCGGATAGAAATATTTTGTACCGCCTTTGCTTTTATCGGTACGGTGCTCATTGCTACCAAAGGCGATTTTTCCGCTTTGGCCATTTCAGAAAAAGCCCTTTTCTGGGGCTTGGCAGCTGCAGTGGCCTGTGCGCTATATACCGTCGAGCCTGTTTCTATTATCAAGAAATATGGGGCTCCGCTCGTAGTAGGTTGGGGCATGGTTATTGCGGGCCTCGTGATGGCACCGGTGACATTGGGAAGCCCTTTCACCGGCACCATCGATACCGCCGTTTCCGCTGCGTTTCTCTATGTGGTGATTTTCGGCACCATTTGCTCCTTCGTACTTTACCTGGGCAGCACGAAATTCATCACCCCGGCTGATGCCAGCATCATTGCGGCTTTGGAACCGCTGTCATCTATCATTTTTGCTTTCTTCATCTTTGGCCTCACCTTCGGCGCGATGGAACTGATCGGCATGGCACTGATTATCCTCGCCGTAGGGGCGGTGGCGAAAAAGCAGTGAGAAGTGAGGAATTAGGAGTGAGGAGTGGCGGAAGGGGCCCACAATTCATATAGGGCCCCAATGCCCCTTTTTATATTTTGAGATGTGATGATAGCGAAAAATGGTAGCGGAAACCCTCTTCCTTTGGAAGGGGGGGCAGGGGGGATAGCTTGCACTGGCGATATATAGAGAGTAAGACTCCTGGTGATGTAGGCGTCCTGCTATGGCGGCTAGTGTAACAACTCTTCTTCATCGGCCTATCCCCGGCCCGCAAGCGGGCCTGCCCCTTCCTGAGGAAGGGGCTCTTTGAAGAGAAGAATGGATAGCGTCATGTTTCACGTGAAACGTGACTCTAAAGGTTATTATTCTGCTGATTGCCTTTACTTAACATAGAGAAAAAGCCGCTATGTAAAGGGTTATAATTCTACGGATTATCTCTTACTAACATAGAAAAGTTATCGCTGGATAAAAGGGTATAAAGGGTATGCCATTAGCATTTTATAACCCTATATAACCCTATATAACCTTTTGATTGGCGGCAATTTATCTATGTTAGAGGGAAGATATCAGTAGAACAATAACCTTTCAGATGGTGGAAATATCTCTATGTTAAAAGAAAGAAATTAGCAGAATCATAACCCTTTGAGTATCGTTTGCTCTATTTGGGGGAGAAAGGTATAGGTAGAATCATGTCTAAAGAAGCCAAAGTCGGTTTGTGTACCATGGCAATCTGTATTCTTCTGGGGATCGGTGCTTTTTTCTGGAATCCTTTTCATGCGTTGCGGAATGATACCTATCAGGTGCAGGCCATTTTTACCAATGTACAGGGGGTCAAGGTGGGCAATCAGGTCATGTATGCTGGCGTGGCGGCTGGGAAAGTGCAGCGAATTTCTATCGAAGATGGCAAAGCAGTGGTGCATTTGGCTATGAAAAAAGAAATCGCTATTCCTAAAGACGCCCAGTTCACCATCGATAACCAAGGGGTCATTGGGGATTATTTCATCAAAATCAGCGGAGGCAATGTGGCCTCCGGCACTTTGCAAGACGGCATGACTGTGGAAGAATACCACTCCGACAAAATGGATCGCCTCCTGGAAAAAGCCAATCACCTGATGGACACCGCGGAAAGCGTGGGGGAAAGCATTAATAAAATTAGGAATGAGAAATGAGGAATTAGGAATGGTAGCGGCGAGCCCTCGCATTGCTCTTATATTGATAACATCCATTAGCAAGATTCCTTTTTATATAGCTCGCCGAATACATAAAATGGATAGAGACATGTTTCACGTGAAACGTATCTCTATCCATTTTCACATCAAAAATAAAAAAGGGGTATTGGGGTGCTTTATAAATTGTGCGCCCCTTCCATCATTCCGCATTCCTAATTTCTCATTTCTAATTGATTTTTGACTCCTGGTCTATATTTCTTCTTGATTTCTTGTCAAAAATTACATATAATAACATCTATGTGATTTTAGGGAATCACTGATTTTATCATTATCTGAAATTATTCTTGAATTTTTTATTCAAAGCGAGGAAAGGAAATCCGCGAATAGCGAGCTATTTAAGGATTTCCTTGACGAAGCTTTGGATAAAAATTCATATAATTTCAGATGCTTTGATTAAATCAGTGTTCCCTTAGGTAGTTAGCGACACACTTGTCCATTCCAGGGGGAGAATCCTGGAATCGGCCCATTATTTATCAATGCCGTTAAGTTAAGCGAAATATGGGATGATTTCTTTTGAGGCAAAGTTTCAGAGGTCGCTCAGGATTCTTAAGTTTCTCAGGTTCTCCGAATGAGATAAAAGCGCTAGCGTTGATTGGCACATTCGAGAAACGTGAGAGACCTTAGCAACCTCTGAAACCTGAGTAACCTATAATCTCTAATGGAGTCATACCTGCTATCACAAATCCTTAAAATAATAGCATTGCCATTATGTATCAAGCTAACTGCCAACTGGTATATAGAGGAGTAATTTAGAGTGATTGAAGAAATTGTAAAAAGAAGAAGTATCCGTCATTTCCTGCAGAAACCGATTCCCCAGGCAGATTTGGATGAAATCCTGGAAGCTGGTATGTGGGCTCCGTCTGAAAAGAATGCCCAGCCATGGAAATTCATTGTCATTCGTGGACAGGAAAGAAAAGCCATGGTGAAGAAGCTCAAAGAAGGCATCATGAGAAACCGCAAGGGCGATGAAACGGCTATTTTCAGTAAAGGCTATGAAAAATTCATTCCTTCTGCGATCTACACCGCTCGCGTCCTGGAACAGGCTCCGGTGATCGTATTTGTACTGAACACCAAAGGCATGGACTACAGACAGTCCTATCCGTCTGACCAGTACATGATGGAATTGGCAGACATCCAGTCCATCAGTGCTGCCATCCAGAACATGTGCCTGGAAGCTACCGCACACCACATCGGCAGCCTCTGGACCTGCAACGTATTCTTTGCTTACGACGAACTGAAAGAATGGCTCGGCGAAGGCGGCGAAATGGTAGCAGCCATTGCATTCGGCTACACCGACAAAGAAGTAAAACCGATGCCAAGAAAACCACTCTCCGAAGTGGTAGAATACCGCGGCGACTATTCCGATGAATGGAAAGAAATGCTGAAAGGGGAATAATTGCAACTGATTTGTGTCATGTTTCATGTGAAACATTTCACACAAAGGTTATTATTCTGCAGATTTCTGCTGTGAAACATCTCTTGTTATTGGCAAGTGACAAGGTTAAAAAGGGTTATAGAAGGTTATGAGAAGACGGTTTTTCACATAACCTTTTATAACCCTTTTTCTTTGGAATCAACGATTTGTGTAAATAACGATATATGCACAATAATAACCTTGTGACAAGCGGTGGTGTAAAGATGTTAGATTAAAGTGTATATAGAGGATACCCTTTTACGCCATGTTTCCCGTGAAACATGTCTCTACCGTTTCCCCACTTGTTTCACCATCATTCCCAATATCACACCGACGGCGAAGAAGCAGATCCAGCCCAAACCGTAGTGAGAGAGGGGAACCGCTTGCATGAGGGCATCAATGGCAGGCATGGAAAGTCCGGCGGTATGGCAGCCATCGTAGAGGGCGGGGATCAAAGTCAGAAGGGTGGCACAGACATAGACACTTCTGGCGCCGCCGTAGAGGCTATTTCCAAAGGTGAGGAAAATGAGGGAAATGGTGAGCGGATAGAGGAACATCAAAACCGGCACCGCCGCTGCGATGATGGTAGAGAGGCCGCACAGAGCGATGACAAAGGAAATCACTGAAAAGAGGGTGGCCCACATTTTATAGCTCAGAACAGGAAGCAGTTTATTGAAATATTCGCCGCAAGCGGTGATGAGGCCCACGCTGGTGGTGAGGCATGCCAGGAGCACAATGAGTCCCATGAGAATGCGACCGTAGGAACCAAAGTAATGGACAGAAATCGCTACCAGCACGTCAGCACCATTGTCTTTGATACCCATTTCACTGACAGAGCTGGCACCGATGTAAGCGAGAAATACATAAATCACAGCCAGACAGAACCCGGCGATGATGCCACTCTTTAAGGTATCGGTAGCCACTTCTTCATTGGTTTTTGCACCGAACTGACGGACCGCATTGACCACAATGATGCCGAAAACAAAGCCCGCTAACGCATCCATGGTGTTATATCCATCCAAGAATCCCTGGGTCAGTGCTTTCAGAGACGGGGCATAAGAATCCCTGGGGGCTTGCCACGGGCCGATAGGAGAAATGGTGGCAGAAATGAAAAGAATGGCAAGAAATACAAGAAGGGCCGGGGTGATCAATTTCCCAATGCGGGCCACCAATTTAGACGGATTGGACGCCAGCCACCAAGACAGAAGGAAAAAGAGAAACGCAAATCCACAGAGTGCCGTTTGTTGCATTGATTCTGTAAAGAACGGTGCGATGGCAATAGAAAATGATGTGGTGGCCGTACGAGGAATGGCAAAGGCCGGTCCGATGGTGAGGTACAGCGCCACGGTGTAAAAAATGGCGTACCCTGGATGAACGCGGGACGTCAGTGCTTCCAAATCATTTCCAGAATATCCGATAGCCGCCACGGCCAGGATAGGAAATCCCACGCCGGTCAAAAGAAATCCAATAATAGCCAGGATGGTCTCACTGCCAGAATTTTGTCCCATAAAAATAGGAAATATCAAATTGCCGGCACCGAAAAAGAGGGCGAAAAGCATGAGACCGATAGGGATGAGATAATTTTGCCTTTTCATAGAAGCCTCCTATATGTGTAATCAATGGTTTGTGTGAGTAGGGATGATTTCGCTAGAAGTTCAGGTTGCTCAAGGTTCTCAGGGTTCTTAGGTTCCTCGAATGTGCCTATAGACGCTAGCGATAGTATCGCTTAATCATCCCCTTCCTTTGGAAGGGGATAGGACTTGAGCGTAGCGAAAAGTCCAGGGGATAGCTCGCTCTAGCGGTATGTCTCATGTGTCACTCTCCAAGTAGGCGCCCCTTCTGGCGGCTAGCATAACAGCTCTTCTTCATCTTCCTATCCCCCCTGCCCCCCTTCCTAAGGAAGGGGGTAGATACCGATGAATTCTCCTGTGACACTTGGTACATTTCCCTAGCACCATGTTTCCCGTGAAACATAGTTATTGGATGCTTGCTAATTCACTTTTAGCTGGATTAGCCAGTGTTGTTGGTGTTAGTTGTTGATTGTTTGGATCCTAACAACCAACAACTAACAACCCAAAACAAAAAAGAAATACAAAAAAAGCCCGGCCGGAAAATATCCGACAGGGCACATAAATCATGTGAGGTACCACCTTGTCCAAGTACTCGATTTCGGGGAATAACGACCCCACCGCTTTTTCTATAGCAAAACTATTCAAAAAAGAGACTCCCAGCTGACGTGACCGATTCGCTTCAGTAGTTTTCACCATCCACTACCTCTCTGAGAAGATTCCTCGATCTGATTCTGTTCCTCATCTATGTTGTGAACACATTCTAGCATGAGAAAAGTGGAATGTCAAATGGAAATATAGAATGAGGATGTAACGGTATTGGGGGATTGGGCATTCATTTCCCTAGAAGTTATAGGTTACTCAGGTTGCTCAAGTTTCTCAGGTTCCTCGTATGTGCTGGTAGACGTTGGAGAAATCGTAGTCCTATATTTCACGTGAAACTTTTTTATAAGGGTTAGCCCTTCGGGCGGGTTATTGTTGCAAAGATTTCTTATATTTCTTCAGCAAAGAAATCCATAGAGAAAGGGTTATACAAGGTTATGAGGGAAACCATATTTCCATAACCTTATATAACCCTTTTAACCTGGAGACAGGCGGTTTCTATTCAGTTGTTAGACAAAAGAAGGCGGTAGAATCATAACCTATCGCTTCATGTTTCACGGGAAACATTTTCGTAAAGGTTAGCCCTTCGGGCAGGTTATTATTTCTGAGAGTTCTTATGCGTCTGTAGTAAAAAATCCATAGGAAAAGGGTTATACAAGGTTATGAGGAAAACCATATTCTCATAACCCTGTATAACCCTTTTTAACCTGGAGACAGGCGGTTTCTATTCAGTTGTTAGAAGAAAGAAGGTGGCAGAATAATAACCTTTCCGCTATGAAATAGGGATTAGTGATGCACTTGCGGGGTCACTTTGATACTGCTTTCCACACCAATCCGACGATGGTGCCGCCTACGAAGAAGAGGAGCCACGAGAGGCTATAGGAGGCCAGCGGGAGGGAGGCCATGAAAGCATCCAGGCCGCCCATGGAAATTTTCAGGAATTTCAGCGCATCATAGAGGGCGGGCAGGAAGGTGAAGAATGTAGCTGCCAGGTACACTTTCTGGCTGCCACCGAACCAGGAGTTGGTGAAAGTCAGAATGATCAGTGCGATAGACAGCGGATACAGGAAGAGCAATACCGGAATGGCCCCTTTGATAATAGCGGACAGACCGAAGAGGGCGATGCCAAAAGAAAGTACCACGAAGAAGGTGGCCCACATTTTATGGGAGAATTTCGGAACCAGTGTATGGAAGAAAGCCGCGCAGGAAGCAGTGAGGCCGATACTGGTAGTGAGGCATGCCAGGATAACCGTAGCGCCCAGAATCATGGTGCCGGAATTTCCGAAATAGAAATGAGCGGAACCGGCCAGTACTGGTGCGCCATTATCCAGATGGCCCAAAACGGACACAGAGCTGGCACCCAGGTAGCACAGGGACGCATAAATGATGGCCATGAAAATGGTGGAAACCAGACCGGAGCGAAGTGCCGTCTTGGTGGCTTCCGTGTTGGACGTGAGGCCGTATTCACGGATGGCTTCCATGACGATGACGCCGAACACCAGCCCAGCCAGGCAGTCCATGGTATTGTACCCTTCCACCAGGGCACTGCTGAAGGCTTTCACCGGTGTATCATAGGCTTCCACCGGTGCGACTTCGCCGCCCATAGGAAATACGAACGCAGAGCCCAGCATGATAGCCAGGAAAATCAGAAGCAGCGGGGTCATGCATTTCCCGATACGAGACACCAGTTTTGACGGGGTGATAGCCAGCCACCAGGTGATGGCAAAGAAAATAAATACAAATGCGTACAGGGCGATATCCTTATTTCCTTCATTGACAAAAGGAGAAATCGCAATTTCAAAAGAAACCGCAGACGTTCTAGGAATCGCAAAGAACGGTCCGATGGTGAGATACAGGGCGCAGCTGAAGAATACCCCATAAATCGGATGAACCCGGCTGGCCAGTTCCTTCAGGTTGAGCCCGGAGTAGCAAATGGCAAGCACGGAAGCAAAGGGGATGGTGACCCCGGTGATTAAAAAGCCGATGGTGGCATAGGACGTATTCCACCCAGCACACTGGCCCATAAAGGCCGGAAAGATCAGGTTGCCGGCGCCGAAAAACAGCGCAAACAGCATCAGCCCGATGACAATGAATTCATTTGACGATTTTTTCATACACATCACTCCTCTTAAAACAGCAGGGATTCATAGAAGTCATTTTGCAAAGAAACAGATATAGTTGGAAGTGAGGAGTTAGGAATGAGGAGTGAGGAGTGGTGGAAGGGGCGCACAGTTTATAAAGCGCCCCAATACCCCATTTTTATATTTTCTATGGAATACAAGTGTTATGTTTCACGTGAAACTAACAGTGATGATTTTTTATAAAACTTTGCGGCGCTTCCAAATTTTGTGCGCCGCCACCGCCACTCCTAACTCCTCATTCCTAACTCCTCATTCCTAACTCCTCACTTTAAATAAAAGCGAGCATTCAGCACCTACTCGACATCCATCCGTTTCCAAATCAAAAGAGCCCTGCCGGAAACAATCCGACAGGGCACATAAGCTATGTGAGGTACCACCTTGTCCATACATACTCGATTGGCGATAACGGGGCAACCGCTTTTTTCTATTTCTCCCTAACAGAAATTCAAAAAAAGAAACTCCCGGATGAGCCGATTCGCGCTGCTTCAGTCATTTTCACCATCCATGACCTCTCTGAGAAGTGCCTACCAATCTGATTCCGTTCCTAGTTATTGAAAAATTTATATTTGAATAGTAAAGACATTTTAACATGATACAAAATGGTTGTCAATAAAAAAGCAGTTAGAAGTGAGAAGTTAGAAGTGAGAAGTGGTATTAGTCCCATAACGGATTGTCGTACCGTTAGCATTTTATCTCGCTAGAGCTGCCCCCTCAGCCTTCGGCAGCTCCCCCGACAGGGGAGCCGAGACAGCGGTGTAAACTCACTTAGGGGCGCACAACTTAAGAAGCGCCCCAATACCCCTTTTATAAGATAAACCACAAAACGGTTATCTTCAGGTTTCACGTGAAACTTAATGATAACCGTTTTTCCTTCGGCGAGCTATATAGAAAAGAAATATTGCTTCCTGTACCTATCGGTATAAGAGTAATTCGGCGTGCTCGCCGCCACCACTTCTCACTTCTAACTTCTCACTCCTCACTGCTTTTTATGTTTCCCGTGAAACATGACGCTAGCGATTACCGCTAGTGTCATTTGCGATAGCTCATTCTCGTCCGATTGATTTTCTCCTGTTCTCGTGCGGCTGCGCCGTGGTCCGGGTCGGCTTCTTCGTCCATTTCATACTGCCACATACGGGTCGGCACCAGTTCGCCTTCCTGGCTGGCGGTGTAGCGCATGGACTTTGGCATGGTCTTTACCGTAGAGAGAGGGCTGGTGAAACCGCGACCGATGACGTCGGTGGTATTCATAATGAAAAGGAACGCATGGGGATCGATTTCCTCAATGTAATGGCGGAGCCGGGTGATTTGCGTCAAATCGACGATAGCAAAGACGATTTTCTTTTCTACCCCGGAGAACGCCCCCTGTCCATAGAGCAGCGTTGCTCCGTGATGGATATTTCTAAGAATCGCATCGGAAATTTCTAGCGGCTTATCGGATACAATGAAAGCGGCTTTCCGCTGTGCGAACCCGATGACCAGACGGCTGGACAGGTTCGCATTGATATACATGGCAATCAAGGTGCAGATAGCCGGTTCCAGTGCAAAAATCCAGGCACTGCCTAGGACGATGATGAAATTCAACGCAAAGACCACATAGCCGATTTCCAGATTGTAATATTTCTTCAAAATCGCGCCGATTACATCGAGTCCCCCGGTGTTGCTGTTGTAACGATACAAAAGCCCCATACTGATGCCCAGCACCACGCCGCCGGCAATGGCCGATACCAGCGGGTCATGCACCGCATGGTAGGACGAAAGGAACGACGTCAAATCCAGAAATACAGAGCACAGCACCGTGCCGATGATGGTGATCAGGGTGTAAAATTTCCCCATGAACTTCAAAGACAAAAGGAGAATTGGCACATTCAAGACCAAGTTCGTCATCCCGATGGGGATGCCCGTCAGGTAATGAAGCACCATGGCGATACCGGTGAGACCGCCGGCTAGAAATTGATGGGGCACATAGAACGTATTGATGCCCACGGAGTACAGAAACGTACCCACTACGGTGATTCCCAAAATAAAAAACAGCCGCTGCCAGAAAGTGGGACTTCTAAAATCCGCCCCCAACGGAGTATTCATAGTTTGATTCCTTCCTTGTTGAAATACTAATTCATCTATTTTGACTACATTATAACACAAGGGACGATAGTGCGATGAATCGCTAGTGCCATGTTTCACGGGAAACGTTTTTCTAAAAGGGTATTATTCTGCATACTTTATGCTGTGAAACATTTCCTTGCTACCGCGTGCGACAAGGTTAAAAGGGTTATAAAAGGTTATGTTGCAAGAACGTTCTTACAACATAACCCTTTATAACCCTTCATACCCTTTTGCTAAGCCGATAACATTGCTAGTAATAGACAGGGATTTCAGTAAAATAATAACCTTGTAACCAGCGGAATTTTCTCTTTGTTAGATGATCCAAATCATAGAGGATACCCTGGTAGAGCTATGTTTCACGGGAAACTTTTCATTGTTTTCCTAAGCAGCCTTTGCTATAATATATATAGAAAAAGGGTACCACCCAAGGGTGGTCAGCCCCGAGATTATGAAATGGAAAAATCCACCAACTGTCGGGAAACTAGCGGTGGATTTTTTCATTTATATACGAATGGCTAATACAAGAGCTAAGAGCAAAATAAGAAATGTAAAAAAATCATATTTGTTCATATTCATATATAAAGCCCCCTTTCAGGGGCTGAAAAATCGACCGTTTACCGTTTGAGTGATACCCAGAGGTATTATACAGAAAAATCCCGCAAAAGTCCACGAGACCTGGCGGGATTTTTATGTTTTACGTGAAACATGACTCTAACGGAAGAAGCACAGCGAAACCCTCTTCCTTTGGAAGGGGCTTTTTTATGTATGAAATGGATAGAGAAATGTTTCACGTGAAACATTTTTCTAAAAGGGTATTATTCTGCTGATTTCTTTGTGAAACATTTCTTTCTATCGCAAGTGGCAGGGTTAAAAGGGTTATAAAAGGTTATGGGAATTACGTTTTTCTTATAACCTTTTATAACCCTTTCTCTTTAGAATGAAATCCTTGTGCAACAAACGACAAAAGCACAATAATAACCTTGCGCCTAGCGGAATTTTCTATTTGTTAGATGATCCAAATCATAGAGGATAACCTGTTATAGCTATGTTTCTCGTGAAACATGACTCTAATTGCCCAATTAATAAAAGCTATAAAAAGGGGTATTGGGGCGCTTTATAAGTTGTGCGCCCCTTCCACCACTCCTCATTCCTCACTCCTCACTGGAGAACGTTTCCCGTGAAACATTTCTCTAGCGGCAAAACCGCCACAATCATTTGCTCCAATCGTGGTTATACACGTCATAGTTGGTTTTCCGTTTCAAGTACTGGATACTTTCTTCGATATCATCCAGGAGTTGGGCTTTATCCTTCGGCAAGGTGGCTGCCAGGCGGATGTAATTGGACACGTGGTTGCTGCGGAAAATCATATGCTCCGTTTCTGGAAGCTCCATGTGTTCCACCATGAGCTTCAATTCTTCCATGAGACCATACGGCGGGAGCGGGTGGAATTCGCCTCGCTCAAACTGGGCTTTCAATTCGCTTCCCCGGTACAGCATGAGACACAGCGCAGATAGATAATTCGGTTTGATTTCATTGATGGCATGGGCCGTAGCCAGCGCATGACGTTCACTGCCTTCCACACCGGCAATGCCCAGAATCACCATGATGGACAGTTCCATGCCAGCGGCGCGGACCCGCTTGCCCACTTCGATGGACTGCTCCCCGTTGACCCCTTTGCGGATATCTTTGAGCGTCTGGGAATCGCCGCTTTCCATGCCGTAGTACAGAAGAGTCAGCCCTGCCTTGCGGAGCTGGGTCAATTCTTCTACAGATTTCCGGAGAATATCCCCTGGTGCAGAATAAGAAGCCACCCGTTCCAGGTTGGGGAAATATTTCTTCAGTGTTTCCAAAATCTTCAGCAACCGGTCCGTAGGCAGCACCAACGCATCCCCATCGGCCAAGAACACCTTGCGCACCCCGTCTCGATCCACCGAGTAGGCCATAGCAATCTGACGCATAATCTGCTCATCGGATAATTTCTCGAACTTCACACCCCGATACATATTGCAATAGGTGCAACTGTTGTGGGCGCAACCGCGGGTCACGCGGAGAATAAAACTATCGGCCTCACTGGGCGGACGAAATACAGGGGTATCCCAATCATCAAAAAATAAACCAGACATGGTATCATTCCTTTCGTTTTTCTGATTGTTGCTGGTTGTTGGTTGTTTGAAATCTAACAACCAGCAACCAATAACAAAATATATTGTAAAATTTCTATATGATGAAATATATTTTACACGAAAGGAATTGAAAATGCAACTATGAATTTAAATAATTCGATGTGTGATATAATAAAAGCAGTTTGAATGAGTGACTAGTAGACTGGTGACTCGTGACTGGGAAGGGAATTAGGGATTAGTAGCTAGGCCCTAGGAATTAGGAAATGTTTCCCGTGAAACATGACGCTTTCCTGCTCGTCATTTCGACCGATGGGATTTGTGCGAAATGACATTGTCGAGTAGTCTGGTTCTATGTTGGACAGAAGTGGAGAAATCTAAAAGCAATAGCGAAATCTTGCCAGCTGTATGACAATCCAATCCGGAATTCATAACTGATCATGTTTCCCGTGAAACATGACTCTTCCCTTTTCATTACTTCGACCGGTCGTATTTGTACAAACCATAAGAAGAAAGCGGTAGCGGCACTTTATCTCCCCCAAAGGGCAATGCTATTAAGTTAAGCGAAATATGCGATGATTTCTACTGATGCAAAGGTTACTCAGGTTGCTCAGGATACTGAGGTTTCTCACGTTTCTCGAATGAGCCAATAACGCTAGCGTCTATTGGCACATTCGGAGAACCTGAGCAACCTGAGAACCCTTAGAAACTTGAGCAACCTGTCCCCACTAGCGGAATCATGTCTATCAACGCAAATCCTTAACTTAACAGCATTACCCCTTTGGGGGAGAACCCAAGAGGGGGCATGCCAAGCGGGATGAAAAGAGATGTTGGTTAGTCCCATTTCTCGAATGTGCCAATAGATGCCAGCGTTACCATCTCATTCAAGGAACCTGAGAAACTTAAGAAACCTGAGAAACCTTAGCAACCTATCATTAAAACAAGAAATGGACTTTATATGAATCAAATCATAACAGAAATCGCCTATGCAAAAATCAACCTTACCTTATCGGTGGGACAGAAACGCCCTGATGGGTATCACGATATCGACAGTATCATGCACAGTATTTCCTTAGCGGATACCATTACGCTCCAAAAGAGCCATGCACTGACCCTGTCCATTATTTATGGCAGTGCGCCCAAGGGGAAAGAAAATCTGATGTTTCAAGCGGCGGAATTGTTTTTTGAAAAAACTGGGCTCTCCGGCGGCGTGCACATGACATTAGACAAACGGATTCCCGCCGAAGCCGGTATGGGCGGCGGGTCCTCCGATGCGGCGGCGGTGCTCCGGGGTCTTGATCGGCTCTATGACACCCATGTTTCACGTGAAACATTAGCTGCTTGGAGTGCGTCTCTGGGGGCGGATATTCCCTTCTGCGTCATGGAAGGCGCCGCTCGCTGCCAGGGCATTGGGGAAAAAATCACATCTCTCACCCCGTGGGAAGGACTGCCGCTGGTGATCCTTCGTCCCAACGTTTCTGTTTCCACCGGCAAAGCCTACAAAGAACTGGACCAGCTCACCCAGAAACCAGCGAATACCACGCCGGCCGCGCTGAAAGCTTTAGAAGAAAGAAATATTTCCTCTCTGGAAACGGCCCTTTCCAATGACTTTGAAACCGGCCTCTTCCCCTTGGAACCCATCCTGAAAGACACCTCTTTTTACCTACATAGCCTAAGCCGTCCGCACCTCATGACCGGCTCCGGATCCGCCTTCTTCGTTTTGGCAAAAGATACCATCGATCAGAAACAATTAGCAGACCTGATACGTGAAACCAAACCGGACTGGTTCGTGGCGGAAGCAGTGACTGTGGGGAAAGGAAAGTAGTCAAGTTTCCTGTGAAACATGACGCTAGCGGAATCATCTCTAGCGGAAACCCTCTTCCTTTGGAAGGGGGGCAGGGGGGATAGTTCGCACTAGCGATATACATGAATAGATGTACATAGCGGTGTAGGCGTCTTGTGATGGCGGCTTATCTAACAACTCTTCTTCATCGGCCTATCCCCGGCTCGCAAGCGAGCCTGCCCCTTCCTGAGGAAGGGGCTCTTTGTATGAAATGGATAGAGAAATGTTTCACGTGAAACATAGCGAAAGGGGTATCTTCAATGCATTGGTTGGCTAACAAATCGGTGATGCCGCTAGTCAAAAGGTTATTATTGTGCAACTGCCGTTTTTCAAACAAATAGCTGTATCCATAGAAAAAGGGTTATAAAAGGTTATGTTGCGAGAACGTTCTTACAACATGACCTTTTATAACCCTTTTAACCTTGTCATTAGCGATAGCATGAAATGTTTCACAGGAGAGAACAGTAGAATAATAACCTTTTATCCCTTTGTTTCCCGTGAAACATGACTCTGTCCGTTTCCTTATTTAATATACGCGGTGGCTTTCAGCATGAACATGTTGTCCATTTTCTTATTGCCCATGTCTTTGGCGTGGAAGCCGTAGTCGGCTTCAATGATGAGACCTTTCATAGGAACAAATTCAGCCTTAGCGAGGTAGAACTTCGCGCCGCCGTATTTTTTGCCGGAAGAAGTACCATTCAGAGTATCTTCCAGTTTGTCAGCAAAGTAGGCGGGCATTCTTTTGCCATGCCAGTTGGAATACATATGGCCCATGTACTGGTCTACGATATCATTGCTGGATCCGCCAAAGTAGGTGCCTGCTTCACTGTGTACGTAGTCCAATCCAATGGAGAAGGATTTAGCATTCAATACGTTGGCAGTGCCATAGTGGAGGCCCAAGTTATAGCTTTGTGGCCGTTCATTGTTCAATGGGAGTTTTCTCAAGTTCTTCACGTATTCCCCCTGGACACGCCACATAGGGGTGATGTTGTAGGCACCGGCGAAACCATAGGCTTTGCAAATATGACCGACCGGTCCGAGAGCTTTCATGCCATAGGCATGGAATTCCCACTGGCCCGGATCTTTATAAATATAGGAGGCGTAAGCCACCGGTACATCTTCATCTTCACCCCAATCCATGACAACATCTTTACCCATCGGATAAAGTGTATCTGTAGAAGGATCGTAGTGCATGTTTCCAATCATTTTTGCTGGATCTAATTTATCTAATCCTGCTGCAACAGTAGTTGCAACTTGCGCGTAAAATCCTTTTAAGTTTGGGTCAGAAGCTTTGTCAACAAGATCATTCAATTTTTTTGAGGCCATTTCCATGGTTTGTTTAGTTTGATAAAGGTTTTGACTAGCATTGAGCGCGGCCTGAGCGTTACCCATGATTGAGGCAAGATCCGTTTTTCCATATTCTTCCATTTCTTTCAAAATTGCGTTCTTTAGGTTTGGATTATCTGCCAACATACCATTGATTTTTCCATTGATTAATGGGGTAAGTCCGCTAACCCCATGCATCATCGGACCTGTATACGCATAGTTGATATCGGTCGCACGGCCGTAAGCTACGGTGAAGCGGCCGCCTTGCTGGTAATCGCCGAAGGAGACGAAAGCCCCTTTGAACTGTCCATCATAGGTATAGCCGGTGACGCCCATTTTAACCGGGAACTGGCCGATACCGATGAGGTTCTTAGACGGGCCGTAAGGCTGTTTTTCTTTGGACTGTTTCGGACCGAAGTGGTAGGTAGCCCACAGGCGGTTCATGTGCAGTTCCCCGTCGCCATAACCAGAGCGAACTTTTTTCTGTTCCGGGTCTTTTGGATCCAGTTTGTTCACATCGTAGGGGTCGGTGCCGTTCATGCCCATGGTGGTTTCCAACTGGCTGTACACGGTATTTCTGTCATCCACGCGGGTGATGGTATTCAAACGGACGCGAGCGGAAATTTCATTTTTCTTTTCGCCGGTGAAGATGTTGTCATACCGATCCACGCTCTGCACGCGCAGTTCAGTGATGAGTTCTGTATTTCCTGTCTTCTTTTCCAGTTCTGCCACGCGAACGCCCAGGTTAGCCAGGTCCTGGTTGTATTCCTGTGCCAGTTTAGCCACAGTGGACTGCTGCTCCTGATTCAGTGCATCTTCCTTAGCCATCAGGCGGGCGATGATCTGTGCCAATTCGTAGCGGCTTACATTCTTGTCCCCGCGGAATGTGCCGTCCGGGTACCCATCGATGACGCCCTGGTCGGACAACTGTGCCACTGCCTGGTAGGCCCAAGAATCTTCTGCTACATCAGCAAAAGGATTGGCAGCACTGATGGAAATAGCGGTGCATGCAAAGAACGCTGCCATAGCGGTTTTCAAAAAACGATGCTTCATGATTCCTCTCTCTTCTGAAGTTTTCAAAACTTCCATTCTCAAATGGGAAATATAAAATCTAAACGTCTGAAATAAATCGATTGATTTTTTATTTATAAAACTAAAACATTATACCCCTGCTTGAAATACATTGTCAATAGGAATTAGCAGCAGGTGATAAAAAGGCAGTGAAGAGTGAGAACGGAAAGAAGTCATGTTTCACGGGAAACATGACGTTAAAAGGTTATTATTCTGCTGATTTCTGTTGTGAAACATTGGGTCTTCACCGCAAACCACAAGGTTAAAAAGGGTTATACAAGGTTATGAGGATAATGATATTCCCATAACCTTGTATAACCCTGATAACCTTGACACTTGCGATAGCAGAGAATGTTTCACAGAATGGAGTAGCAGAATAATAACCTTTAAGGAAATCGTTTCCCGTGAAACATGATTCTATCGTTTTATCACATCTTCCCAAATTCCGTTTGAATCAATTTCACACTCTTCAGTACCACAAAGGCAATGACGCAGCCGGCACCGCAGGAGACGGCGAAGAGGGAGACGTAGAAGAACGCCCCTTTGGCAGAACCCATGAAGAGTGCCGCAATCGGATAGGAAAGGAGACCGCCGATGAGGGATGTGCCCACAAATTCTCCCAGCACGGCCGCCCACAGTTTATGGGTGTGGTTGTACAGATACCCCGAAAGGAATGCTCCCACCATGGAGCCAGGGAACGCCAGGAGACTGCCGGTGCCTAGGATATTTCTGATGAGAGACGTAGTAAATGCCGCAGACGTGCTGTATCGAGTCCCGCACAGCACCGCCAGGAAGATATTGATCATGTGCTGCAAAGGAAACGCCTTCGTTACTCCCAGGGGAAAAGCAAACATAGGAGAAAGCAAAACAGCAGCGGCAGTTAAGATGGCGGAAAAAATGAGCTTCCGCAGAACCATAGGTTTTTCGTTCATAGATGGCATAGGAATGTGCTCCTTTGGGATAGAAAAATAAGTGCGTAGTGAGTAGTGCGGAGTGCGTAGTGATGGAAGGGGCGCACAAAATTTAGAAGCGCCCCAATATCCCATTTTTTACAAATGGGTCATTGTCGCGTTTCACGTGAAACATGGGTCTGACGAGCTTCGGGCCTAATCCCTAGGGCCTAGCTACTAATCCCTAGTCATCATCACCATATTTCCTATAGCATAGCACTACGGGAAGAAAACCGCTAGAGAAATGTTTCCCGTGAAACATGACTCTGGCGGAATCATCTCTAGCGGAAACCCTCTTCCTTTGGAAGGGGGGCAGGGGGGATAGTTCGCACTAGCGATATAAATGAATAGATGTACATAGCGGTGTAGGCGTCCTGCGATGGCGGCTTATCTAACAACTCTTCTTCATCGACCTATCCCCGGCTCGCAAGCGAGCCTGCCCCCTTCCTGAGGAAGGGGCTCTTTGTATGAAATGGATAGAGAAATGTTTCACGTGAAACTTTTTCTAAAAGGTTATTATTCTGCTGCTTTCTGTTGTGAAACGTAGGTCTTTTATCGCTAATGACAAGGTTATAGAAGGTTATGGGAATATCGCTATCGGCTAACCTTTTATAACCCTTTATAACCTTGTTACTAGCGATGGCATGAAATGTTTCACAACAGAAAGCAGTAGGATAATAACCTTTATTACTTTGTTTCCCGTGAAACATGACTCTTTCCGTTTCCAAAATTCGGCGAGCATATAGAAACGGACTTGGAAGCATACGAGACTATCCGTATAAGAGCAATTCGAGGCGCTCGCCGGCCTTCACTTCTCACTCCTCACTTCTAACTTCTCACTTCTAACTATTCCCCATACTCTTTAAAAATGATAAAATGAAAAGGACTGCAAAGCAGCTTTGCAGCCGATGTTGAACGCCCCGGCAGCGGGCGGGGAAAAGATTTCTTTTCCAGCTGTCATTGATTTTGGATACGAAATGAAAATTTCGTATGGTTGGAGGAAGGGATGACTAGTAGTAGCTAGGGATTAGGATTTGGGGTATGTGCTGAGGCACTGTAGATCATCAAAAAGAGAATATCATTTGGTTTAAGGTTTAGGGTTTAAGGTTTACGCGTAATCTCAAAACCTTAAACCAATGCCACTGTGATGGCATGATAATGGGGATACCCGACACGGCGTATAAACCCAAAACCAAAAATGTTTCACGTGAAACTTTGAAGTTAGCCGTAGGCAGTGTATTCTGCGAACTGCCAACTGCTAACCGTAAACCGCCATGTTTCACGTGAAACATGGGGGACACGCAATGCTATTGCGTTAAGGATTTGCGTTAGTAGGTGTGATTCCGCTAACAAGTAAAAGGTTCTAAAGGTACAAAGGGTTCTCAGGGTTCTCGAATGAGCCAATAAACGCTAGCGTTATCATCTCATTCAAGACCCTTAAGAACCTTTAGTACCCTTAGAACCTTGAGAACCTTTGCCTCAAAAGAAATCCTCCCATATTTCGCTTAACGGAGCAGCACTGATGGGAGATGAATTTCCTAATCCCTAGCTACTAGTCACCAGTCACTAGTCACCGACACCCTTCCTCCCTTTGAAAGAAGGAAACTGAATATGGCAAATTACAACATGTTGGACTCCACGTTTTCTCCTCTTCGCCAGGCCGATGGGAAGGTATTGGGACGGGTGCGTCCCATGGTGAAGCTTTCCACGCCTCAGGCGGGTGTGAAGGATGTTCGTTTCTTTGTAGATCCTTTATCGCCACTCCCGAAGGGTTATGAAGAAGCGTGCAAGTTTGGGTTCACCGGATTCATGAGCCGCATTGGGTTTGGGTTCAATTCTTTTACCGATGAGGAAACCGCAGCGGCCAATTTGGAGTCTGTGTTCGGCGATTGCTTTGTGACTTTCACGCCGGCCCTTAGAAATAACAAATATTTCGTCTTAGATGACATGGAAAAAGAAGGCCGCACTGCTTTTATGGACACCGATACCAACTATTATCCTGTGCCGGCGTTTGGCAATTTGGAGCAGCCGGTGTTCAATGGGGATATCAACAAGTTCTGCTACCACATTTTGACAGGAAAGCCGCTTCCGGGTCTTTCCAAGAAATATTGGAATAACGATATTCCGCCCCGTTTGATTGTGGCAGCCACCAAGAATTATGAAAACAAATTGGGGCCCTGGGTGGTCTTTGCACCTATGTATGACGATGCGTTCGATTCCACGGTCATCGGCGAAGGGGGCGCTTATTTCAAGGTTAGAAATCGGGGCGCTTTGGGCTATGCCATGGTGGACAGCAAAAATTCGGAGCTTATGGCCCACATTCTTCGCTGCAAGCAAAGCCCGCTCTGGTTCGTGCCGGAAGAATTTTTGGCCGATTTGCGCATGAATCTGAAGCCGGTTCCTGTGGACGGCGATTTATTAAAAGATGCGGGCGTGAAATTCAATCCCTTTGTGGAAATGGATGAGGGCCCGTCGGACTATTTCGCTTCGGAAGAACCAAAAACCGAGCGGATTATGCAGAAAGACATCGAACCCATTGTGGATAGCTTGTCCTCCATGGAAGATACGTCCGTCAATGACAGGGTAGAAGAAATTGTTTCCCGTGAAACATCGAAAACCTCTTTCACGGAAATGGATTTCCTGCACCGTTTAGAAGAGACCGCTGAAGGATCAGGGCTCCTGTATGACAAGAAGGATTTGATCAATTTCCATATTTCTGTGAAATCCTCTCGTCTGGTGGTGCTTTCTGGCATGAGCGGCACCGGCAAATCAGGGCTGGTTCGTCTCTATGGCAAAGCACTGGGGCTCCCGGAAGACCGGGTGCGGTTCCTGCCGGTTCGTCCGTCCTGGATGGATGACGGGGATATCCTGGGCTATGTGGATATGAAAAATATGGTCTATCGCAGTGCCGACACGGGCTTGGCAGAACTTCTCATTGACGCCGCGGCCCATCCGGAGCAGCTCTACATGGTATGTTTTGATGAAATGAATCTGGCTCGGGCAGAGCATTATTTCGCCCAGTTTATTTCCGTCTTGGAAAAAGAAGAAAATCCAGTGATTCGTCTCTACAACCCGGCTTTGGCGGCTCGCTTATATAATAGTGAAAAATATCCGGCGGAAATTCCGGTGGGACGCAATGTGATTTTCACCGGCACCGTCAATATGGATGAATCGACCTACCATTTCTCCGACAAGATTTTGGACCGGGCCAATGTGATTACCTTGCATCAGGGACGGTTCCGGGATTTGATGGGCCTGTCTCGCAAAGAAATGGGACCACTGCCCGAAGTGTCTGCCGAAGAATTCCAGTCTTTCCGTGTGGACAATGGCTTGGGCCTCACCGAAAGAGAACTGGACCTTCTGGACGAATTGAACGATGCGTTCAAGAAAAGTGGTATTTCCTGTGGCATTGGCTTCCGTATCGCCTGCCAGATGGGCCGGTACTTGGCCAATATCCCGCAGAATGAAAAATTCCACCGCGAAGAAGGACTGGATGCCCAGGTGGTGCAGCGAATTCTCACCAAATTGCGAGGCTCGTCCCAGCAGCTTTCTTCTCTGGTGTCTTTGAACGAAAAAGGAAATCTGGAAGGAACCATTGTGGGCGTGCTGTCCCATTTCAATGATTTGTCCGATTTCGTAGAAGCCAAAGCGGTGCTGGAAGGCAAAGCTCGGGAGCTGAAACTCTATGATTACACGATCTAAATATCCTTTTTCCGTTGCTTTTGGAAAAAAGGAAGGACTGACCCGGCCATTCACCTATTTCACTACCCAGCAGGAGAACTTGCCGGACATGACGCCTGCCATGAGCCTCACGGAAAACCAGGATGTATTTCTTCACTTTGAAGCACCCAGCCACTATCGATTCACCATGGGTGGGCTCGACGTGGTTACCATTCCCGGCACGGACCGGGTGGAAGGGCAGACCTACATCGCCCCGTCCCGCTGGCGAGATACGCTGCTCTTCAAAGGAGAAGATTTCCCACTGGTGCCGGGGTACTACGTGCTGACTGTCACCAATGGGGAGACCACCTGGTATGGCCTCCTGGAAATCACGCCGAAATACATGGGTAAGCAAAGCTGGCAGGACATGCGAGACGAATTGATGGAAGAAATCAAAAGCCTGTCCTTTGATTTCATGAAGAAAAATATCCATATTTCCAAATCCGTAGAAGGTACTTTGGGAATGAATACGTCCATGCTTCTTCGGTTCTACACCATCAGTGATGAATCGGCGGTGGTGTTGGGGGTACTGTCCGAATTGGCCCGAAGTGCCAACTCCCGGTTGGTGATGAAGGAAAAGAAACTGCGCTTTTCCGGCGGTCGCCGCATGGATCCTCACGTGCGGCCCCAGCACATCAAAGTGCGGAGCGGTGCGTCGTCCTTCCCTGTGGTGTATACCGAAACCACCTGGGACATCCCGGAAAACCGATTCGTGAAAGCCATTTTGGCGAAACTGGACCATAGCCTCTTCGCCTTTATTAAGGAAATAGAAAAATACACCGCCAAATTGGATCGCAAATTGGTGGAGCTTTCCCCCTATAGCTATAGCCGGGAATACAAAATGAGTGAAAAGGCGAAAAGCCAATTCGCCCTCTATCGGAAACAGGCCCAGCTGATTCGCAACAACATCCATCGGGTCACCTTGGCGCCTTGGTTTGAAGAGACGAAAAACGAAATGCCCACCATCGTACCGGCGGCGGTCTTCCGTGACCCCCGCTATGCGGTGCTGTACCAGCTGCACAAAAACTTGCTCCATCCTACGTCCAGTTTGGATATTTCCAACTTCTACCAGTTCCAGTGGAAACGGACCGATAAACTGTACGAATTGTGGGGCTTCCTGCAATTTGTGAAAGCGTTGGTACAAAAAGGATGGGAATTGGAAGATGGCGTATCGGTCATCAAAGAAGAAGGAAAATATCGCCTCTCCAGTTTGGAATCGGGCACCACCATCCAGATGAAACGAAATGACGAAGAAATTCATCTCATCTACGATGGATTGGTTCCCACCGCTTCAGCGGACACCAACCGAGACAAAGAACCGCTCTACACCAACAACGCCCACCGCCGCCCGGACCTGCGGCTCGATTATTACCAGAAGAACCTCTATTACGGCTCCCTGGTGGTGGATTTCAAATATAGAGACATCCTCTTCCTGTGGCAAGACGAAAACCGCGGCGAAGGCCTCCGGCGGCAATTCAACGCCTATCGGGATATGAATACCCGGTTCTATAGAAATATGGACGAAAAAACCTCCCTTAGAGACAGCCGGCCCGTAAAAGAAGTGTGGGCCGTCTTCCCCAGAGAAGTGCCAGGCCAATCCGATCAAGACTATAGCCTGAAATTTATCCCCCTCTCTCCAGGCCAGGAAAGCAATAAACAACTGCCAGAACTGTTGGAAAATTATCTGGAGTCACTGAGGGGATAGAGCCATGTTTCACGTGAAACATGAAAATAGCGGATTCATCTCTAGCGTCTCGTCTCCCCCTTTGGGGTAATGCTGTTAAGTTAAGCGAAATATGTGGTGATTCCTTTTGTGACAAAGTTTCTCAGGTTGCTCAGGACTCTCAAGTTTCTCAGGTTCCCCAAATGAGATGATAACGCTAGCGTCTATCAGCGCATTCGAAGAACCTGAGCAGCCTTAGCAACTTGAGAAACCTGAGTAACCTATAATCACAAACCAAATCATGCTTACTGGCGCAAATCCTTAACTTAATAGCATTGCCCCGTCGGGGGAGAATAAAAGAGGGGGGCTGCACTAGCGGTATACTTCGCCAAATGTACGAAAAGCGAACTCGGTTGCGAACTGCCAACTGCGGACTGCAACCGCCAACTCATTACGTTTCACGTGAAACATTGTAAAGAAGGGTTATTATTCTGTTGTATATATGATTCTGACATAGAGAAGATATGGCTTAGCAAAAGGTTATAAAGGGTTATATCAGGTTATGAAATTTTCGCTAGTTTCATAACCTGATATAACCCTTTTAACCTTTTATCAAGCGGTAAATTGCTATGTGAGATAGAAGTTCAAGGCAGAATAATACCCTTTTATCGATTATGGTATAATGACGATATATTAGTATAAAAGTAAAAGGAGCAGTTATGGATATATACGGAAAATACAAATCCTCTCTTTTATCCGTCATGGCTGATATTGCCAAAGGGATGGAAGCCTATAGCCAGGAAGCGGCGAAAGAGAGTGGGGAAATGCTCTATGAACATCTGCGGTATCGATTGAAATCCGAAGACAGCATGGAAGCCAAATTGACCAGCCGCGGCTTGCCTCTGACTGCCAAAGCGGCCTGCTATGACGTGCGAGATGCCATCGGTTTTCGCATGGTGTGTCGTTTCGTCGATGATATATACGAAAACATCGCTCGCATCAAAGCCATTCCCGGTGTCACGGTGGTGAAAGAAAAAGACTATATCAAACACGTGAAACCCAATGGCTACCGCAGCTACCACATGATTTTAGACGTCACGGCTCCCTACGAAGATCCAGAAGGAAGAAATCCGGGCCATTTCTTCGTAGAAATCCAACTCCGTACTATCGCCATGGATTCCTGGGCCGCCTTGGAGCATGAAATGAAATACAAGCAAGAAGTGAAAAACGCCGCCCTCATCAGCCGCGAATTGAAACGCTGTGCCGATGAACTGGCCTCCTGCGACCTCTCCATGCAAACCATCCGAAACCTGATTCGGGCGTCTGGTGACTAGGGATTAGAAACAGTGAGGAGTTAGGAGTGAGGAGTGAGGAGTGAGGAGTGAGGAGTGAGGAGTGATGGAAGGGGCGCACAACTTATAAAGCGCCCCAATGCCCCCTCTTTTTATATTTTGCTTATCGGCATGTTTCACGTGAAATAATTTTTTTAAAGGTTATTGTTCTGCTGCATTCTATTTCAAACATAGTACTATAAAGGTATGCGGCAGGGTTAAAAGGGTTATGAAAGGTTATGTGAAAACGGTATTTCCATAACCTTTTATAACCTTAATAACCTTGTCACTTGTGATAGCAGAAAATGTTTCACGGAAGAAATCAGTAAAATAATAACCTTTTATTTTCATGTTTCACGTGAAACATGAAACTAGCGGAAGCATCTCTAGCGTCTCGTCTCCCCCGTCGGGGGGAGAACACAAGAGGGGGCTGCAGTAGCGGATTACTTCGCTAATTGTACGACAATCCGATACGGGACTCATACTATTGCAAACCGCTTACTGCATACTGCTAACTCATCACGTTTCACGTGAAACTTGATACTAGCGAAAAAACATATGCCAATTGACACTGGCGTTATCATCTCATTCGAGAAACCTGAGATACCTTAGAAACCTTGAGAACCCTGAGCAACCTGTCATCAGCTACCAATCTTTACCCCACCTATAATATGTATATAAAATAAAGAACCGAAAGGAGTCATTATGAAAATACTACTTGCGGAAGATGAAAAAGCCTTATCTGACGCCGAAGTGGCGGTGCTCCGTCATTTCGGCTATGACGTGACACCTGCCTACGACGGCGAAGAAGCGTGGAACAGCGCCCAGGCAGATAGCTTTGATTGCATCGTATTAGATATTATGATGCCGAAAATGGACGGCATTGAAGTGCTCAAGAAAATCCGTGCCAGCGGCGACGTGACACCGGTGATTATGCTGACCGCCAAGACAGAAGTGGACGATCGCATCACTGGACTTGATGCAGGGGCTGATGATTATCTGACGAAACCCTTCGCCATGGGAGAATTTCTCGCCCGTATCCGCTCCATGACCCGCCGGGCCAGGGCTTTCACACCGAAAGAACTGAAACTAGGCAATGTAACCCTCGACGTGGCAGAACAGGAACTCTCCTCCGCCAGTGCCATCCGATTAGGCAGCAAAGAAATGAAACTGATGAAACTACTCATGCAAAACGAAGGAAAAGAACTCTCCACCGACGAAATCCTTAACCGCGTGTGGGACGACGAACCAGACGTCTCCCGAGACATCGTGTGGATGTATATTTCCTTCCTAAGAGAAAAACTGGAAGCCATTCATGGCGATATTGAAATCGATGGAAGCAAAGATGGCACTTATTCTTTGAACTGCAGATAAATAGTTAGAAGTGAGAAGTTAGAAATGGTGGAAGGGGCGCAATACCTTTTTATAAATAAATGGTAGAGGCATGTTTCACGTGAAACTATGCATGTAAAGGTTATGATTTTGCTACATACTATTTCAAACATAGAACAATACTGGCAAGTGTCAAGGTTAAAAGGGTTATAGAAGGTTATGCGAAAACGGTATTCCCATAACCTTTTATAACCTTTATAACCTGTCGTCTGCGATGGCAGAAAATGTTATACAGGAGAAATCAGTAGAATAATAACCTTTTAACCAATTGTTTCACGTGAAACATGACTCTATCCATTTTCAACATTCGGCGAGCTATATAAAAAGGAAGTATGTTTTGTGTATCAATCGGTATAAGAGCAATGCGAGGGCTCGCCGCCTTCACTCCTCACTTCTCACTTCTAACTTCTCACTGCTTTTTAGGTTTCCCGTGAAACATTTCTCAAGCGGTTAACGGAGAGATATATATGGATATGATCAAAAAATTGCACCGCAAGTTTATCTTGGTGGCCACGTTGGCGGTGTGTATTATTGTGGTGGTGGCCCTGGGGGTCATCAATGGCACGCTGTACTTGGCCATGCGAAATGACATTCACAACATGCTGGTTTATATTTCCGACAATGGGGGAATTGTCACCAGCGAACGGAAGCCTTCCAGTCAAGGCTGGCTCAGCGATGGCAACTGGACCGATGACACACCGGAATTTACCTACCAGACTCGGTATTTTTCAGTTCTTCTAGACAACGACGGCACTGCCAAAGTGACCAACGTGAATCACATTGCGGCATTTACCGCCAAAGAAGCGGTGGCTACTGCCGTGACAGCGGTGAAAACAGGCCAGCAGGAAGGATTTTTCAAAAAAGACCGGGCCAGCTATGCCTATTATGTCAGCCAAAATGAGGCCGATGATTTCTTAGTGGTCATTATGGACTGCACCAGAGATTTCTATGCGATCAACGTATTTTTGAAATATTCCGTCATGTTTGGGCTGGTATGCATCCTTTTATTCGTGTGCATCGTCACCGTTTTCTGCCGGAAAGTGATGCGTCCTTTCGTGCGCAATGTGGAAAATCAGAAACGATTCATCACCAACGCCAGCCATGAACTGAAAACCCCGGTGGCCATTATTTCCGCCAATGCAGAAGCTATGGAACTGATCAATGGCAAAAATGAATGGACAGGAAATATTCTTGCCCAAGTGAAACGATTGTCTCTCCTCATCAACGACATGGTGCTGCTTTCCAAAATAGGAGAAGGAGCCTCGAAAGACATCGTGCTGGAACAGACGGACCTGTCTCTTTTGACACAAAATAGCGTTAGCGGGTTCAAGCAAATGATTCAAGACCAGGGAAAAACGCTTGCTACCGATATAGAAGCCTCCGTCCAGGCTACTGCGGAGCCGAAACTTTTTGGCGAAATCGTCAGCATCCTTTTGGACAATGCCGCGAAATATTGTGACGATAAAGGCACCATTACCGTAGCCCTTCAACAGAAGAAAAATAAAAAAGGTGCCATTCTTTCCGTTTCCAATACGTACAAAGCGGGAAAAGACGTGGACTATGAACAATTCTTCGAACGATTCTACCGCGGCGACACCTCTCACAACAGTAAAAAAGCCGGCTACGGCATTGGCCTCTCCATGGCGAAAGATATGGCGAAACTGATGAAAGGGAAGATGACGGTCTCCTACGAAGGAGAAACAATCACCTTTAATGTACTTTTGGAGAAATAGGTTATTACTTCATTGATATCGCTTGTGACGTTTGGTATTTATATGGATTGGTGAAAGGTTATAAAGGGTTATGACATAGGTATTTAAATACTGCTGTCATAATCCTTTTGTATTTCCTGATATGTTTCACGTGAAACATGAGGCGTGTGAGATGATAGCTCTCCTTTGTTACTAGCCATAAACGTCATTTCGACCGATGGGATTAGTGCTTGATAGCTATACAGTGTAGTCCAGTACTATGTTGGACAGAAGTGGAGAAATCTTAAAGCAGTAGCGGAATACTTCGCCAGTTGTACGACAATCCGATACGGGACTAACAACTGTGAATTTCTTCTGTTTCACGTAAAACATTTCCGTGAAACATTCCTAATCCCTATGACATAACCCTATATAACCTTTTACTAAGCGGCATGACTTCCATGTGAGAAAACACACAAGGCAGAATAATAACCTTTACTCCAGCGCTGTCATTTCCTTGTTAGAAAGCAGT
>CAKQBK010000003.1 GCA_934216155.1 uncultured Dialister sp.
CAACCTGAGAACCTGAGCAACCTGAGAACCTGAGCAACCTGAGAACCTGAGCAACCTGAGAACCTGAGCAACCTGAGAACCTGAGCAACCTGAGCAACCTGAGAACCTGAGCAACCTGAGAACCTGAGCAACCTGAGAACCTGAGCAACCTGAGCAACCTGTAAATAGAAAGTAGGTGAGAAATATGACAACCATCAGTGACAGTGGCAGCAAGGTGTCCATTGTGCGTATCGTCCAGGTGCTTCTCCGCGAGTCTGACAAAGACCATCCTTTGACGCAGCAGGAGATCATGAATCTCATGGAGGAAAAGTACGGCATGACGGTGAATCGCAAGTCCATCGGGCGCAATCTCTCCCGTCTTCGGGAGGCGGGGCTTCCGGTGAAGTGCCGCGAGGTGCCGCGCATGGTTCGTGGCAAGGAAACCAGTCTGTCTTTGGATTGGTACTGGGATCATGTGTTGTCCGCTGATGATTTGAAATGTCTCATCGATTTACTGTATTTCTCGCACCTGCCAGCCCAGCAAATCAAGCAACTGGCAGAAAAGTTGAAAAAATTGCAAATTTCCACCTTTGAAGATGGGAAGGGGTGTGTCAGAAATATCCCTTCTCCCGGAAAAACGGTGGACTGGGATGGGGCGGTGTCTGTCATTTCCGAAGCACTTCGCGAGAAGAAGCGAATCCGTTTCTTTTATGACCACTATGAAGCAGATGGAAAGAAACATCATAACTATACCCCGTCCGGAGAAGATAAAGTCTATGACGTGAGCCCATACCAGTTGATTGCGTCGGATGGTCGCTACTATATGTTGGGCAACCAGGAAGGCAGTGAACGGATTTCTTCTTTCGACCTGGAAATGATGGCGGATTTGGAAATCCTAGACGCACCAGCGCGGCTACAGAAAGAACTGGAGAGCCAGGCGAAGGAAGAAAAATTATCGGAATTTCTCATGGCCTATCAGGGTGTCCATGGGGGAAGTTTGGAAACCTGCACCTTTGAGGCTGACAGGCGTCTCATGAGTGACATCCTATTGGACTTCGGAAAAGCAGCCCATGTGGTTTCGGCCAGTCAAGACAAAGTGATGGTGGAAGTGGTGGTGCAACCAGAAGCGCTGAAAGCGTGGACCCTGAAAAAAGCACCGGCGGCCAAAATACTTTCCCCGGCGTACCTGGTGAAGGAGGTGAGAGAGGCGTTGCAGGATTTGGCACGCCTCTATGGCATCCTATGATAAGCACCATCGTAGCCGGTATCGTGGCCCTTCTCCTACTGGTGCTTCTTCTCCCTATTCGCTATGATTTTTCTTTGAAGAAATGGGAAATTGCCCTTTCGGTTAGCCTATTTCTTGGTCTATGGAAAAAGGAAATTTCCTTCGACCTGGACGATGACGAGGAAGAAGAGGCCATAGACGATTCTTTGCTGTCGGATATGCTTCAAAAAGCAGAAGAAGCACATAGCAAGCAAACAGAAGAGGAAAGACAAGAAACGAATATTTCCCATGGGGCGAAGCATTTCCTGGAAAGCCATGAGGAAGAGGACACAGACCATCCCTCCTACATGGAACAATTGCGTTTCGCCTTGCACAATGGACTACTGGAGAAATTGCTCCATGCATTGGCCTGCTGTCTATCCCATGGTTGGCCCAAACGGTGGGATATCCAAGGTGAATTTGGCACCGGAGACCCCATGGAGACCGGTATCCTTTGTGGGATGACCGCCGCTTTTCTTCCGAAAGAAACCAGCGGTATCGTGTGGAATTATTTAGACAAAGTGATGGATCTATCTGGCAAAGGCCAGGGACGAATCATTCCGCTCTATGTCATATACATCGTTTTAAAAATCATCGTTTCCAAAGAAGCCAGACAGTTCTGGCATTTTAGACAAGGGGGCACCCAGCATGAATGACGAAACAAGAAAACAGATTTTTGAAGATTTTAAAAAGATGGTTACCACCGAATCCGTGGTGGGACAGCCCATTTATTTAGGGGACGCCACCATCGTTCCGTTCGTAGATATTTCCTTCGGCTTCGGCACCGGTACCCATGGAAATACCACCACCGGCGGGGCAGGCGGCGGTAAAGTCACCCCCACCGCAGTGCTGATCATGAAAGGCGAACGGGTAGAACTGTTCTCCATCAAAAATGCCACACCGAATGGCACCATCGATAAAGTACTGAACATGGTCCCGGAAGTGATTTCCCATTTCACTAAGAAAAAAGAAAAGAAAGAAGAAGTGAGAGAAGCCGCCCTGAAAGAAGCCCACCAGGCCATGGCAGAAGAAGCAGAAACCGCGGCGTTGGAAGCGAAAAGCAGTGACTAGTGACTGGTGACTGGTATCTAGTTGCTAGGTCTTAGGGATTAGGTGGCTGTAGCGATATTTGCACTAGCGGCTACCCCCTTTCGCTGAAAGGGGGGCAGGGGGGATAGCTCGCACTGGCGGTTATAATTGTGATGAGAAATATAACGTTGTCGGCGTTCTGCGAAGGTGGCTAGTCAAACAACTCTTCTTCATCGGCCTATCCCCGGCTTGCAAGCGAGCCTGCCCCTTTCTGAGGAAGGGGCTCTTGGGAAAGCGTAGCAGTGATGGGGCTGGAGAAAATAGAGATGGAATGTATATGCGAAGTTCCTAGTATCAGTTGATTAAAAGGGGGCCCTTTGGGGATGTTATGACATAACCCATATATAACCTTTCATAACCTTTTGACAAGCCGTATTTTCTCATTGTGAAGCATAACAAGTCTTCAGAATAATAACCCTTTACTAATCCGTATTCTTCACAATGTTTGGAAATGAAATCTGTGGAGTCATACCCTTTTCCCTTCCATGTTAAATAAATCATAAGGAATTGCATATTTCGCATGATACACCATTGACACTCTGAAACGATTAGATTAGAATTAAGGCATACTCGTAGTTCCCACAAAAGTGGGGCGTTTACAGGAGGAAATACTATGAAAATGAATAAAGCAATCGCAGCTATCGCTGCTGGTATGATTGGCTTCGGCGCTATGTTCTCTGCTTCCGCTGCAGGTATCGGTTTTGTTAATTCCAATGCTCTGCTGCAGGCTCATCCAAAGATGCAGAAAGCACAGCTGGACATGAAGAATGCGGCTCAGAAAGCACAGGAAAACTTCAACAGCCGCAGCGCTGGCAAGACTGACCAGGAAAAACAGCAGATCGCAACCGAAATTCAGCGTGACCTGGACCAGAAAGAAAGATCCACCATGCAGCCAATTCTCTCTGACATCATGAAAGCTATCCAGTCCGTTCGTCAGGAAAAAGGCCTGGATGTGATTCTCGAACAGGGCGCAGTGGTTGACGGCGGAACCGACGTAACCAGCGCTGTAGCAGCTAAACTGGCTAAATAATTGATGTGAATGAATGAAAAAGACCTGTGAGGCAATTGTCTCATAGGTCTTTTTTTAAAAGGTTATAATTTTGCCTGTTTCTATATTTCCACATGGAGCTGATATGGTTTGATACAAGGTTACAAAGGTTATAAAAGGTTATGTGATTCGGCTATGTAGCATACCCGTATATTCTCTTTTGAAAATTAAAGTAGTGGTTTCTCGTTCATTCATCTAGCTTGTACTTACCGAGGAATATTACACAATTTTACAAATGAATAGTGCATCGGTTTCTACAAGTTTTATCAAATATTCTTGTGTCAATTTTATTTTTTATAAATAAATAGGGGATTGGGGCGCTTCCAAATTTTGTGCGCCCCTTCCACCACTCCTCACTCCTAATTCCTCACTCCTAACTTTTTAACCGAAAGCGAATTAACGAGCAACCACTAAAGTATATCCGTGTGCTTTAAATCGCAAAGGTCTTATTGTCTTTGCTTCTGGTAAAGAATCATATAATTACGCAGTTCCAGTACGGTTTTTATGATTTTTTCTGAGCGTTCATTGCTGATTAGTTCGTATTTCTCAAATTCGTTGTGAATGATATTGGCAATATCGTCATCGGATAGTTTTGTTATCCATGAATGGGATAAATCGGTTAGTTTTACTTGTTTATCTTGATTCTCCGCAAAAGGATAGGCCGGCTGTTTATGGCGACTGATGAGTTCTATGGGGGAATCAAACCATAAGGAATTCCCATTGTCGAAGATAGGGGCCATGCCGAGGAATTGCAATGTATTCACATTTCGGATAAATCCGAAGTTACCGAAGTGTCGGTCCGTATTATTGATTACATAATCAAATTGCAGCATAGCATCCAAGTCATGCTTTACATGGGGGATTTCAAGCTGCTTTGCGCAAGCTAAGAAGTGATTGTACTTGCCGTCCTGTTTCTTATAGGGGATCACATTCAAAATTTCATAGGCAGGGATGTATTCTGTATCTGGTGTAATGAAGGTAGGGCAAATGGAATACATGGTGTGGTTCATTGCTTTAAAAGTGTATTTTACATGTGGTAAGCCCGCTTTTTCTAAAAGCTGACTGGCAATGATTTCATTTGGGATTTGTTGATAGTAAGGTCGTTTTCCTTCTTTTGCCAGGAAGCGGGTGTTATTTTCAATGAACCAAAATTTAGGAAGATTTCCGTTGGAACTGAAATCCGGGGAGAATCCGCTCGGTGGTTCCCAAGTGGTTATTTCATTTTTGAAACTTAATCCCAAGGGATGACCGGTAAAATCGTTTTGAAAAAAATTGACATCTTCCCATTGGATAGAACTGCCATAGGGGCGGAACCAGTATTGATCGTTCAAATTGAGTCCTAGACTTTTCAGGGATAGGGAATTGATTTTTACATCGATATCTTTAAAGACACTGCCCGCAAGGGCACGGGTTTTCGGAATATTTCTGTAATTGATCCATTCTTGAAAGGCCTTGTCTAATTTGATTCGGTGGTCATGGTATTGAACGGAAAGCGGTAAACGTTTCGTATCATGAATGTCATAAATGTGTTCTACATCACCCAAATAGGTATTCATATCCACATCCATGATGGGGTTATTTTTTTGCATAAATGTATATTTCATAAATAGGTTCCTCGCATAAAAATTAGCAAATGTATTCTCTTGCAGTATATGAAAAGATGGAGCAAGAATCAAGTACATTATTACTTATTGGGGAGATGCCAATGTTAATCAAAGCAGACACTGTAGAATAATACCCTTTTTCTCGTAATGCTGTTAAGTTAAGGATTTGCGTTAGCTGGTATGGTTTTGCTAGCAGGTACAAGGTTCTAAGGGTTCTGAAGGTTCTGAAGGTTTCTCGAATGAGCCGATAAATGCTAGCGTTATCATCTCATTCGGTGCCCCTGAGAACCTTTAGTACCCTTAGAACCTTCAGAACCTTTTTCACGAAAGAAATCATCGCATATTTCGCTTAACTTAACAGCATTGTCTTTTTCTCGTTCGGTTATAGTATAATAGAGAAAGAAATGTATTAAATAAAGGAGATACCACCATGGATACACTGATGACACTTTGCGAGGCCATGATTCATTATGACCGGGGCGATGCGAAACGGATTCACCATTTTCTGAAAGTCCATGCTTTTGCTCGCCAGATTGGCTTGGAAGAAGGGCTGGATGCTCATACCCAGTTTATTTTGGAAGCAGCAGCCTATGTGCATGATATCGGTATTCACCAAGGGGAAATCAAGTATGGCAGAAATGATGGAATGATTCAGCAGGAATTGGGACCGGCGGAAGCGCGGCCTATGCTGACCCGTCTCCATTTCGCCCCCGAAGATATCGATCGCATTTGCTGGCTCATTGCCCACCATCACTCCTATGGCTCCATTGACGGCCCTGATGCGCAGATTCTGGCCGAAGCGGATATGCTGGTGAACCAGTACGAAGACGGCGCCAGCGACAAACAAAACGAAGCCCTGTACAATCGTCTCTATAAGACCGAAACAGGAAAACGGCTTTTCAGAGAGCTGTACATTGAGACTTATGATCCAGTGAAGAAATAGGGAGGAAATGAGTGAGAAGTGCGTAATGGTATTAGTCCCATAACGGATTGTCGTACCGTTAGCATTTTATACCACTAGAGCTGCCCCCTCAGCCTTCGGCAGCTCGAGGGCAGGGCAATGCTGTTAAGTTAAGGATTTGCGTTAGTAGGTATGATTCCGCTAGTGGTGACAGGTTGCTCAAGTTTCTAAGGGTTCTCAGGTGGCTCAGGTTCCCCGAATGTGCCCATAGACGCTAGCGTCATTAGCTCATTCGAGAAACATGAGAAACCTAAGTAACCTAAGAAACCTGAGTAACCTTTGCATCAGCAGAAATCATCGCATATCTCGCTTAACTTAACAGCATTGCCCGACAGGGGAGCCGAGACAGCGGTGTAAACTTACTTAGGGGCGCATTAAATTATATAGCGCCCCAATACCCCTTTTTGCACAGTAAAGGTTATTATTCTGCTGATTTCTTTCGAGAAACATTTCCTGTTATCGAAAGCGACAAGGTTATATAAGGTTATGAGACTACCGAAATCCCATAACCTTATATAACCTTTATAACCTTGATGGAAGCGATGTACACCATTATGTTTGATATAGAAATTAGTAGACTGATAACCTTTATAACTGCCGCGTGATATAAAACGTGACTCTATTTATTACGGGAGAAAGTTATGCGAGACACATCGCTTATTTATCCCATTCGCGCTGATGGGCGGATTTTGCTTGGACGGAAGCGTCGGGGCATGGGATTTGGAAAATGGAATGGCTTCGGTGGAAAAATCGAAGCGGGAGAAACCATGCGGCAGTGTGCTGCCCGTGAGCTTTTCGAAGAGTGTGGATTGGTAGCAAAGCCGGAATCGCTGGACATGGTGGGAGATTTGTATTTCCATCAGCCCAGCGATCCCACCTGGTCCCATGCGGGAATTGTATACTTTGCCAGGATCTGGGAAGGGACGCCTCATCTATCGGAAGAAATGGAACCCCGCTGGTTCCTTCCGTCCGAATTTCCCTATGAGGACATGTGGATGGCAGACCGCATCTGGCTACCTATGATTCTATCGGGCCAGAAAATCCGCGGTACCGTGTACTTTGCGGAAGATGGGGAAACAGTATTTGACTACTCATTTAAAACGGTTAGTATTATTTAGCGGTTATACGATTTGAATATAGTGAGGAGTTTCATGACAATGTTAGATACTTGGCCTTCAGTGCTATTAAGTTGGTTCGATGCCCACAAGCGAGACCTTCCCTGGCGGGAGGCGAAGCCCCGGGATCCTTACCATGTGTGGGTGTCGGAAATTATGTTGCAGCAAACCCGGACGGAAGCGGTGAAGCCTTATTTCGCCAGCTGGATGGAACGGTTTCCTACCATTCACGACCTGGCCATGGCAGAGGAAGCGGATGTGCTGCACGCCTGGCAGGGGCTGGGATATTATAGTCGGGCCAGAAATCTGCATAAAGCGGCCCAGGTGATGGAAGAGAAATACGGCGCGAAGATGCCAAAAACAGTGGCAGAAGTGAAGGCTCTTCCTGGTATCGGGGAGTATACCGCAGGTGCCATTTGTTCCATGGCTTTTGGGCAGAAAGAAGCGGCCATCGATGGCAATGTACTTCGGGTGTACGCTCGTCTGTACGGCGTGGAAGAGGACATTCTGAAAAGTGCGGGTCGAAAGGCCATTCAGAAATTGGTGGATGAGACGCTGCCCGATCGGGCGGGGGATTTCAATGAAGCCTTGATGGATTTGGGCGCCGATATTTGTATCCCGAAACATCCTCGTTGCGCCGATTGTCCCCTTCGTTCCTATTGCGAGGCAGTGAAACAGGGAAAAGAGGAAATTCTTCCCATTCGTACCAAAAAGAAACCCCAAGTGGAATTGGCTGCAGCTTGCGGTATTTGTATCCAAAATGGAAAAGTACTCCTTCACAAACGCCCCAAGACAGGCATGCTGGCTTCCATGTGGGAATTTCCTATGGCACTGGCTCCGAAAACAGAGGACAGCCAGAAGGCATTGGAAAAACTGCTTTCCGGATCGATTGAACAGGACTTCTGGCACTACACCCACGTTTTCACCCATCGTATCTGGCACATGACGGCCTATCGGATGGACCATTGGACAGTCCCAGAAGGAGAATACCAATGGTTCACGGCAGAAGAATATAAACAAATCCCCCTAGCGGGTCCTCATGCGAAATTGGCAGCCTTTGTGGGAAAGCAGATATATGGTTAGTTATTGAAGTGCGTCATGCGTAACGAAGGTTATTATTCTGCTGATTTTTTTTGAGAAACATGGCCTGTTATCGAAAGCGACAAGGTAAAAAAGGTTATATAAGGTTATGGGATTTTGGTCATCGCATAACCTTATATAACCTTTATAACCTTGATGGTAGCGAAAACACTATTATGTTTGAACTGGAAATCAGTAGAATAATAACCTTTATTGCTACTGACATTACGCATTCCTATAAGGAGAATGATATGCATTTTGAAATTATGATTCTTGCGATTTTTTCCATTCTGGGCCTCATCAATGGCTCCCTATGGGCTTTTTTATTTCGTAAGAAATACTGGTATGCCCATTCCATCTTAGGACTGCTCATTGGCGGCAGCGCGGGGGGATATTTCCTGTGGTATGCCAAAGGGTACACGGAGCTGGGCGATTGGTCGCTGTGGTTGGCCTATGTGCTTTGCGGTGTCATGGTGGCGGAAATCATCATGGTCGGGCCGTTCCTTGTGTTGTCTCTTATCAGTATGATTCGTCTGCTCCGTCCGCTGGCTCGCTTTCTGGCGATGGTCACCATGGTGGTGGCTTTGGTCATTGGCGTTTATGGTTCCATGGATGGAAATAGCCGAGAAAAGGTGGAACGGTTGGATATTTACGTAGAAGGCCTGCCGGCTGGTTTTGAAGGATACAAATTCGCCCAACTGACCGATACCCACATTGGTCCCTATTTCCGGTACACCGATTTGCCTGATGAACTGATGCGGGCAAAAAAAGAAGGGGCTAAGACGGTGTTCTTCACCGGCGATTTGATTGATGATGTGCGATTCATGCCAGAAACGGGGAAAACGCTGACGAAAATGGCCAGTCTATTTCCTGATGGCATTTTTTATGTATGGGGCAATCATGAATATTATCGCGGCAAAGCGGGGATTCGAGAAGAACTGGTGAAGACCCCGGTGAAACTGTTGGAAAATGACAGCGCCTTTCTTTCTCGTGGCGGACAGAAGATCTACCTGGCTGGCGTGGACTATCCCTGGAGCAAGGGCGAAGAGAAACAACAGGAAATGGATACCATGATAGAACAAGCCTATGCCAAAATTCCAGCAGGAGCTCCTTCCATCCTGCTGGCTCATCATTCTGATTTCATTGATGAAGGCTTTAAGAAAGGAGCTTTCCTGACCTTGACCGGTCACACCCACGGTACCCAATTTGGCTGGATGGATCAGCCCATCATTACCCCTTTCCGGTATACCCGCGGTCTATATAGCGATGGCGTGCACCAGGGCTACGTCTCTCGCGGCGACGCCAGCTGGTTCCCCTTCCGGTTCATGTGCCCGAGGGAAATGGTGATTGTGACGTTGCATAAAAAGAGCAGTTAGAAGTGAGAAGTGGTGGTGGCGGCGCACAAATTATAAAGCACCGCTGCGGCTGTCCATAATCGTCATTTCGACCGATGGGATTTGTGCGAGGCGACACAAAGGAACTAAGTGACTATGTTGGATAAAAGTGGAGAAATCTTGTGAGGATATCTTTATTGTGCAATAAAAATGTGCATACTTCCGAAAGGAGGCTATTCAAATGGGTTTTATTTATATACTTTCATCAGCTAATAAAAAGGTACTTTATATAGTGGCTGGTCAATAATCTATACGCTCGATATTTACTGAGTATATGCAATGAAATTTTGTCATGGAGATGCATAGAAATACGGGCTATACGCTAAATACCTTTGCATTATAGGTTTAAGGTTTATGTTCCGAGTCCATCATCCACAAATGATAGATCCTGAAAACGTCATTGGTTTAAGGTTTAAATGCTGAATACCAAACCCTAAACCTTAAACCCTAAACCATTGCGATAAATAAATTTCAACAAAAGTGAATTAACAAGCAGTCACTATATAGGAGTTACAAGTAATTTAGCTAAAAGAATTTGGGAGCATAAGAATAAAATCTTTGAAGGATTTACCAGTAGGTATCAAGTAGATCGATTGGTTTATTATGAAACCTATCATTCTATTGAAGAGGCTATAGTGCGAGAAAAGCAATTAAAGAAATGGTCACGAAGCAAAAAAGAATGGCTCATAACGAAAATGAATGTAGATTGGAAGGATTTAGCAGAAGAATGGGGGAATTGATGTAGGGGAATTTCTGCCAATTTCAAGAAAACGAGAGAGTCACAAGATTTCTCCACTTCTGTCCAACATAGTTGCAGAAACAGGATAGAATCAACAAGTACGAATCCCGTCGGTCGAAATGACGGTAGCGGATAGTGTCATATTTCCTAATTCCTAATCCCTAGCTACCAGTCACCAGTCACGAGTCACGAGCCACTAAATTAAAAAGCGTCCCCAACGGGACGCTTTTTTTAGCTCTTAGACGAAGACAGTGTGGTGTCGATTTTATTTTCTGGTTTCTGAGAAATTTGAACAATTTCGCTTCTGATCTGTTCCATTTTTTCATTATTTTCCTGGGTCAATGTTTCAAGCACCACTTTGGTTTTATCCGCATTGGTGAATGGGGTTTCCATAGTTTTGGAAACGGCGTTGTAGGAGAGGGTCATTTCTTTGGAACCATCTTTGGGAGTAATCACCAGCCGGCCGCCATCGACTTTGCCGACGCCGGTGAGGCTGCCATTGACTTCGCGGCTGCCTTGCTGCACTTTGTGGTCTACGGTGATGGTTTTATCTTCGTTCTGTGTGAAGGTAACGATTTCTAAATTTTTGATATGATCGCCGGACCAGTTGACGCCTGCATCTTGAACGCCCCACCAGGTGCCTTGCCAGGGGCCACCGTTGGCGAAGTGGAAATAGGCAAAAAATCCGCCGCCTACCAGCACAACAAGGGCAATCAATCCGATTACCAGGTATTTTTTCATGGTCTGCACATCCTTTTCCGTGAAAATAGCAAATTTCTTTTATTATACAATATTTACGTTTAGGAAAACAATAGCTCGAAGGGCTATCCTTGAAAGGTTAGCCCTTCGGGCAGGTTATTATTCTGCTACATTCTATGTCTCACAGAGAGCAATAACGGCTGGTGAAAGGTTATAAAAGGGTATGGGAAAACGGTATCCCCATACCCTATTTATAACCTTTATAACCTTGTCGCTAGCGATGATAGGAAACGTTTCACAGAGGAAATCTGCAGAATAATAACCTTTTACCACATGCTTTCATGGGAAGTATGTGATGGACCATTTTTTACATTTCACTGACTTTTAGTAGCATTTCTATTGTAAAAGGAATATAATAATTCTATACTATATCTTACAAATAGATACATATATGAGATTAGAGAATATAAGGTTCTGTAGCGATGGCATGGCTAGGGGAACATGGAGAATTTAATCATTGCATGTTTTGCTAAAGGTAGAGAGGATCGCCCCGTCGGGGGTAATGCTGTTAAGTTAAGGATTTGCGCCAGTAAGCATGATTTGGTTTGTGATTATAGGTTACTCAGGTTTCTCAAGTTGCTAAGGCTGCTCAGGTTCTTCGAATGCGCTGATAGACGCTAGCGTTATCATCTCATTTGGGGAACCTGAGAAACTTGAGAGTCCTGAGCAACCTGTCACCACTAGCGGAGTCATGTCTACTAACGCAAATCCTTAACTTAACAGCATTGCCCCGAAGGGGGGACTAAATAAAGTGTAAACTTACTTACCCTGAGAACCTTGAGAACCCTAAGAACCTTGAGCAACTTGAGTAACCTGAACAACCTGTATCCTACTGAAAGGAGACGCTTATGGAAAGTACGAAGTCTTGGAAACACAGCCTATTATTTCTGTGTCTCATGATGATTTTCTGTTTCCTTTTTTCTGGCTGCGGCAGGGAAGCAAAGTCAGAGACGGTGGAGACGAAGGAAAACTTACCTGTGGTGCGGGTGGGGCTGGAGTTGTATGCCCCCTTTGTCTATCTGGACGTGAGCGGCAATTATGTAGGCATTGACATCGATATTGCCAAAGAAGCCTTTCACCGGGTGGGGTACAAGCCGGAATTTGTATTGATTAACTGGGAAGATAAAGATAAGCTCCTTTCTGACGGCGAGATTGATTGTATCTGGTGTTGTTATTCTATGTCGGGGCGGCGGTACTGGTATCGCTGGGCCGGGCCTTACATGAAGAGTCGCCAGGTGGTAGCGGTGAATCCTTATGTGGATATTCAGCATTTGTCTGATTTGAAAGACAAGGTGGTGGCGGTGCGGTCTACCACGAAGGCGGAAGGATTGCTGAATATTGCCGAAGAGAATGGGCTGGCTGTGGGAAATGTATACAGTTTCTATGATCGAAATCTGATGTTCACTTCTCTATACAAAGGCTACGTAGATGCCATTGCTGGTCATGAAGAAGCTCTTCGACAGTACATGAAAGATAACCAGTTGGATTTCCGTATTTTGCCAGAACCGTTGGAAGTGACTGGGATTGGTGCGGCGTTCTCTCGGACCGATAGCCGAAAGATGATTGCTGATTTGGATGTTGCCATGAAAGATATGGCCAATGATGGAACCACAGAAGCTATTTTGAAGAAGTATCTTGATAATCCTTCTGATTTCTTGCAGGGGGTACGAAGCCATGACTAAGAAAATTTCTTTCTTTACATACGATTGGCTTCTGGTGGTTCTCATGACATTGGCATCGCTTGTGGTGCTTTCCGGGGTATACTATTTTGGTAGTAAGTCCGACTTGGAGCGAGCACGAAACGAAATGGTCGACACGGCTCGGTATGTGAACGATGAATACCAGGTGTGTCAGACCTTTAACCAGGTGACGGTGATGCTAAACTTGAATCGCATCATCGACAAGCTCCACTTGGTGCAGAGAGAGCGCGATGAAGCGCCCATTTGGAATTCCCAGGAACTTCATGATTACGCCAGAGATCTTCGCGTCACCGGTTTGGTGGTGCTGGATAGCAAAGGAAATATTATTTCTTCCTCCCAGAAAGATGGCAGCCTGTACAAAGAACTGTATCGGAAAATCAATAAGAAATCCCTCCTGGATGTGAGCAGCAAAGTGAAGGAAACCTATGCAGAGCGTCTCTACATGGAGAATGATTCTGTGGTGGATGTGGCGGTGATGAAACTGCCCGGTACGGAGTACGTCCTGGTGGCCTATTACCAGACCTCGTCTGGCTATGCGAGAGATTTTAATTTGTCTATCAATCGGTTGCTTTCGGGGCTCAAAAATTATATTGGCGGGAAAGTGGTCATCACCGATGGCCGGGATATTATCGCCAACAATGATTTGACCGACGAAAACAACCGGATGTATCGCGATTTGATAGGTCAGGTAAAGCAGTATAAAATCAACCACGGAGATATTGCGGAAGGGGAATTGATTCCTCTTCGCTACGACAATCAGAAATACTACGCCTTGGTCAGCAATGGACGAAATTATTTCATTTATATTTTCGTTCCCGAAGGCAATGTGTATACGTCAAGAAATATCTATCTCATGGCGGCGCTGATTGCTTGCGTGCTTTTCATGAGTGTGGTGCTTTATTTCCGTCAGCGGGCCAATGCGAAAGTACTGGCGGAGCAGAAACGGCGAGATGCCATCTATGAACAGAACTTGATGCAGAAAGCCCAGGAAGCGGATGTGGCGAACCAGGCCAAGACCGATTTCCTGCGCCGTATGAGCCACGATATCCGGACGCCTATCAATGGGATTCGGGGCATGGTGGAAATCGCCGATCATTATCCTCATGACGAAGAGAAACAGCAGGAATTCCGGCGGAAAATTTGGAATGCTTCTGGATATCTGTTGGAACTGGTCAATGAAGTGCTGGAAATTAACCGCTTGGAATCGGGGCAGTTGGTGCTGGAACAAAAACCGTTCAATCTGAATGAACTGTTCAGTGATGTACGCACTCTCACGGAAAAGCAAGCTCTGGTGGGACATATTTCTATCAAACAAAAGATTTTTGATTTGAAACATCATTGGTTCATTGGCAGTCCTTTGCATGTGAAGCGGCTTATGATGAATATCATCAGCAATGCCATCAAGTACAACAAAGACTATGGCACCATCACGCTGAGCTTGCAGGAATTTGCCGTCGATGACACTCATTCCAGGATTCTCTTCATTTGTCAGGATACAGGCTATGGCATGAGCGATGAATTCCAAAAGAAAATGTTTGAACCATTCTCCCAGGAAGACACCGGCGCTCGTACCCATTTCACCGGCACTGGGCTGGGACTTTCCATTGTAAAGAAAATGGTAGAAGCCATGGATGGCACCATCAGCTGCGTGAGCCAACTGGGACAGGGAACCACTTTCATGATTTCTTTGCCACTGGAACTGGATCCGCACGGAGAAGAACGGAAAATCCAAACCAAAGAAGCGGTGAAAGACATCACAGGCGTCCGGGCCCTTCTGGCGGAAGACAATGACCTCAATATGGAAATTGCCCAGTTCTTCCTGGAAAATGCAGGAGCTATGGTGGATAAAGCCACCAATGGGAAAGAAGCTCTGGAGAAATTCAAGGCTTCCGATATAGGTTACTACGACGTGGTTCTCATGGACGTGATGATGCCCGTCATGGACGGCTTGACTGCCACTAGAGAAATTCGTCACTTGATTCGAAGCGATGCCGGCACCGTGCCGATCATCGCCATGACCGCCAACGCCTTCCAAGAAGACAGAAAGCGAGTCCTCGAAGCAGGCATGAATGAACATCTGACAAAACCATTGGAATCAGAAAAACTGATTGCTACCATTGGACGGTACGTAAAATAGTAGTATAACGTGCGGTGTCACTGCGGTGGCACCGCTTTTTCTTATAGTGAGGAGTTAGGAATGAGGAGTGAGGAGTGAAGGCGGCGCATAAAATATGGAAGCGCCGCAAGTTTTATATAGAATGAGAATCAAGCGGTATATGCACTAGCGATTACCCCCTTTCGCTGAAAGGGGGGCAGGGGGGATAGCTCGCACTAGCGGAATGAAATAGGATGTGAGAATTATGATATAGGCATTTAGAAAAAGCGAAATTAAAAAATCTAAATTTCGATAGTGTCACAGCTGTTAGCTTTTGGCTTCTAGCCGGCTAGTAGTTAGCAGCTGTGACGCTGAAGAAATTATAGCATCACCCCCCTATTTCCTAATCCCTAGGGCCTAGTTACTAATCCCTATTATCTATCAGTCCCCAGTCACTAAACCGAAGTATTTTCTCCTCTCCGCTAGAATAGAAATGCTATAATAAAAGAAAAAGAAAAACGGAGGCGAGATTATGGCTATCAGAAAGAAACGGGTGACCCGGCGGTCACAGAAAAGCAGTGGACATCCTTTTATGGTACTGCTCTTTTTCGTGTGTCTCATTATGGGTTCCGCCTACATGACGGACCGCATGACCAATGCGCCGGATGCTCAACCAGCGGAGCAGGTGACGGCCATTCGTCATTTGTTCAATGATAAAGAAATGCAGGGCTTGGTGCCGAAGGATGATCCGGGGACACCAGAAAGTGTGAAGGAAAAAATCAAAGCAGCCATCAATAAAGCAGTCACGGTGGAAGTGAAGGCCGACGATGAAACACCAGTGAAATCGAAAGAAGAAGCACCGGTCAAAGTAGCAGCCAAGTCGGAAACCACCAATGAAACGGAAAAGGCAGAAACACCGATGTCTAAGCCTTCCCAGACCGAAGAGAAGAAAGACACCTTCAGTGTGGCTTCTGTGATGGAAAAAATCACCGGCAAAAAAGAAACGAAACCAGAAGTGGAAACCAAAGAAGTGAAGCTAGCTTCGGCCGCACAGAGCTCTTCTGTTTCTTCTAATACCACACCGGTAGAAAAGAAAGCGGAAACTAAGGCTGTAGAAACGAAAAAGACAGAAACGCCGGCGGTTTCTAAAAAAACAAATACTACAGAAAAAGCAGCCGTTTCTTCTTCGGAAGGAAAGAAATCCGTGCAGAGCACTACCAACGAATCGACGAAAAAAGGAACCGAGAAAGCCGTACCGGCCAAAGCGGTGCCTATTTCTCCTGTAAAAGAAATGGCTAGCGGAAAAGTGACAGGAAAACTGGCGGTGGTCATCGATGATGCGGGCCGCGATCTGGCTTCTCAGGCCATTTACGAAAAAATGGGGATTCCCCTCACTTTGGCAGTCATGCCCAATCAGGTACACACCAGAGAAGCAGCCGCTTCCTGGGCGGCTCATGGATTGCCCGTGATTATCCATCAGCCGATGGAATCGGTTTCCGGTATCGGCATGGAACCCCAGGTGATTCTCACATCCATGAGCGATGAAGCCATGCGGCAAATGCTGAAGAGCTCCTTCTCCCAAGTACCGGAAGCGGTGGGCATGAATAACCACCAGGGCTCCAAAGCCACCACGGACCGGCATACCATGGACGTGGTGATGAATGAGCTGCATCATAGAAATATGTTCTTCTTCGATAGCCATACCAATAGCACCACCGAAGCGGATAAAGCCGCTGCAACTTACGGCGTGCGGTACGCTAAAAATGATCTTTTTGTAGATAACTCTGCCAACGAAGCAGATATTTGCCAGATGATTCAAGAAGGGGCCAACCGAGCTAAGAAAAATGGAGTCTACATCATTATAGGCCACTGTCGCCCCCACACCGCCGCCGCCTTCCAGACCATGGTGCCGAAACTGAAGGCGCAGGGGATAGAATTTGTTTACGTATCTTCTCTTTTACGATAGTGACAGACGGTTATGATACAAAAGAGATAAAAAGGGTATTATTGTGCAGACTACGTATAGCTAGCATGTAGGTGAATTGGCTAGTGACAAGGTTATAAAGGGTTATAGAAGGTTATGGTGAAAGAACGTTTATCATAACCTTTTATAACCTTTTGCCTATCCGTTGGACCACAAGTGTCTCCAAAGAACAAGAAGAAATTATAACCTGCCCGAAGGGCTACCCTTTTATAAATGGGTATGAAAAGTATATGCATCAGGAGGAATAAAAGTTTATGATCCAAATCATTCTCATTTCCGGCGGAACGTCTGGCATCGGATTGGCTACGGCGGCTATTGTTGCCAAAGAGGGCTATCGGCCGGTGCTTTTGGGACGAAATGAAGCACGGGGAAAGGCAGCAGAAGCGAAGGTGCCGGGCAGTGTATTTGTTCCTTGCGATGTGACGAAAACAGAAGATTGTAAAAAAGCGGTACAAGTAGCAGCTGGGCTGGGGAAGATCACCGGCCTTGTGATTTCTGCCGGGAAGTATGAAGAAAAACTGCTGGAAAATACTACCGATGAAGAAATGGAAGACTATTTCGCAGTCAATGTGTTCGGTGCTATGAAATTGACCAGAGAAGTGATTCCTTTCATGAGAGGAACCAAAGGAAGCATTGTCACCGTAGCATCTGATGCGGCTATTCAGGGCAATGTACAGTGCAGCCTTTATGGCGCCACCAAAGGGGCCCTCGTGGCATTCACTCGCTCTTTGGCATTGGAACTGGCCGTAGAGGATATCCGTGCCAACGTGGTATGCCCCGGCGATGTGGATACGCCCCTTTTGGACAACCAACTCCAAACCTATGGCGGCAGTCGAGAAGAAATGGGCCAGTGGTATCCACTGGGGCGGATTGGAAAAGCAGAAGAAATAGGCGAAGTGATTGCTTTCCTGTTGTCTCCGAAATCGTCCTTCATGACCGGCGCAGTGATTCCTGTCGATGGGGGATTGACGGACTGGTAATGTAAAGGCAGTTAGAAGTGAAAAGTTAGAAGTGAGAAATGGTAGTAGCGGCGCACAAATTATAAAGCGCCGCCTTTTTTGTCTTAGAGATATATGACTCTAGCCCAATACGTCATTTCGACCGGTCGTATTTGTGCGAGATGAAACATATGATATGAAACTGGATGTGTAGGAGAGTGGAGAAATCTCAGTAGCACTAGCGGGAAGGGCTTAAAGAATCAAAGCATAACGGTGAGACAAGATTTCGAGCCATGCGAGAAAGGCAGCTCTAGGGAAACGCTGATTTAATCAAAGAGTTTGAAATTATATGAATTTTTATCCAAAGCATCGTCAAGAAAATCCTTAAATAGCTTGCTATTCGCGAATTTTCTTTCCTCGCTTTGAATAAAAATTCAAGAATAATTTCAAGCCATGATTAAATCAGTGTTTCCCTAGCGAGCTGTTTGATATGTGTCATCTAGCCCTTATCGCTACTGCTTTGAGATTTCTTCACTTTCCTACACATTGTGTTTTATTACTACTGTATCATTAAGCACAAATACAACCAGTTGAAACGACGATGACGGTTATCGGTACATGCAAGAGAACTGAGTAATAAGCAATTTATAATCTCTAAGGCATAATACAAAAGGCGACGCTTTCAAATTATGTGCGCCGTTACCACCACTCCTCACTCCTAATTCCTCACTGCATTTTCCGTAAGGAAAATACAAAAAGCCCACACGAAAAACAGATCCCGGACTTGGTTGATGCAAATAACCAAGGTACAATCTATTTCTCATGTGGAACTTTCTGAGAAAGGGGAAATTCTTCCCTCGTTTATGCAGTTTTGTACATTGTGAGACCTATGAAATTCATAACCCTCACCCCGTTTGAGCAGCTGTGTCCAGCTGGGCCGTTTTATGGATTACTCATTGGGAGGTAGCTTACAGATCTTTCTCGCACTACGTTTTTTTATCGGTACCGTGCGTAGCCGATACGGATCTCTTACCTGATTGCATTGTATCATAGGATCAAATAAAAATCAAGCGTTCTCTAGTGTATTTTTTTCGATTGCATAACATAGAGATAAAGTGTGTATCAAAAGGTTCTGTAGCGATGAGCTGGTTGGAAAAACAGGGAGATGAGATGGGAATCATAGGGTTCTGTAGCGACGATATGTTTAGAATAACATGGAGGTGAGATGTGCATTTTAAGGTTCTGTTGTGCCGAAATTGTTGATGAAAAAGAAAAAAGGTTCCAAATGAATCTATACAAAGTACGATTCATTTAGAACCTTTTGATAGCGGAAGAATTATTATGTTGGCTAATCGAAAATGGTCTTCCCGAACCCTATGACAGCGGAATCAATTACCATGTTATCTAATCGGGAAATGGATTTCCAGAACCTTAGCATAGCGGGAATAGTTACTATGTTATCCAATCGACAAACGGCGTCCCAGAACCTTTACCCCACAATGATATTCTTCTGTTTTCCATCGATGAAGCTCTGCAGGTTATCCACCACAATGACGGCTCTGCGTTTCATGGCTTCTTCGGTATCAAAGCCGACATGGGGGGCCAGGATGGTGTGAGGAGCGGAAAGGAGGGGATAGTCGGCGGGAAGGGGCGGCTCGCCGTCGTATACGTCGATGCCTGCACCGGCGATTTTTCCTTCTTTCAGCAGGTGGGCCAATGCTTCATTATCGATGACGCCGCCGCGAGCGGTATTGATCAGAATGGCATCTTTCTTCATGAGGGACAATTTTTCTGCATTAAGCAAGTGGTGGGTGTCTGCAGTCAGTGGCAGATGGACAGAAGCGATGTCAGCGGTAGAAAGTAGTGTATCCAGGTCGGTGTATTCCACGTTGCTGGCTTTATGAGAACGGTTGTATCCAAGCACTTTAGCACCGAAAGCATGGGCGATATCAGCCACTCTTTGACCGATGGCACCGGTACCGATGATACCGAAGGTGCGGTCTTTGATTTCAATGCCCATAAGGCCAGCGTTGTTCTGGCTATTTCTAGTGGCTTGGTCACATTCCTTCAATTTGCGGTACAGAGAAAGAATGAGGCCAAAGGTGAGTTCTGCCACCGATTCGGTGGAGTAGCCAGCACAGTTGGAAACAGCGATGCCTTTTTCCTGGCAGTAGGAAATATCCACATGGTCCACGCCGGTGAAAGCCACGCAGAGATAGGTCAGATGGGAAGCTTTTTCGAGGGCTTCTTTTTTCAGTGGATAATTGGCAATGACCGCCAAATCAGCGTTAGCCAGGCGCTGTCCCAAATCTGTCTGATCCTTCGGCAAGGTGTCGTAGGCGGTGATGGTATAGCCTGCTTTTTCCAAATCGGCTGTCAATTCATGAAGATAGTCCGAAGAAATACCCAATGGCTGGGAAATAACGATGTTTTTCATGATATACCTTCTTTCAAACATATTTTTAAAAGTTAAAAGTTAGGAGTTAGGAGTGAGGAGTGGTGGAAGGGGCGCACAGCTTATAAAGCGCCCCAATACCCCTTATTTATAAAAGATGACTCTATTCATTTTTTTACTTCGGCGAGCTATATAAAAAAGAAATCTTGCAATTTGTAGCTAATCGGTATAAGAGTAATTCGAGTGCTCGCCGCCTTCACTCCTAACTCCTCACTCCTAACTCCTAATTCCTCTCAAAATTATCGCAATTTTAAGATGACTTTTCCCGGCAGTTGTGAGAGAAATACCCCCGCTGTCATAGCGATGACGCCTAGGAATTGGCGGGTGGTGAAGGTTTCGTCCAGAATGAGGACGCCGGAAAGTCCGCCGAAGACCATTTCCATACTGAGAATCATGGAGGCCTCCGTAGGGGGTAAATATTTCTGTCCCACCGACTGCAGCGTGTAAGCTACGCCGGTGGAAAGAAGACCTGTGTAAAGAATGGGCCACATGGCACCTTCAATGCCAGTCCATGTGGGTGTTTCTAGAGTAAAGGCCAAAATCAGATTCAGCACGCCGGCCACCATGAATTGTCCCGAAGACAGGATGATGGGGGAGAACCGCTGGGTGAGATAGGTCATCATGTGAATTTGAACGGTGAATCCAACGGCACAGAGCAGCATCAAAAGGTCGCCGGAACTGATGGTGAATCCTTCTGTGATGGACATGAGGTACACGCCGAGAATCGCCAGAAGGGCGCCGATACAGTGGGTGATGCTAAGGGCCTGCCCAAGGAAAATTCCTGCGATTGGTACCATCAGGATATAGGTGGCGGTGAGGAAGCTCGCTTTTGAAGCGGTGGTGTATTGCAATCCCACTTGCTGCAGTGTAGCACCTGCAAAGAGGGGTAGCCCCACCATGAGACAAGCCAGCCACAGAGGGATGTTCGTCGGTAGTGGATTGTATTCTTTCTTTGAAAAATAAATGATAGGAAATAGGGCCACCGAGCCAAGAATAAATCGAACCCCATTAAACGTGTAAGGACCAACGGAATCCATGCCCACCACTTGGGCCACAAACGCCACGCCCCAAATCAAAGCCGCTAAGAGCAGCAGTAAACGATATTTCATAAACGTCTCCTTCTGTAGTATAATTGTGTTGGAAATATTATAACAGATATGTAAATAGTTGGCAGATGGAAGTTAGCAGTTAACAGTTAACTGCCAACCAATAAAGGAGCATACTATGTCTATTCGATTGATTGCCATTGATCTCGATGGGACTCTTCTTCATGATGATATGACGATTTCCGAGTATTCTCGTGATGTAGTACGAAGAGCCATGGAGAAAGGATACCACATCGTCATTGCCACCGGGCGGATGTGGGATTCCGCCAAGCCCAAAGTGGATTTGCTCCATTTGGGCAACGTACCGGTCATTTGCTACACCGGTGCATGGATTATGATGAGTGAAACAGGAGAAGCCATCTGGCAAGATGGGATTGATCCCACCTTAGCTACTGAAATTTTTCTAGAAGCCAAAGAAAAAGGCTGGGCTCCTACGGGATTCTGGGGCGGCCATATTTACATGGAAAAGCCCACCGGAACAGAAGCGAAGTACCAGAAATATAGAACCCAGAAACCGATTTACCTTGGAGACGATTTCTATCATCCGAAAGAAAAAGTCACTCGTATCGTTTTTGCTGACCCGACCCAGGAAGGAAAAGATGCGATCCGGAAAGATTTAGAAGAAAAATTTGCTGGAAAAATCGACGTCATTTATCCAGGTGATGACTTTGTAGATATCCATAAAAAAGGAATCAACAAAGCCAAGGCATTGCAGTATCTCATGAAAGAGCTGCATATCCAGCCAGAAGAAGTGATGGCCTTTGGAAATACTGAAAATGACGTGCCTATGCTGCAAATGGCAGGCCATTCCTATGCCGTAGCCAACGCCGACGACGTGGCGAAACAGGCCGCAAAGGAACTCTGTGAATCCAATGAAGACGATGGAGTGGCGAAGATGATTGAGCAGGAATTGTTATGAGAAATAAATCAAATATACAGGTAGTGAATAGGTTATAAAGGTTATTCTCTATGATTTCAACTTTTAACAAAGTAGTTTAATGGATTGTCAAAGGGTTATAAAGGGTTACATGGCAACTGCCCAGTCATATAACCTTTTATAAGCCTGTGAGAGGGTCAAGAATCGCTTTGTTAGAAATTTTGAAAATGCATATAATAACCTGCCTGAAGGGCTAACCTTTGGACTATGTGAATGATATGGTATTGTAAGAGATGGAGACAGATTATGTTTTTCAACCTATTTAGTAAAAACAAAGATGAATACATCATCGCCTATGCTGATAAATTGGCCGAGGCGGCGCTGCATGATGACATGGATGGTATGCTGGATGAGCTCATTGCTTATGGGAAAGACAAAGGCCTCAATAACAAACAGTTGGCCCAGGCCCAGGGCATGGCTTGCGATAAAGTCTTTGAAGAACTGTACCATAATGGGTACATGGATGATGAAGATTTTGAACTGTACAAAGAACTGATAGCGCTGTGCTATATGATGAAAGATGATCAGAAATATCGGTATACTACCATCGCCAAGCGCTGCAATGCGGTTTACAAAATCCAAGAAAAAGGCATGCTTCCTAAAGTAAACAAAGACTATGCCAATGTGAAATATAGAGACGGCGAAAATTTGCACTTTGCTACCCCAGCCGTTTGGATGGAACGCAATGGAGACCTCACAGAAGGCATCGCCATTGCCAAAGGAAAACCGTTCAAGGCAGGCACCTTGGATGATCCATTCAATGGCAGTTGGAAAGAAACCAAAGGCCCCGGTGCGTTCTGGATTACCACCGACCGTATCGGCTATCGTGGAAAAAACGGTTCCTTTACGGTGGAACTTTCCGACCTGGATCGGGTAGAACTGAACCACGGTCCCCTTCGGGTGTACGAAAAAGGAAAAGAAGAACCTTGGGCCGTAAAAATGGATGACTATGAAATGGCAGGGGTCATTTTATCCCAGCTATTGAATAAGAAATCGTGACAACATTTAGAAATTTCCTGTCATCATCTAAAAAATAAAACAGAAACAACCTAGGACAAGGAGGCAATCTATGGAATTTTTCGATGTACTGGCCAGCCGGGTATCTGTCCGGCGGTATGAAAAGACACCATTAACAGAAGAAGAAATCGCTAAACTTTTGGAGGCTGCCCAGCGCTCCCCTATCGGCCATTTCGATTACAAGAATTATGCCATCGTTGTAGTGACCAATCCGGAGATACTGGCCCTCTTGGCCAAAGAAAATCAAGAAATTTCTGGCCAGGGAGATCCCATCTATGGAGCCCCGGCGCTTTTCTTGATTCTCAGAAGTCCGGAAGCAGAAAATGACACCGCCAAACTCAATGCAGGCATCATGGCCGAACACATTCACCTGGCTGCCACAGACTTGGGCTTAGGTTCCCTTTGTGTGTATAGCTTCCTGAGAAACTTTGAAAAACAACCCGGTTACGGAGCCTACTGCCGTGCCCTCCATCTACCAGAAGGTTACCAGCCCATCATGAGCGTAGCAGTGGGACATACGCCCATTCCGAAACGAATCCGCCGCATGACGCCTCGTTTGAAAGTTCTTCGCATCGAATAAAGAAAGCAGGTATGGTTATGGAATTTGATCAAGTATTAGCACAGCGGAAATCCATTCGTTCCTTCACCAAGGAACCAGTATCACAAGAAGATATAGACGCCCTTTTTCAGGCGGCCCAAAGCGCGTCGGTAGGGAAACACAATGATAAAGGCTATATGCTTTTGTCCGTCACAGATCCGGAACTCTTGGCTCTTATCGACAAAGAAGCCACCGAGAAATTAGGAAAACCCCATATGTTCTTCCAAGCGCCGGCGCTGCTTTTCATCTGCGAAACGTCGAATGCCTATGACCATTTGAAAGGCTTCGATGCGGGCATCATTGCGGAACATATCCATCTGAAAGCCACCGACATGGGATTGGGCTCCGTCATCTTATTTGGCTTCATCCATCATCTGGGCCATGAAGCGGACTATGTGAAAGCCCTGGATCTGCCAGAAGGCGTCTATCCGTACTTGGCTGTGGCTGTAGGACATAGCCCGGTGGCCCATAAGGAACGGAAAGAAAACCGCCATTTTGAAATTCTCACAAGAAAATAAATTTTGTGATTTGTTCAAAAAAATTCTTGACAGTCTTTTTGAATGGTGGTAAAGTACTCACAACGAAACGATGAAGGAAAGAGTAAGCACACCGATGACAGTAAAGCGAGCCTGGACAGTGAAAGCAGGCATGGATAGGATGCTGAAGTGCATTTCTGAGTTTGGTAGGTTGAAACGATAGTAGGCCTTCCCGGGAGCTCCCGATATAGAGTCAGGGTTTGATAGAACCTTTTAAGGTATACTTGGTGACAAGTGTATGAAATTGGGTGGAAACACGAAGCTATGGCTCTCGTCCCTTAGGGGATGAGAGCTTTTTTTATTTTCTAAAAGAGAGGATGATAAAGATGGGTAAGCTGATTGCAAAAGAACTGAATGATTTGAAATGGGGCGTTGCCAGCTGCCTGCTTTTCATCGGTATCTCCACTCCCGCATTTCGTCAGTTTTATAAAATGTAGTAGGCAGTTAGCAGTCAGTGGTTGGCAGTGAGCGATTGGTTTTCTTAACTACTAATCCCTGGTCCCTAATAAATAACAGGAAAGCAACATTTGAGTAAGAAGTAAAAATAAAAAGTCACAGGCGAGGAAGAAAAGAGTACATGATTTGATGACGGCATAGCGAGTCCGGACAGTGAAAGCGGATACGGATAGGACATGGAAGTGCATTTCAGAGCCAATGAGCTGAACACCATAGGTCAGTAGGCTGTTCGGGAGACGCCCGTTATAGCGCAGGGGTACAGGAACGTATCTTTGGTTATGGAAGTGTAACGATTGGAGTCAACGAGAGAATTCCTGTTGTGCTCAAAGGTTTCTCAGGTTACTCAGGTTTCTTAAGTTTCTCAGGTTCGTCGAATGAGTAGATACATGCTAGTGTATTATGGCATATGTTTCTCTTTCGAGAACTATTAGCAACTTGAGCAACCTGAGAAACTTGAGGAACCTAAAACACTGGCGGAATTTTTCAAATTGACACTATCCCATAACGGTAGTACCATCCATCCCTGTACCTTCTAAGGTTTGCCGAGTGATCGGCAGATGAATTTGGGTGGAAACACGGCATATCGTCCCAAGAGAGTGAAAGCTCTCTTGGGATTTTTTATTTGAAAAAAGGTGGAAATCATTATGACAAAATTGACATGGAAAAAAGCAGCAGTTCTTACAGTAGCAACTCTTTTAACAGCAGGTTTTTTCGCTGGATGCGGTAATGATGAAAAAGCACCCGCTTCTAGTGCTGCCAATGGTAATAAAATCGCAGTGAAAACTTTGATTTCCAGTAATGAACCTCCGCTCAATTGGAAAGATGAAAATGGAGAACTGCATGGATATGAATATGAAATTCTAAAAGCAGTTAATACCAAATTGAAAGATTATACATTGGAAATTGATGCGGTTCCCGATGAAACAGTGGATGTCATGATGGAATCGGGAGAAGCAAAAGTGGCGGCTGGTGGTTATTACAGTAATAAGCAGAGATTGGAGCAATTCATTTTGCCGGAAAATCCAATCGGTGCTTCCTCTTTGATGATTTATGTTAGAAAAGGAGAAGCTTCTAAATATGCCAACTTAGAGGATGTAGTCAATGCACATCTGAAGTTTGTTCCTTTTTCTCCTAATGGGGGAGCGTTCCGTATCATGACAGAATGGAATAATGCCCATGGGAATCCATTGCCAGAGATTCCGGTACAGGCTGATTTTTCTCAGACAGAAAGATTGAAGGGGCTGCAGAGTGGTCAATTTGATGCATTTGTTGTTCCGAACAATTTAGGCGTCCTGGATCATGCGGCTAAGCTGGGCGTTGAAATCGAAGCAGTGAAAGAACCAGTGAAAGTCAATAAGACCTATTTGCTGGTGAATAAGAAGGAAGAAAAATTGGCAGCTGAATTGAATGAAGCTTTGGGTGAGTTGAGAAAAGATGGCACCATTGCTAAGATTTCTGAAAAATATTACAAAGAAGATTTGATGGCATTGCTGAAAGACTAAAAGATAAAATTTAGCACATAAAGGCTTTGAGTGGACAAAGGAGTTGTTTGATAATGAGTACATTACTTCGTTTGGATGGTTTAAAAAAGACATTTGCTGGGAAAGAAATTCTTCATCATGTTTCTTTTTCTGCACAGAAAGGAGAGGTACTTTCTATTCTGGGACCATCTGGTACGGGGAAAACAACTCTTCTCCGCTGCCTGAACTATTTGGAAACACCAGATGCGGGGACTTTACGTATCGGAGATACATCGGTTGATTTCTCCCATATCTCGTCCAAAGAAGTGAGACAGTTGAGACAGAAATCAACCATGGTATTCCAGTCGTTCAATTTGTTCCGAAATCAAACGGTTCTTGAAAATGTAATGGCTGGATTGTTATATGGAAAGCATATGAAAAAACAGGATGCCTATGAAATTGCTATGACAGAATTGGAAAAGGTGCATATGGATGCCTATAAAGATCGATATCCAGCGGAATTATCCGGCGGGATGCAACAGCGTGTAGGCATTGCCAGAGCATTGGCTCCCAAACCGGAAGTTGTATTTTTTGATGAACCGACATCTGCTTTGGATCCAGAATTGGTGGGCGAGGTACTGGATACCATTTCTCATATTGCAGAAGAGGGAATTACCATGGTGATTGTTACCCATGAAATGAGCTTTGCTAGAGAAATTTCATCGAAAGTACTTTTCATGAATGGAGGACAAGTGGTAGAGGAAGGTTCTCCACAGGAAATTTTCTATCATCCGAAAGAAGAAAAAACAAAAGCTTTCTTGCAGAGAATGTTGCAGAGAGAACAGGTTTTAGCCATATAAAAGGGGGACGCGATGCTGACATTTGAACCTACTTATTTTATTGAAATACTTCAAAAGCTGCTTACCGTAGTTCCCTTTACTTTCTATGTTGTATTGATTTCCGCTATATGTTGTGTGATTGGCGGTATAGTTGTTGCGGCCATTCGTATTCGCAAAATACCAGTACTATACGCCATTACGGATTTCTGGCTTTCCTTTGTACGAAGTATGCCATTTGTATTATTACTGTTTCTCATGTATTTTTTGGTTCCCTTTCTGTTGAAGGTTTCTGGTCTAGTCTCTAACGGATTGGATAAAATCACCTACGTGTATATCACGATGGTATTTGCCTATGCGCCTGTCATTGCAGAAGTGATTCGTCCTGTTTATTTTTCCATAGAAAAAGGGCAGAGAGAAGCGGCCGTTGTATTTGGAATGACACCTTTCCAAAGTATGATTCATGTGGTTTTACCACAAATGATTCCAGCACTACTTCCTCCACTGGTGAACCAGCTGATTGAAATCGTTAAAGATACCTCATTGATGTACATGATTGGCTTGATGGATCTAATGGGACGGGCCAACCTTCTCATTACGGTACATCAGGGAATTGGTAAATTGGAAAGCTATGCAGCCGTGGCTGTGTTGTATTGGATTATGGTAGCTGCCCTTGAAAGTTTGATGAAATATTTGGAAAATAGACAAACTCGTATTTTAACTAGGAGGGTATCATGAGCATTGATTTTCCAGCAGTGATAGATGCATTCTTTTATATCCTAAAAGCGGTGCCGAATACCCTGTTTATGGCAGCTGTTACATTAATTGGCGGCATTATCTTAGGTGCAGGGATTGCAGTGATTCGATTGGGACACCATCCCATTATCAATACATTGCTAGCCATTTGGGTATCCTTTACTAGATCGGTTCCTGCTATTGTACAGATTTTCATCGCTTATTATTCCATTCCTTATTTATTGGCTCCTGTATTATCTGTTGTTTATGGAACCACTGTTAAATTCTATGATGTAAGTCCTTATTGGACTGGATACATTTTATTCATTTTATTTCATGCAGCGTTTCAGTCTGAAAATATCAGAGGGGCCATCTTATCTGTACCGAAAGGTCAGTATGAAGCGGCGGTAACCGTAGGGATGTCTCCATTTATGGCCTACAAGAGAATTGTCTTTCCTCAGGCTTTGGCTGTGGTATTACCTACTTTTTTTACCTATTATCTTCATGCTATTAAAGGCATATCCTTATTATTTACCATTAAGGTAGTAGATATCTTTGCAGCAGCTAACTTATATGCGTCGTTGTATAGTCGAAGGACAGAACCATATATTGCTGATGCAGCTATTTATTGGATTCTGTGCATCCTATTAACATTTGTTTTTAACTGGTGGGAAAAACAAATTCGTAAGCATGGCATGACAGAAGCGTAGTCTGAAAAGGAGAATCCGTTTATGAATAGAGAAGAACGTGTAAGAGCTGTAGTAGAAGGAAATACACCGGATCGCATTCCTGTATCTGTGTGGTACCATTTTTCCAAATATGATCAAGATCCAGTTTCTTTAGCAGAAGTGGAAGCTGATTTTGTGGAACATTACGATTATGATTTCATCAAAATGATGCCTTTTGGTAACTATGGTATTCAAGACTTTGGTGCCAAGCTGAATATTTATTGCCAAACTGGAAAACCAGTGACTTTGGCAGCACCGGGCATTCAATCTATTGAGGATTATAAGAATTTAAAACCTATATCTGGATTGCAGGGAACGTATGGTAAACAGGTAGAATTTGCTAGACTGTTGAAACAGAAGGTATCTCCCTATACACCGATTATTCAAACTATTTTCAGTCCATTGACGACACTTCATAAACTGACCGGCGGCAAAGTTTTAGATGATATAAAAGAGCATCCAGAAGAAGTGAAGCATGCACTGGATGTCATTACAGAAGTGACCAATGATTTTATCCAATACAATATCGAAGCTGGCGTTGATGGCTTTTTCTTTGCGACCCAAGATGCTAGAAAGGAAATCATTTCATTAGAAGATTTTCGGAAATATGGCGAACATTATGATTTGCAAGTAATGGATAGCTATGTGAAGAAAACCTGGTTCAATGTGGTGCATATTCATGGGTTGGATGTACATTATAAGGAAATCTTCTTCAATTATCCGGCAGCTGTACTTAACTGGCATGATCAAAATACAGCTCCTTCTTTAGCTAAAGCAAGAAGAATGGTGGATACACCTTTCTTAGCTGGGATTCGAGCTGCTACCAAATTGGTAGATGGAAAAGAAGTAAGAGATGATATCGTAAAAGACGGGACACCGGAAGAAATTATAGCGCAGATTCGGGAAGCCATAGATTCTATCCAAGGGAAAGGACTGATGATTGGTCCAGGATGCGTAGTGGCACAAGATTGCAGTGAGGACAATTTGAAAGCTGTACGAAAAGCCGTAGAATATTGAAGAACTCAGTGACTCTTACGTCAGATTAGCACGTTCGAGAAACCTGAGAAACTTGAGAACCCTTAGAAACCTGAGAAACTTATATAGCACATGGGAAAAGTGGTCAAATTTTTCAAGAAAAGGATTTGACATTTCTTTTCTCATGTGCTATCTTATTGACATCGATAAGTGCTATGAAGAAAAGAGTAGTCAATCGGAAGACGGCAAAGCGAGTCCGGAGAGTGAGAGCGGGCACGGATAGGATGATGAAGTGCATTTCTGAGCATGTAAGGCTGAAATTGTAGTAGGTCTTCCGGGAGCTCCCGATACAGAGCTAGAGGTTTGTTGGAACCTTTAAAGGTATACTTGGTGACAGGTATATGAAATTGGGTGGAAACACGAAGCTATGGCTCTCGTCCCTTAGGGGATGAGAGCTTTTTTTTATTTTCTAAAAGAGAGGATGACAAAGATGGGTAAGCTGATTGCAAAAGAACTGAATGATTTGAAATGGGGCGTTGCCAGCTGCCTGCTCTTTATCGGAATTTCCACTCCAGCATTCCGCCAGTTTTATAAAAGTTAGTGACTGGTAGACTGGTGACTTGTGACTAGGACGTGAAATATATTTCTAGTCACCAGTCACTAGTCACCGTTACAAGTATGGCATGAAAATCAATTGATTTCATAGAGAAGTATAGTAGGGAGGAAACAATTATGAAAACATCTTTAAAAATCGCATCCATTGTGGCAGCATCTGCTTTAACTATCGGACTCTTCGCTGGTTGCGGCGATGACCAGAAAGCGGCTTCTTCCAAAGCAGCGGCTGCAGATGGAAAGACTACGGTGAAATTGGTACTTTCTAGCACCGAAAGACCACTGTCCTGGGCCGATGAAAGCGGCAAGCTCCAGGGCTATGAATACGATATCTGGCAGGAAGTGAATAAGAATCTGAAAGATTATCACCTGGATATCCAGGCAGTTCCACCGGAAACACAGGATGTGATGATGGAATCTGGTGATGCGAAAGTGGCTTCCGGCGGTTATTACAGAACCCCTCGTCGTGAAAAAGATTACATCGTACCAAAGACTCCGATCGGTGTTTCCTCTGTAGAAGTTTACATGAGCAAGGAAAATGCAGCCAAGTATCATAGCTTGGAAGATGTTATTAATGGCGGTGGCAAACTGGTACCGAATACACCAAACGGCGGTATCTACAAAGTACTCACCGATTGGAATGCAGCACACAACAATATCCTGAAAGAAGTACCGATCCAGGATGGCCTCACTCCGGCAGAACGTCTCACTTCCCTGAAAAATGGTCAGTATGATGCCCTGGTCTATCCGAACAACCTGGGCGTAGAAGACATTGCCAAAGCTATGAACTTTGAAATCGTTTCTTTGGACAAACCCATTAAAGTCAATGAAACTGTGGTTATTGTCAATAAGAACGAACAGAAACTGGCCGATGAAATCGAAGCCGCTCTGGAAAAACTGGAAAAAGATGGAACCATGAAAAAGATTTCTGAAAAATGGTATCACAGAGATCTGTTTGAACAGCTAAAAAAACAGTGAGAAGTTAGAAGTGAGTAGTGAAAAGTGGTGGAAGGGGCGCACAACTTGAGAAGCGCCCCAATACTCCTTTTTCTATTTTGTAAAGTCATTGCGGTGCTTTATGAATTGTGCACCGCTTCCTCCATTTCGTACTTCTCACTTCTCATTTCTAACTATTTTCTGAAATGGTATTTGTGAAAAGTGCGAATATACATCTAGTCAATATATATATATTGTTATAAAATAAGAGAGGGACGAAATGTCCCTCTTTTTTCCTATCAGGAGGTATTTCAAAATGAATGAACATACAGAAAAATATGTGAAGCACTTGCAGGGGATTGTGCAGATTCCCACCGTGTCTTCGGTCAATGATTTGCATACGGACTGGTCCCAGTTTGATAAGCTTCATCAGTTTTTACAGGAAGCCTATCCTTTGATTTTTGAAAAATTGGAATGGACCACCATTGGCAAAGCCAGTTTGTTGTTCCATTGGAAATCGGCCCATCCGAAAAAGATGCCTGTGCTTTTCATGGCCCATCAGGATGTGGTACCGGCCATTCATGAAGACCAGTGGCGCCACCCGCCATTTTCTGCGGCCATCGATGACGGTTGCATTTGGGGACGAGGCAGTGAAGATTGTAAGTCCGTTTTGACATCTGAAATGGATGCCATCACAGAACTTCTGGAAGACGGTTTTGAACCGGATTTCGATATTTATCTTTCTTTTGGACACAACGAAGAGGTGCAGTGTGTGGACGAAAAGAAGGGATCCGTGCTGGCACCGAAATATTTACAGGAAAAAGGTGTCAAGTTGGGATGCATTTTCGATGAAGGTGGCTATGTGGAAGAAAAAGGATTCCATGGCAATCCCACACCGGTGGCTCTCATTGGGCTGGCAGAAAAAGCGCCCAACGAATATGTGCTGTACAAAGACGGTGCCGGCGGTCATGCCAGCAAACCGGGGAGAGGCACGGTGCTGGGCGATGTGGCAAGAGCCATGGCGGCTGTGGAAGCGAACCCCATGCCCTATCGTTTGACACCACTGGTGAAAGCCCATTTGAAAGCCTTGGCACCCACCCAGGATAAGAAGGTAGCAAAAATTTATGCCCATCCGAAGAAACATTGGGACGAATTGGTGAAATTGGCCAAACAGGACCGCGAACTGGATGCGAAGTTGCACACCACTTTTGCTATTACCATGGCAGAAGCCAGTGCCCAGGCCAATGTGCTTCCTTCCCATGCAGAAGCGACCATGAGTGTTCGTATTCTCCAGGGCGATACAGTAGAATCAGTAAAGAAATATTTGGAATCCATCATGCCCTGCGGCGTTCAGGTGAAAGCCACCTTTGCGGAAGATCCGAAACCAGCTTGCAGTGTGGAAAGCAAAGAATACGCCCTTTTGACCGAAACCATCAAAGAAGTGTTTGGCGACGACACCCAGATTGTGCCAAACCTCATGCTGGGCGCTTCTGATTCCAGAAACTATTCCTCTGTATGCGACAACGTATTCCGCTTCAGTGCGCGGCTGAAAACAGAACAATGGGGCGAAGCCCATCAGGTAGACGAAAGAATGCCTGTGGAACATCTCGATGTACCGGTGAAGTTCTTTAAACGGTTTTTGAAGAAATACAATAAAGGCAGTGAGGAGTGAGGAATTAGGAGTGAGGAGTGGTGGTGGCGGCGCACAAAATTGGAAAGCGCCGCAAATGATTATGAAATAGTTGATGAGAAAAGATGGCTTATTATAAATTGGCCTGGCTTTATGAATTGTGCCAGGCTACCTTCACTCCTAACTCCTCACTCCTAATTCCTAACTAAAATCGCAAGCGGATAAAGGAGAAACAAGTAATGTATGTAAAACCAAAAATTGGCACGGTCCAGCTGGATGGTTGGGCGGTGTTGGCGCCTATGGCAGGGGTCAGTGACTTGGCATACCGAGTCATTGCCCGCCATCATGGGGCAGCCATGACCACAGCGGAAATGGTCAGTGCCAAAGGGTTATATTACAAAAATGAAAAGACTCAGGATATGCTAAAGATTGATCCAGGGGAACATCCTGTAGCACTGCAGCTTTTCGGAAGTGAACCGGAGATCATGGCATTGGGGGCTAAGGAAATGGAAAAGGCTGGCCCCGATGTGATTGATATCAATATGGGCTGTCCCATGCAGAAGGTAGTCAAAAATGGGGACGGCTCAGCATTGATGAAAGATATTTCTAAAGCGGCAGCCATTGTGAAAGCCATGGTGGATGCGGTCCAGGTGCCAGTAACGGTGAAAATGCGTCTCGGCTGGTCTAGGGAAACGGAAAATTGTGTGGAATTGGCTCAGGCGGTAGAAGAAGCTGGCGCCGCTGCCATTACGGTCCACGGCAGAACCCGGGAGGATTTCTATACCGGACAGGCAGACTGGAAGAAAATTGCTGAAGTGGTCCAAGCGGTACATATTCCTGTTTTCGGAAATGGCGATGTGGTAGACGGTCCGACAGCCAAAGCACTGATGGATGAAACCGGTTGCGCTGGGGTAGCTATCGGTCGGGCTGCTTGGGGCAATCCGTGGATTTTCAGAGAAGTCAATACCTATCTGGAAACAGGGAAAATCCTTCCGAAACCTTCCTGGGAAATGCGGCTCGCTATGTCCAGAGAACATCTCCATGGTCTGGTGCTGGAAAAAGGGGAAAATCGGGCCATTCGAGAAATGCGTGCCCACGCGAGCCGCTATTTCTACGGCCTGCCAGCCGCCACAGCCCTTCGTCGAGATATTATGAAAGTTCTGACGGAAAAGGATTTCAATGAAATTTTGGATACTTACGAAGCAAGCCATGATCTGAAAGAACAGAATGAGTTAGAAGTGAGAAGTGAGAAGTGAGAAGTGGTGGAAGGGGCGCACAAATTACAAAGCACCCCAATACCTTTTTTATATCTTACATTTCTTTATAGAGAGTCAAATTTCTGTAACGATTGTTGTTGGTTTATATGCCGGGGTCTTTTATGACAACTTGCTATGCATGAAAGTGTCATTGGTTTAAGGTTTGAGGTTTGATTGTAACCCCTAAACCTTAAACCAATGACGCTTTGTGTTTGTGCAAATTGTGTCAAACGAACTCGGAGTATAAACCGTAAACCGTAAACTGTAAACTGTAAACAAACAACCACCAACAAGATAAAGATTTGTAAAAATGAAACGTAAAATAATATCAATATTAGTAAAAGCTGATATTGGTATTATTTTTGCAAAAAATGAGTGATTTGTGAGTCATAGAATCGTGTCAAATGATTGACAAGGGAAAATGGAAATATTAAAATACTTATGGAATCTACGGAAAACATTGTGAGAATAACAAGCTTGTGCAGGGGAAAGCGCGCAGGCTTTTTTATCTCATGCATACGGAAACGCTGATCGAATCAAAGAGTTAGAAATTATATGAATTTTGAACCAAAGCTTCGTCAAGAAAATCCTTAAATAGCTCGCTATTCGCGGATTTCCTTTCCTCGCTTTGAATCAAAATTCAAGAATAATTTCAAACCATGATTCAATCAGTGTTTCCTTAGAGAGGAGCAATCATGTCTGCTATGGAGTTCATTTTCTCAGACAGTTTAAAAAACGAAAAGAACTGGGCGCTTGCTGCGTTTCTCTTTATCATGCTATCTGTAAGTTCCTTGTATCATTGTAAATATAGGTATATGTATAGACTCCTTTTGCGTGGGACTATGCCTCTTATGGCGTAGTGCGGCTTTGCAAAAGGAGTTTTTGTTTTATGGCAAAGAGCTGTAGAGGGAGGAAATCATCATGCATGTAGGGATTGTTATGGGTAGTGATTCCGATTTGCCGGTCATGAAAAAGGCCTTTGGTATTTTGGATCAGTTTGGCGTGACCTATGACGTAACCATTGCTTCTGCGCACCGTACACCAAAGAAATTGGCTGAATTCGTGGCAGCAGAAGAAGAAAAAGGGGTAGGAGCTTTCATCGCTGGCGCTGGTATGGCAGCGGCACTGCCTGGTGTAGTAGCCAGTCTGACACTGAAACCAGTCATTGGGGTACCGCTTTCCGGTGCGAAATTGGACGGTATGGACGCTCTGTTTTCCATCGTGCAGATGCCTTCTGGAATCCCGGTTGCAACCGTAGCCATTGATGGCACTAAAAATGCAGCCTTCCTGGCGGTAGAAATCGGCGCCGTTTCTGATAGAGAACTGTATAGAAAATACAAAGAATACCGCGAAGAAGCAGCGGCAGAAATCTATCGGAAAGACGAAGTACTGCAGGAAGAACTGAAGAAATAATGGGCTCCAGTAGCTACTAGTCCTTGATTTAAGAGAAGAAGGTTAGCCCTTCGGGCAGGTTATTAGCCATGATTTCGCTTGTTTCACAATAGCTGCTATGGATTGTCTAAAGGTTAAAAGGGGTTATGATATAACCTTTTATACCCTTTTTAACCTTGTAAGGAGCCATCATGTTGCAGTTGAGAAAGTAGGAATCTGTAGAATAATAACCTTTTAGCTAGTCGTTATATTTCAAATGAATGAAAGTGTAAAAAGGAGATTTATCATGAAAGAATACAAACCATTTAAATCCGGCAAAGTACGTGAACTGTATGATCTGGGCGACAGCCTGGTGATGGTCTGCACCGACCGTATTTCTGCTTTTGATAACATTCTGAAATGCCCGATTCCGGAAAAAGGCTGCGTGCTGAACCGCATGTCCGAATTCTGGTTCAACCTGACCAAGGACATTGTGCCGAACCACATGATTTCCATCGATACCAAAGATATGCCAGAATTCTTCCAGACCAAAGAATTTGAAGGCCGTTCCATGAAGACCCAGAAACTGAACATGATTCCAGTAGAATGCATTGTTCGTGGCTACATCACCGGTTCCGGCTGGGAAGGCTATCAGAAAGATGGCAAAGTTTGCGGCATCCAGCTGCCAGAAGGGCTGAAAGAATGCCAGAAGCTGCCACAGCCGATCTTCACTCCATCCACCAAAGCACCGGCTGGTGAACATGACCAGAATATTTCCATGGAAGAAGGAGAAGAATGGGTAAACAAGTTCTTCCCAGGAAAAGGCAAAGAATACATGGAAAAACTGTCTGAACTGACCCTGGCTCTGTACAACAAGTGCGCTGATTATGCACTGGAAAGAGGCATCATCATCGCTGATACCAAGTTTGAATTTGGTCTTGATGAAGAAGGAAATATCGTTCTGGGTGATGAAATGCTGACTCCAGATAACTCCCGTTTCTGGCCAGCCAAAGGCTATGAAGCCGGCCATGGACAGCCTTCCTATGATAAACAGTTTGTCAGAGATTACCTGAAAGCCAACCCAGGAGACACAGTTCCACAGGAAATCATCGACAAGACCATCGGCATTTACAAAGAAGCCTATGAACTCTTAACTGGTGAAAAGTTCTAATTCTAATTTGGTAGCTAGTGACTGGTGACCGGTGACTGGGAGTTTCCTAGTCACTGGTCACCAGTCACCAGTCACCCTGTTTAAACAGGAGATAAGCATGTACAAAAGTACAGAAATTTATGACGACAAGCCCCATGAAGAGTGTGGCGTCTTTGGCATCTTCGACCGTGACCTGTCTGCCGTTCATGAAGTGTACTACGGCATTTTTGCCCTGCAGCACCGTGGACAGGAAAGTGCGGGCATCACCGTTACCGATGGCAAGGATATGGAAACATTCCGCGGTATGGGTCTGGTGACCGAAGTGTTCCGCAATTTGCCAGAAAAAGAAGGCCATATCGGTATTGGCCATGTACGGTATTCCACCACCGGTTCTTCTATCCCGGCTAACGTACAGCCGCTGCAGGCAGATAGCATCGATGGTCCTATGGCATTGGCTCATAACGGGAACTTGGTCAATACCCTGAATCTGCGCCGCCGTTTGCTCTTGGAAGGTTCCACCTTTTCCACTTCGATGGATACGGAAGTCATCATCAAACTGCTTGCGAGAAGCCGTCGTCCGACCGAAGAAGAAAAATTTAAAGAATTGATGGATGAAATTCACGGTGCCTATGCCATTGTGGCTTGTACCAACAAAGCCCTCTACGGCTGCCGCGATCCATTCGGCTACCGTCCGCTGGTTTTGGGAAAAACAGAAACCGGCTGGGTATTGGCTTCTGAAACACCGGCGTTGGATGCTATTGATGCGGAATTTGTCAGAGATATCCTGCCAGGGGAAATCGTTTCTATCGATGACAATGGAGTTCGCTCCACCATGTATTGCCCTGTAGATTCTCATAAACATGGCATCTGCTCTTTCGAATACATTTATTTCGCTCGTCCTGATTCCATCATGAACGGCCAGGATATTTACCAGGCTCGTCTAAACATGGGCAAAAAACTGTGGGAAGAAGCACAGTTTGATGGTGATGTAGTCATGAGTGTACCGGATTCTGGTAACGTGGCTGCTTTGGGATATGCCCAGGCTTCTGGCATTCCTTTCGTGGAAGGGCTGCTCAAAAATAAATACATGGGCCGTACCTTCATTCAGCCAGGACAGAAGAAACGTGAACGGGCTGTCCGTATGAAACTGAACCCGATCCGCATGAACGTGGAAGGCAAGCGAATCGTCTTAGTGGATGATTCCATCGTTCGTGGCACCACCAGTGGCATTATTATCAACTTGCTCAGAAATGCAGGTGCCAAGGAAATTAAACTTTGCATCAGCTCTCCGCCTGTTAAGTATCCATGCTTCTTCGGTATCGATACAGCAGAAAGAAAGCAGCTTATTGCAGCCAAATATTCGACAGAAGAAATCTGCAAAATGATCGGCGCCGATGCATTGCACTACCTGTCCCAGGAAGGACTGGCAGAATCTATTTCCTGTATCAAGAAAGAAGATATGTGCTTCGCCTGCTTCGATGGGGTCTATCCGGAACACGTACCTCATAACGGCCTGGGCACTATGGAAGATGAAGAATAAAATCAATTAGAAATGAGTAATGAGAAATGAGTAATGCTGGTGCGGCACATAACTTATGAAGTGCCGCAAAGAATATAAAATATTGAATAGAGCAGCGCTCCTTAATTTGTGCGCTGCATCCACAATTACTCCTTGCTCATTACTAATTGCTCATTAATTTGGAGGATTTTATGAATAGTAAGAAAAAGGGTCTGACCTATGCAGAAGCTGGCGTAGATATCGACGCTGGTGAAAGAGAAGTCGAACTGATTAAAAAATCCGTACAGGCTACCTATACCCGTGGCGTCATGGGCGATCTGGGTGGTTTCGGCGGTCTGTTCCGTCTGAAAGATGAACTGTCTGATGACCCGATTCTGGTTTCTGGTACCGATGGGGTAGGAACCAAGCTGCGTTTGGCTATTGAAATGGGTATCCATGATACCATTGGTCAGGACTGCGTTGCTATGAGTGTCAACGATGTACTGGTTCAGGGCGCACGTCCGCTGTTCTTCCTGGACTACATCGCTACTGGCAAATTGGAACCGGAATTGATGGCAGAAATCGTGAAAGGTGTAGCCAATGCGTGCATCGAATCTGGTTGTGCTCTCCTGGGCGGGGAAACTGCAGAAATGGCTGGTTTCTATGCCAAAGGTGATTATGATGTAGCTGGTTTTGCCGTAGGTATCGTAGATCGCAAAGACATCATCACCGGCGAAGATATTTCTGAAGGCGATGTCATCCTGGGCCTGCCGTCCACTGGGGTTCATTCCAATGGATATTCCCTGGTTCGTCGTATCATCCAGGACAATGGACTGTCTTTGAAAGAAACCTATGAAGGATTTGATAAACCGCTGGGCGAAGTGCTGCTCACTCCGACCCGCCTGTATCCGAAGCCGGTGTTGCCGGTACTGAAGGACACCAAGGTGAATGGCATGGTTCATATCACTGGCGGCGGTTTCTATGACAATATTCCTCGCGTGCTGCCAGAAGGCACTAGAGCAGTGCTCGATGCAGACAAATGGCCCATGCTTCCTGTATTCCCATTCCTGATGAAACAGGGCGGCGTGGAAGCTCATGAAATGTATCGTACCTATAACTGCGGTCTGGGAATGCTGCTCATTATGAAGCGGGAAGAAGCAGAAAAGGCGAAAGAAATTCTGGCTTCCATCAATGAACCGGTTTACGAAGTGGGCGAAATTACCAAAGGTGACCAGGATGTGATCGTAACAGGTGGTCTTTTCCATGAAGAATAAAAAAAGAATTCTGATTTTTGCATCCGGACGTGGTTCCAATGCAGAAGCCATCCATGAAGCGACTGTCAATGGCACCGTCAATGGCGAAGTGGTAGGCGTCATTTGCGACCATGGCGATGCCCAGGTGCTGGAACGGGCCAAACGGTGGAACGTTCCCACCACCGTATTGGAACGGAAAGCCTTTGATTCCAAAGAGGCTTTCAATGCCGCTATTTTGGAAGCAGCGAAATCCTATACACCAGACTTGATTTGCCTGGCTGGTTATATGAGAATCTGTGGGGAAGACTTGGTAAACGCATTCCCCAATCAGATCATCAATATCCATCCCGCCCTTCTCCCCAGCTTCCGTGGACTCCATGCCCAGCGGCAGGCTGTAGAAGCAGGCGTGAAAGTGGCAGGATGTACGGTTCATTTCGTAGGCACTGGTTTGGACGATGGTCCTATCATTACCCAGGTGGCAGTACCGGTTTATGATGACGATACAGAAGACACCTTGGCAGACCGGATTCTTCAGCAAGAACATCCAGCCTATGTACGGGCTGTCACAGCCTATTGCAATGATGCACTTCACATCGAAGGGCACCATGTATCGGGAATGCATACAAAGCAGTGAGAAGTTAGAAGTGAGAAGTTAGAAAAGAGACTAGGTTGAAGTAGTAAACGGTTAGCAGTAGGCCGTTGGCGGTACCTTGCATCGTCATTTCGACCGATGGGATTTGTGCTTTATGGTTTATCGCTTTTTTTCTACTATGTTAGAAAAAAGTGGAGAAATGTTATGATGCTAGTGAGGCTAGCGTTGATTGGCAGATTCGGGAAACCTGAGCAACCTGAGAACCCTGAGTAACTTGAGCAATCTGTAATTTCTAGCGAATTTATACCTACTAACGCAAAACATTAGCAGCATTGAGATAAGAAGGAGGAAAACATGACAATCAAAAGAGCGCTTATCAGCGTATCTGATAAAACTGGCGTCATTGAATTTGCCAAAGGTCTTCATGAACTGGGCGTAGAAATTATTTCTACTGGCGGCACTATGAAAGCCATTGCAGACGCTGGCATTCCGGTGAAATCTGTTTCTGAAGTGACCGGATTTCCGGAAATGATGGATGGCAGAGTAAAGACACTGCATCCAAAAATTCACGGTGGCATTCTGGCCATTCGTGACAATCCAGAACATGTGAAAGCTATGAAAGAACATGGCATCACCGGCATTGACCTGGTAGCTGTGAATCTGTATCCGTTCCGTGAAACCATTGCAAAACCGAACGTCACTCGTGCAGAAGCTATCGAAAATATCGATATCGGCGGCCCATCTATGGTTCGTGCCGCTGCAAAGAACTACAAATATGTAGCCATTGTGGTCGATCCATCCCAGTATGGTGATATCCTGGAAAGAATCAAGACGGATACACTGACCGAAGATTTCCGTCTGGCACTGTCCAGAAAAGCATTCCTCCACACCGGACTGTATGATTGTGCCATCGCTGATTACCTGACCAAGGAAGTCAACGGGGACCATGACGTACTACCTGATGTGTACAGCCATGCCTATGTGAAGGTACAGGACCTGCGTTACGGTGAAAACCCGCACCAGAAGGCTGCTTTCTACAAAGACCCGGAAGTCAAAGGCGGTATTGCCGATGCCAAACAGCTTCATGGCAAAGAACTGTCTTACAACAACATCGTAGATATGGAAGCCGCTTGGGACTTGGCTTCTGAATGGAAAGACCAGCCTGCCTGCGCTATTATCAAACACACCAATCCATGTGGCTGTGCCCTTGGCGAAAGTGCTCTCGATGCGTTCCAGAAAGCCTTTGCAGCAGACAGCAAATCTGCTTTCGGTGGTATCGTAGCTATGAACCGGGAATGCGATAAGGAAACAGCAGAAGCTATGAAACCGATTTTCTTTGAAGTCATCATGGCTCCGAAATTCTCTCAGGAAGCTTTTGATATTCTTTCCACCAAGAAAAATATCCGTCTCATCGAAGTACCAGCTTTGACTCATGAAGAACTGCAGGTACACAAAGTATCCGGCGGCCTTCTGGTACAGACCCAAGATAACAGCACTGAAACCAGAGCGGATTGCAAAGTAGTGACCAACCGCGCTCCGACCGAAGAAGAATGGAAAGCACTGGAATTTGCTTGGGTTATTGTTAAACACGTCAAATCCAATGCCATTGTTCTCACCAACAAAGACACCACCTTGGGCGTCGGCGCTGGTCAGATGAATCGTGTCGGTTCTGCCGATATCGCTATTGCAGAAGCTGGCGAAAAAGCCAAAGGCTCCGTCATGAGCTCCGATGCGTTCTTCCCCTTCGGTGATACCATCGAAGCGGCAGGCAAAGCAGGCATCACCGCTGTCATCCAGCCTGGCGGATCTATCCGTGACCAGGAATCCATCGACATGGCTAACAAGTACGGCATCGCCATGGTCTTCACTGGACATAGACATTTCAGACATAGTTAATTATAGTAGGCAGTTAACAGTTTATAGTTTACAGTTTATAGTTTACAGTTAACAGTTTACAGTTAACGGATAACTGTAAACCGTAAACCGTAAACCGTTAACCGTCTACTAAAAAGGAGTACATATGAGAGTATTAGTGATTGGAAACGGCGGCAGAGAGCATGCGCTTTGTTGGCGACTGGCACAAAGTCCATCCGTATCTGAAGTCTATACCATTCCGGGAAGCGATGGCATGAGCGATGTAGCCACACCGATTCCGGTGAAAGGGACAGAAGATATTTTGGACTTTGCCCGTCTGATGCAAGTGGACCTCACCGTAGCCGGACCAGAAACGGTTCTAACCGAAGGCTTGGCTGACCAGTTTGCTGAACAGGGCATGGCTTTCTTTGGACCCTCTCGCTTGGCAGCACGCATCGAAGGTTCCAAAGGATTTGCTAAAAATCTGATGAAGAAATACGGCATTCCGACCGCTGCCTATGAAGTCTTTGACGACGAAGACAAAGCCGTGGCTTATTTGAAAGCCAATCAGAAATATCCGATCGTTATCAAAGCCGATGGCCTCGCTGCCGGCAAGGGCGTTATCATTGCCCAAACCGAAGAAGAAGCCATCGAAACCGTGAAAGATATGCTGGAGGGCCATACCTTCAGTGGCGCTGGTCGTTCTGTAGTTATCGAAGAATTTATGGAAGGCGAAGAAGCCAGCGTTCTCTGCTTCTGCGATGGCACCACCGTGGTGCCTATGGTATCTTCTCAGGACCATAAACGTATTTTTGACGGTGACAGAGGTCCAAACACCGGCGGCATGGGTGCCTATGCTCCGGCACCGGTAATGACCAAAGAAATGACAGAAGAAGTGAATGTCCGCATTCTTCGTCCTATCGTGAGCGCTATGCGTAAAGAAGGATATCCATTCAAAGGATGCCTCTATGCAGGCCTCATGATTACCGAAGAAGGACCGAAAGTGGTAGAATTTAACTGCCGCTTCGGCGATCCGGAAACAGAAGCCGTTCTGCCTCTCTTTGATGGAGACCTGGCAGAAGTGATGCTCGATTGCGTCTACGGTCGTCTCCGCGATGAAGACGTGAAATGGAAAAAAGGCTGCGCCGTTGACGTGGTCATTGCCTCCGAAGGCTACCCCGCTTCTCATTCTTCTGGTGAAGTCATCACCGGCATTGAAGAAGCTAAGAAAACAGGTTGCCAGATTTTCCACGCAGGGACTGTCAAGAAAGACGGGAAATATGTGGTCAATGGTGGCCGCGTGCTGAACGTAGTTGCCGTAGCACCTACCCTGGCAGAAGCGAAAGCCAAAGCCTATGAAGGGGTACAGAAAATTGCTTGGCGTGGCATGCAGTATCGTAAAGATATTGCCGATAAAGGCTTGCGTCATCTGGAAAAACAGTAATTGGGGATTAGGGATTGGTAGCTAGGGATTAGGAGCTATTTTCCTGGCTTGCAAGTACCTGTTTCATGATTGTAACAACAAAGGCTATACAAGGCTGTGGGAAATCAACGATTTCTTACTTGACCTTGTATAGCTTTTTTCTTATTACTCATACTTCCCAATTTAGAAAGGGCATTTTACATTGATACGCTCTGGTCTCAAATGGTATTAAAACAAATAACAAATCCATTTATACACCAATAAACATTAGCGCTTTCATTGAGGCGTCATTTCGACCGGTCGTATTTGTGCTTGATGGTACAAAAGTAATGAAACTGGATGTGTAGGAGAGTGGAGAAATCTCGACGCACTAGTGGGAAGGGCTTTCTGATTCAAATCATAACGGTGAAACAACACTTCGAGCAAAGCGAGGAACGCAGCACTAACGAGCTGCCATGATATATGCTATCAAGCCCTTTCCGCTAGTGCTGCGAGATTTCTCCACTCAGGGATCCAAATCCATTTATACCTTCTTTTTTATTTCGCACAAATGTGATCGGTTGAAATGACGCTACGATGAAATCTTTTGTGTCAATTGGAGCAGAATGGATTGGCTGTTTGCTTTAAATACCATTGGAGACCAGCGTTATATCAATGTGAAATGAGATTTTAAGGGTGGGAAGTTTGAGTTATTATTTCTTAAGTTGAAATAATAATCGATTTTTCTATGCGAAATTTGATACAATAAAAAATAGATTAGGTATTTCTTTATAAGGAGGCAGGTTATGTATACAGATTCTCTCATGGAAAAAGGATTCCGCTATCGGGATGATCGGTTATGGAAAAAGTTAGGGGCAGAGCAGGTCTTTGCTATTACTTTTGATGATGGTGAAATTGGATACCTACAGGTACTAGGAAATGTGGGGGAATTCAATGGATTCAATCTGTTCATTGGCAAAGAAGGGGTACATACCATGTACTTGGTGCCAGGAATGCTTCCGGATACAGCGGATGATTATATTGGTTTCCTTCAAGAAATGGAATTAAAGATGGAGCAGAATCGCATTTCTTTGGATTTGGTGACAGCTGCTGAATTGGATCCTGAGATTAAGAAGGCAGAATCTGCTTATGCAAAAGCCCATCAGATTACAATGCGAAGAAAACCGGCCTTTTTCGAGGCCTCCCATTATATACCGCGTCATACACCTATGATACCTACGGGGAAAGCGGCTGCTTACTTAGAAGAAGCCTTGGATGCGACCCATGCGCTAGCAGAAATGCTGAAAAATAAAACGCTGAAGGTGAGAGATGTAGTTCGTCCGATTCCAGGAGAGCCAATGTTGTATCTGAAAAAAGAGGGGAACCAGTGGATTCCATCTACGATCACAGCCTTTGAAAATGCGGAGCCAGAGTACCCAAAGATTCCTTTTGAAAATCAGGTACTAGCTACGAAAATTAAGACGGACTTGGCAGTTCGGAAGCGTCCGTCAAAACTCTCGAAAAAGGGCGTCTTACAATGTCTGGTCTTTAGTGTGCCTGCCTCTATTAAAGACCCAGAGATGGAAGGTGCCTATTTCCCATGGCTACTGTTTTCTTTAAAAAAGCAGACCATGAAATTTATTAAAACGCCGAAAACGGTCAGAGAGTTAGATGAAGAATTGGTTGAGTCTTTTGCTGAAATTTTGGTGAAAGACAAGGAAATTCCCTTTAAAATCGAAGCTTTCGGGAAACGGACCTATTGTGCCTTGGAAGATTTTTGCCAGAAAACGGGCATAGAAATTACTCTTGTGGAAGATGAAGAGGAGGCCAGTGCATTGATTGATGCTGCCGATGAAATGGAAGCTCGTGTGAGAGGGGATAATAGAAATTCTTATGATGAGGAATCTCAAGTTCGTGCGGTCATGGAACAGTTGGCACGGCTTTCGGATAAAGAATTATTGCGTCTTTCTGACGACCAGAAAGGAATGCTAGAAATGATTGCTCTGACTGGAATGATGCCTAAAGCAATGAAACAAAGATTGGCTAAATTGTATCATTGGGAGTTTCCTAGCAATCTTTTCTAATTTCCAGATGTTTCGCTTGGATTAATAGCATTACCAATATACCTTAATGATATAAATAGTGGGTGCTTGTTAATTCGTTTTTGTTGAAAATGTGCGTAGTGAGGTAATGTTGTTAAGTTAAGGATTGGCGTTAGCAGGTATGATTCCACTAGTAGTGACAGGTTACTCAAGTTTCTAAGGCTTCTCAGGTTGCTCAGGTTCTCCGAATGTGCCGATAGACGCTAGCGTCATTAGCTCATTCGAGAAACGTGAGAAACCTAAGTAGCCTGAGAAACCTGAGTAACCTTGCATCAGCAGAAATCACCGCATATTTCACTTAACTTAACAGCATTGCCCGAAGGGGGGGGACTACATATGGTGTAAACTTATTTAGGCAACAAAAAAAGCCCGCACGAAAAAGAGAATCCATCGAGTACAAATTGCGCTAAGGCAACCAGGCTCTCTCTTTCATGCGGACTTTTACATCCATGTTTCTTAAGTTGTTGCTCTACATCCTGAAGCCCCAGGGAGGTTCTTCAAGCGGGTGAACGGTGTGTAGGCACACCGGAGCTCTTATGTATTCTTCTTACCCGACAATTAAGTCCTTGCCAATGTTTTTTGTTCGGCGCCGTGCATTGGCGGTGTCCTAATCGCTTATCTGTATTATATACCATAGAGGATACAAGAGTCAAGCGTTTGTTTTACGATTTTTTCTATAACGAATCAAAACAGTTAGTGCGACTTCGCCAGTGGTTTAAAGTTTCTCAGGTTGCTCAAGTTTCTCAGGTTGCTCAGGTTCTCCGAATGTGCAGATGGATACTAGCGGAATCATCATGGTGTCATTTCGACCGGTCGTATTTGTGCTGGATGAGATAAATGATATGAAACTGGATGTGTAGGAGAGTGGAGAAATCTAAAAGCACCAGCGGTAAGGGCTTAAAGAATCAAATCTATACGGTGAGACGACATTTCGAGGAATGCGAGAGGAACAACCCTAGCGAGTTGCAATGATATGATTCGTCAAGCCCTTACCTCTAGTGCTGCCAGATTTCTCCACTCAGGAGCGCATCTCATTTCAATCCACCTATGCCATTAAGCACCAATATGATCGGTCGAAATGACGGATACGGTGATACCGTAAGTGTTTCGTATCCCATGGAGAATTTTTCCAAAAATAAAAAGCGCTATCATCCATTGCTTCTTGATGATAGCGTTTTTACATTGAAGTAGGAGTAACCTTTTATAACCTTTTTCTAATACGATTTCATATCATTTGAGGAGAAAGGAATCAAAGCGTATCCCAAAATCCCTAAGGCCTAGCTACTAATCCCTAATCCCAAGTACACCAGTCACCAATCACAAGTCACTAGCCCAAGTAAAAAAATATTTCAAAAAATCAATTCACAACCCTTGCGGAAATATGCTATAATAAATTGTATTTCATAATAACAAAAGACAAAGTGTCAATGAAAGCATACAGATGGAATTTGCATCTGTAGCGTTATAGTTTGCCCGAGGGGGAAAAGGAAAGAAATGAAAAGAGAAGACATCCGCAATATTGCCATTATCGCTCACGTCGACCATGGTAAGACGACTCTGGTAGATGCTATGCTGAAACAGAGCCACATTTTCAGAGATAATCAGAAGGTAGCTGAACGTGTCATGGACTCCAATCCACTGGAACGTGAACGCGGCATCACCATTCTGGCAAAGAATACCTCTGTAATGCACAATGGAGTAAAGATCAATATCGTCGATACCCCAGGGCATGCGGATTTCGGTGGCGAAGTAGAACGAATCCTGAACATGGTAGACGGCGTTCTTCTTCTGGTAGATGCTCATGAAGGCCCGATGCCGCAGACCAAGTACGTACTGCGTAAGGCTCTGGAACATAAGCTGAAACCAATCGTTGTTATCAATAAAATCGACCGTCCTGACCAGCGTATTTCCGATGTAGAAGGCGAAATTCTGGAACTGTTCATGGAACTGGAAGCAGACGATGACCAGCTGGATTTCCCGCTTCTCTATGCATCTGCTAGAAGCGGTATCGCTAAGCTTCATATGAATGATGAAGGCAAGAACCTGGACCCACTGTTTGATGCTATCCTGGAACATATCCCATGCCCGGAAGGCGATCCAGATGCAGGTCTGCAGGTGATGGTTACCACCCTGGAAGCTGATGATTACCTGGGCAAGATTGCTATCGGCCGTGTTACCCGTGGCACTGCTAAACAGGGCATGACCGTAGCTATCACTGATGGCGAAAAGATTAGAACCGACCATATCGGTGCTCTCTTCAACTGGCAGGGAATGAAACGTACTCCTGTAGATGAAGCTAAGGTAGGGGACATCATTGCTATGGCAGGTTTCAAAGATATCAATATCGGTGAAACAGTAGCTGATGCAAACAATCCGGAAGCACTGCCGGCTATTCATATCGACGAACCGACTTTGTCCATGGTATTCCATGTCAACAAGAGTCCATTCGCTGGCCGTGAAGGGGATTTCGTTACTTCCCGTCACATCCGTGCTCGTCTCTATAAAGAAATCGAAACCAATGTGGCTCTTCGCGTAGAAGATACCGATACGTCCGATGCATTCAAAGTATCCGGCCGTGGTGAATTGCATCTGTCTGTTCTGATTGAAACCATGCGTCGTGAAGGCTTTGAATTGGAAGTTTCCAAGCCGCAGGTTATTTACAAAGAAATCAATGGCAAGAAGTGCGAACCACTGGAACGCCTCACCATTGAAGTTCCGCAGGAATTCATGGGCGCTGTAATGGAAGGTCTTGGACCGAGAAGAGCAGAAATGATTTCCATGGAAGAACTGGCTGGCTACATGAAGATGGAATTTTCCATTCCAGCTCGTGGCTTGATCGGCTTCAGAAATGAACTCTTGACCACCACCCGTGGCACCGGTATCATGTACCATGTATTCCAGGGCTATGTACCATACAAAGGCGATATCCCGGAAAGAACCAGAGGTTCCCTGGTTGCCTTTGAATCCGGCACCACCACCGCTTACGGTTTGAACTCCGTTCTTGACCGCGGTGAACTCTTCCTGGAACCAGGCGTGGAAGTATACGAAGGTATGATCATTGGTGAAAACTCCCGTGACCAGGATATGGATGTGAACCCATGCAAGAAGAAACATCTGACCAATACCCGTGCCGCTGGTTCTGATGACGCTATCAAACTGCCGCCATGCCGTAAGTTCACTCTGGAAGGCGCACTGGAATGGATCAACGATGACGAACTGGTAGAAGTGACACCAGAAAGCATTCGTATGAGAAAGATGGTCCTCTCTCGCCAGGCTAGATATAAAAATGCAAATGTAAAGAAGAGCCAGCAGTAATTGGTTCTTTGAAATAAAAAAGCTCGTGTGTGTATTTCACATGCGAGCTTTTTTATTTGGAAATATTGGTCTCTCAGGTTTCTCAGGCTACTGAGGTTTCTCACGTTTTTCGAATGAGCTAATGACGCTAGCGTCTATTGGCACATTCGGGTAACCTGAGCATCCTGAGCACCCTTAGAAACTTGAGTAACCTGTTATCATTAGCGGAATCATACCTAGTCATGCAAATCCTTAATTTCATGGCATTGCTTTACTCAGGGGCGCATCTCACTTCATGACTGCTATAATAGTAACCAATAATAGGATTGGTCGAAATGACGGCTGCGGCTAGCGATACATTCGAGAACCCCTTAGAACCCTTAGTACCATTAACACAGAAATAATCATTGTATAGTTCCTTAACAGTGTTTCCCTAGGGAAAATACTGCCACAGTCCCCTAATCCCTAGGGCCTAGCTACTAGCTACCAGTCACGAGTCACCAGTTACTAACAACCAAGGTGTATAATAGAATCAAGTGTAAAATAAGGTGATTTGAAAGTCATGTTGTTAAGTTCATAGGTAAGATTCCACTAGAGGTTATAGGTTGCTTAGGTTTCTCAAGTGGCTAAGGTCTCTCACGTTTCTCGAATGTGCCAATACATGCTAGGGGTATCATCTCGTTCTAGGAACCTGAGCAACTTAAGCATCCTGAGCAACCTGAGAAACTTTGTCTCAAAAGAAATCATCCTATGTTTTACTTACCGTAATAGCATTGATTTTGAAAGGAGAAAGATCATGAAAGCAGATTGCGCCAATTGTCCTCATCATGCCTGCTATGTGCATGGCACCAATTGTACGGGTGTGAAGGAAGAAGAAATCCGAAAGGCCTATACGCCGGAGGAACGGAAAATTATGGAAGCCGCCGCCTATGTAGAAGGTACTTACTATAGTGATATTTGCCGTTTGCAGGAAACCGCAGAGTTTGCCAAGAAAATGGGCTATAAGAAATTGGGCCTGGCTTTCTGCATCGGCCTTCATAACGAAGCACGGTACATTGTGAAATATTTCTGTAACCAGGGATTTGAAGTGTATTCCGTGTGCTGCAAGAATTGTTCCTTTGCTAAAAGTGAATTTGGGCTGAAACAAGTCCATCCAGAAGTAGAACACGAAGCCATGTGCAATCCGAAATTCCAGGCTCGGTTCTTGGCAGAAAAAGGGGTAGACCTCAATATCATCTGCGGCCTTTGCGTGGGCCATGATACGATTTTTACTTCCAACGCTAAGGGCCCGGTGACTTGCCTGGTCGTGAAAGATCGCCTTTTGGCCCACAATCCGTTGGGGGCTATTTATTCCAGATATTGGAGAAAGAAACTTCATATTATGGATGAGGGGGAAATTTGATGTAGCACAGGTTACTCAGGTTGATGTAGGACAGGGAACTCAGGTTGCTCAGGTTTCTCAGGTTTCTCAAGTTTCCCGAATGAGATGATAACGATAGCGTCTATGGGCTCATTGCAGAACCTTGAGAGCCCTCAGAACCTTGAGAACCCTCAGTACCCTCAGAACCTTGAGAACCCTTAGCACCTTGAGAACCCTTAGCACTTTGTAACCAATATCGAAATCATATCTACTGACGCAAATCCGTAACTTAACAGCATTGAGTTACCTGAGCAACTTGAGAGACCTGTAAAACCTGAAAATTTGACATTCATTTTCATTCGTCCTATAATGGAATTCGTTATTCCTTAAGGAGGATTCGTAGTATGTCAAATACCAAACGATGGATTTTATTTCTTATAGCTGTGATTATTCAATCATCAGGTATTGCGTTGGTGGTGAAAAGTTTTCTTGGCACGTCGCCTATTTCCAGTTTGCCCTATGTGATGAGTTTCACGTTTCCCTTTACTTTAGGGGAAACCACTTTTGCGGTGAATATGCTCTTTGTGCTGGGACAATTCTTGATTTTGAAAAAGAAATTCACCAAATTGCACGCCATGCAAATTCCAGCGACTTTATTTTTTGCCGCTTTTATCGATTTCTTCATGCACCTATTCCAGTCAGTAGCTCCCGATTTCTATCTTTGGAAAATGGTGGTTCTTTTGATCGGGGCGTCCTTGGTTTCCTTGGGCATTTCCCTGCAGGGGATCGCCGATGTGCTGAAACTGCCTGGTGATGGCATCGTATATGTGATTTCTGATACGTACCACTTTGATTTCGGTAAAGTGAAAACCGCCAATGATGTGCTGCTGGTTTCTTTGGCCCTGCTTCTTTCCTATACCGCCATGGGAGATATCGAAGGCATCCGGGAAGGAACCATCATTTCTGCCCTCATCACCGGTGTGATTGCTCGATTCTTCCTGATGCATCTCAGTGATATGGAAGACGGCCGACGGGTACTTCGGTTCTAATGATAAAACGTGAGGCTCATCATATCCTTTTTATGAGAAATAGTGAGGAGTTAGGAATGAGGAGTGAGGAGTGCTGGAAGGGGCGCACATAATTTGGAAGCGCCCCAATACCCCATTTTTATACAGTAGTGGATGTTCGATAATTCAAACGCCCGATATTTACTGAATATATGAAGCAAGATTTTGGTATTTAAGTATATAGAAACCTGTGCAATTGTGCAGATTTCTATGCACGCATTGTTGTTAGTTGATAGTTGTCGGTTGTTTGGTCCCAACAACAAACAACTAACAACCAGCAACAATTGCCAATCGGATTTCTTGTTATTGAAAACCGAATTAACGAGCAGTCACTACAGTAGCTGGTTAGCCACTAAAAAAAGGATTCATCTCTTTTGGGAGATGAATCCTTTTTATTTCACGAGTTAGCAGTTAGCCGTCAGCAGTTAACCGTAAACCGTCAACAGCCAACAGCCAACAGCCAACTTGTCCCTATTTCACGCTAGCCGTAGAAACCACGTCGGTTTCTTTTTCTGCTTCTTCATCCTGGCCCACGCAGTAGGAGGCGAAGAGGGAGCCGGACACGTTGTGCCATACGGAGAAGATTGCACCAGCGATACCACCAGCGGCGGTGAAGTACATAAGAGCCAAGGTGGAAGCCAGGCCGGAGTTCTGCATGCCTACTTCAATGGTCATAGCACGGGTCTGGGCTTTGTTCATGCCAATCTTTTTGGCACAGAAATTGCCAAGCAGCATACCGCACAGGTTATGCAGAATCACAACGGCCAGAATCACCAGTCCATTGTCCAGGATGGTGCGGCCAGAGAGGGAGACCACGCAGCCTACGGTGATGATGACCACCAGGGCGGAGAACATAGGCATGAAGGTATTGACCTTTTTGACCTGTTTTGGGAAGAAATAATTGATTCCAACGCCAACGATCAGAGGCAGAAGAACCATTTTCACAATAGACATCATCATGGACATGAAATCGATATCCACCCAGGCACCAGCGATGAGCCATACCAGGAAAGGCGTCACGAAAGGAGCCAGGATAGTATTGACCATGGTCATAGATACGGACAGTGCTACATCGGCTTTGGCAATGTAGGAAATGACATTGGAAGCGGTGCCGCCAGGGCAGCAGCCCACCAATACCACGCCGATCGCAATGGCCGGTGGCAAGTCGAAGAGCTTTACCAAGGCGAAGGCAGCAGCTGGCATGATGACAAATTGAAGCACTGTGCCAATGGCTACATTTTTCGGCTGCTTGAATACATTTTTGAAATCACCAGGGGTGAGGCTCATGCCCATGCCGAACATGATGATACCCAAAAGAGTTGGGATTTTTGGTGCGAATGGTTTCATCACATCGGGCCAGAAAATACTGAAAATACCAATCAGTACCACGCCGATGGACATGTATTTTGTACAGAAACGAATGATAGATTGAATCATGAAGTTCTCCTTTATGAAAAGTTAACGGTTAACAGTAGACGGTAGACAGTTTTCCGTAAACCGTTAACTGTAAACTGTAAACTGATAGCTTATCCAAGAACCACGTTATCAATCAGTCTTGTTTTGCCGAATTTGACTGCCAGAGCCAGGAGGACTTTGCCTTCGATGGTTTCGCCTACTTCTGGAAGTCCTGGCATGCCGTACATTTCTACGTAGTCGATGTCACTCATCGGTTCTGCCTGAATTTCTTTAGTCACCTGATCAATCAGTTTCTGTTTATTTCTTTCACCGGCTTCAAAGGTTTCTTTGGCGTGTTTGAGACTTCTGGAGAGAACCAGTGCAGCGGTGCGTTCTTCCTGAGACAGATATACGTTACGGGAGCTCTTAGCCAGGCCATCTGCTTCACGAACGATTGGCATAAGACGCAGTGTTACATTCATGAAAAGGTCTTCTACCATGCGCTGCAGCACCTGGGTCTGCTGGGCATCCTTCAGACCATAGTAAGCACGGTCACATTCGGTGAGGTTGAAGAACTTGGTGCAAACCGTAGCTACGCCGCGGAAATGAATCGGACGGGTGCGACCGCAAAGAACTTTGGTGATAGGACCGGTAACTTCTACCCAGGTCATATCTTTGTGTGGGTACATTTCTGCCGGGCTAGGAGCGAAGAGCAGGTCTGCTCCAGCAGCTTCTGCAACTTTGGCGTCAGCGTCCAAGGTTCTTGGATAGGCTTCATAGTCTTCATTCGGTCCGAACTGGGTCGGATTGACAAACACCGTAGTGATGACGAAATCATTTTCAGCGCGAGCGGCTTTAATCAGAGAAGCGTGGCCTTCATGGAGCGCCCCCATGGTGGTAACCAGGCCGATGGACTGGCCGGCTTTTTTGCACTGATGAACGATTTCTTTCAATTCTTTGATGGTGTGAATGACTTTCATTGGAAATACTTCCTTTCGCAGAATGCTTGGAAGGCAGAGGGATTGGGTGACTGGTAGACTGGTGACTTGTGACTGGGAGCTTGTAGGGAAGAATCTTCCTATTACCCATCAATCATTCACGAATCACCCGTTTTTTACAATAAAAAAACGCATTCCAAAAAGAATGCGGAATGATAAGACAACAGGTATTTCATGAGTGGAGACAAGTGTATATAGGGGCTGCCTAGTCACTAGTTACCAGTCACGAGTCACTTCATACCAAAGTTGCAATAAAAAACACATCCCCAGGGATGCATTCGTATGTGAAATCTCTGCATTCGTCTCGGTTTTGACAATCCAAGCGATATAATATTGGAGGTATACGGCTCATTTCTTTGTGAAGAGATACGTCGATACAGCTCAGCTGATACTGCTCGATAAAACTCATTCCGTCAAAGAAAGGCACACTGCGGAGATTTCTTAGGACTCCCAAGGGATATCCCTGAAACAACAGCAGGACACCTGTCGAATGCAAGAATACTCTATCTGGTCTCCGTTGTCAAGGATTTTGTGAAATTATGGGGGACTAGGGATTAGGAAACGACATTATGGGGATTAAGCGAAACATACAATGATTCCTATTGTGCCAAAGGTTCTGAGGCTTCTAAGGGTTCTGAAGGTTCTTAGGGGGCTTGAGCGAGATGATACGGCTAGGAAATATTTTAGATCACCTTTACGTGAGAAATAAAAATACTCTTTCCATATTTTTCTGAATTTCATATAATAGAAAAAGAGAAAGGCACTGTTATTATGTGAAATGAAAGAATGTTGCTCTTTGTAAAGAGAAACATCTTCGGCTTTTGGAGCACAATGAGCTTATTTGCACGTTCGAGAGCCCTGAGAACCCTTAGTACCCTGAGAACCTTGAGAAACCTATAACATCTATGGGAATTATACCTACTGAATCAACTTCTTAACACAATAACAGCGAAAAGAAAGGAGCGATGACATATGAAAAAAGCAATAACAATGGCAGCGGCTTTGGCTCTGCTTTCTGGCGGACTGACCGCCTATGCCCTGGTACCAGGCATGGATATCGAAACGGGGTATGGATACAATACAGCAAAAGATGGGATTCATCAAGTTCATGTAGCCATTACACCGATTCCGAAACTAACCGTAGGTGCGGAAGCACGGCACTGGAACCATGGCGGCAATGAAACCGATATTTATGGGAAATATAAAATTGGACAAATCTATGTGGGACTGGGCAATCGCAATTATTATGATAGAGATGCTCGTCTCTTTGGTTTGGTGGAAGGAAAAACCAACGTATTAGGCCCTCTTGATGCCTATGCAGGACTCAAAGTGTCCAGTGAAGAAATCGAATACAAAGCAGGTTTGCAACTGGACCTGGTTCCCACCTCTTTTGATGTGGACCTGAACTACACCTACTACGATCGGGACGACGTGAAAAACGAAGGTGGCGTAGGGATTGGACTGAATTATCACTTTTAGAGAGTCCGGAGCGAAGGGGTACATCATATTTGGAGGTGCCGCAAAATATGAAAAAAGGGTATTATTCTGCTGATTCCCATTTTTTAACATAGCGTATATATCCATTATCACAAGGTTAAAAAGGGTTATAAAAGGTTATGAGACTATCGGTTAGCTCATAACCCTTTATAACCCTTTTAACCTTGGTAAAAGCGGATTGAAATACTATGTTGGAAAAAGAAATCAGCAGAATAATAACCTTTAAATATCAAATATCACTAAAACGATATAAATACCAATTGACTACTTACGACAATACGACAACACGACAACTATACCCTATCAATCCCCGGTCTACGGTCTCGGTAGGTGTTGATTTTGGTGCGCACTTCGGTGATGGTGTCTGTATCGATGGTGCCAGTGGCGATTTCTTCTTGGTCCGACAGGTGGCAAAGGTCGTGGCCCCAGGGATCAAGCAGCATAGAATTTCCAGCATAGGTAGTATTTCCAGAAAGTCCGCCCTGGTTGACGCAGGCCAGGTAGAATTGGTTTTCTATGGCGCGGACTGTGTTCAGTGTGACCCAATGGTCTTTGCGAAGCATGGGCCAGGCTGCCGGGAGGAAGAACAGGTCTACTCCCTGGAGGGCTTCTCTCCGGATCAATTCGGGGAATCGCACGTCATAGCAGATGGCCATGGAGCAGGACAGACCAGCCATTTGGAAATGGGGGATGCTTTGCCCCATCTCAAAATAGTCTGGTTCACCCGATAAAGAAAACCCATGAATTTTATCATAGGTAGAAATCAGATTTCCTTTTTCGTCAAATCCATAGGAACGGTTGTATACCTTATTTCCTTCGGAAACGGCTACGGTGCCGCCCAGGATGGATACCTGGTGCGCTTTGGCAAAGGAGGATAAGAAATCTTTTGTTTCTTTCCCTTCTGTATCGGCCAATTCGAGTAAGTGATCTGCCGGAAAAAATCCCACGTTCCACGTTTCTGGCAGTACCAGAATATCAGGCTTCGTCTCCAGGGCTTTTTCCATCAGTTCCTGCGCATGGGAGAAATTGGCTTTCGGGTCACCCATGGTGACTTGCATTTGGATAAGAGAAATGGTGCGTTTCATATAGTATTGCGAGGCTCCTTTTCTTAGGAAAGGAGTGCGTAGTGCGTAATGCATAGTGCGTAATGGTGGTGCGGCGCATCAAGTTATATAGCGCCGCGAATTTTATATTTTATAAATAAGGGGTATTGGGGCGCTTCTAAATTGTGTGCGCCCCTTCCATCATTACGCACTACCCATTACGCACTACGCACTCAAAAAAACGCTGAGATGACACTCAGCGTTTTTTGTATTATTTGTAAAAGTTTGTGATCGCATCCACTAGGTACGCCGTATCTTTGACGCCGGCTGTTTCATAAGAGGAGTGCATAGCCAGCTGAGGGAGACCGATATCAACGGTGGGCATAGCCACTCGGGTATTAGAAATATTTCCTAACGTAGAGCCACCGGGATTGTCACTGTGGTTGGTGAATGTCTGGGTGGGGATGTCATGGTCGTTGCAAAGTTTTTTGAAATAGGCTGCAGAGAATGCGTCGGTGGCATATTTCTGCTGGGCATTGTACTTAATCACAATGCCGCCATTGATGACTGGACGGTTCACCGGGTCTGCATATTCCGGATGGTTCGGATGGATGCTGTGGGCATTATCGGCAGAAATCATGAAACTTCTAGCAATCATAGCCATGGTTTCATCATAAGAAATCCCCATAGAAGCGGTGAGACGGGTCAGCACATTGTACAAGAACGTAGAACCAGCGCCCTGTGCAGTAGCACTTCCCACTTCTTCGTTATTGAAGAGGGCGTAGACGGAAATATTCTTTTCCTTTTTGCCTAAGGTGAAACCACGGAAGCAGGAGAACGCACACTGCAGGTCATCCAGTTTGCCAGAGGAAATAAATTCCCGTTCTTCGCCCCAAATGGTGCCAGGCACGCGGCTGTACAGGTACAAATCGTGGGCGAGGATATCTTCTTTCTTCACTTTGGCAGCCGTTGCAATCACATCCATGAAAGGTGTTTTGCCGCTGGTCATGCCATAGAGAGGAAGCAAATCTTTCTGAATGCTCCAATCTTTGTGATGGTTCACATTGCGGTCCATGTGAATGGCCACAGAAGGAATCACCAGCATGGTACCATCGATAGCCACCAGTTTCTGTGCCAAGTGACCATTTTCTGTCACCATCAGGCGACCGGCCACAGACAGGGGGCGATCTAACCAAGTGCTCATTAGCATGCCGCCGTAGCCTTCTACATTGAGTTTCACATAGGGGCTTTCCTTGATTTCCGGATTTTCTTTGATTTTAAAGGTAGGGGAATCGCAGTGAGAGGCGGTGATATGGAAAGCGGTACCGCCATCTTCCGGAACGGCGAATGCAATGAGCGCACTGCCTCCGCGGGTGACTACATATTTCTTTCCTTTTTCAATGTGCCAGGTATCTTCTTCACGGATTTCTTCAAAACCAGCATAGAGAAGAGCTGCTTTGATGCCACGGACTGCATGAAATACAGAAGGGGATTTGGCAATGAAATGAATCAGGTCACGGCTGATATCTTCCGGTGTATTCAGCTGTTCCATTATTTCTTATTTCCTACCTTTTTCTGATAGACTGCTTCCGCCATCTTGGCACGTTCTCTGATGACTGGGTTGGAAGAATTGACAGAAGTAGGGGTGAAATTGCTCTTGTAATGAAGCTTCTTGGTTTCCTTTTCCATTTCTACCACCTGGATGGTACCAGCGGTACGATCATAGGCATAGGTGTAGGTGCAAGTGCCGCCTTCGATGGCTTCTACAGCAACGAAATTCAGGATTTCATGACCGTTGGTGGTCTTTTTGATATTGGTTTCCTGCATATCGATGGTGATGGTGTCATTGTATTTCCAAAGACTAGCTGCGGAAACAGACATGGAACCAGCAGCAATAGCAGCTGCCAAACCTAAAGCAATGCACATTTTTTTCATAAGATTCACTCTCTTTCAGAATATATCAAAATGTAAACTATATTACCCTCTTTTTTGGTTTATAACCTTTCTTATTATATCATATCTAGGAATATGGTAAAATAAAGGAAATTTAAATTTCAAACAACAGAAGCATCTTTTGCTGAAAAAGTCAGTACAGAGGAAATATAACGGAAAGAGTTAGAAGTACTTCCCGTTTGATTGCTTTGGATAAGGTTATACATGAGGATAGGGCTTGTTATTTCAAAATATGGTTATGGATAACCTGCCGGAGGCATAATCTTGCCCGAAGGGCATACCCTTTATGCATTTGAAATCAACTCATTGTTAGAAAATAGGAGTTAATTATGTCAAACTATTCATTTATTGTCTCTTACGATGGCAGTCGCTACGAAGGGTGGCAGCGGCAGAATCGGACCACCGAAACCATTCAGGGGAAAATAGAAACCGTGCTATCATCTCTTGTTGGAGAACCCTGTCAAGTCATTGGCGCTGGTCGCACCGATGCAGGAGTCCATGCCAAAGGACAATGTGCCAATGTGCATCTTCCGGTGAAATTACCACCGGCACAATTACAAGAAGAAATGAATCGCATGCTGCCTGATGATATTGGCATTTCTTTTTTGAAAGAAGCAGGAGAACGCTTCCACAGCCGGTTCTCTGCGAAAGGAAAACTCTATCGCTATCGGATTCGCATCGGCCAAGAGAAAAATGTATTTGAGCGGCGCTATGTGTGGCAGCTAGGAGAGACGCTGGATCTTTCTACTATGGAAGAAGCAGCTCGCCTCTTAGAAGGAACCCACGACTTCACGTCCTTTTGTGGAAATAAGCATATGAAAAAATCCGCTGTCCGGACCGTAGAAGAAATTTCCCTTCACGTTAGTGGAGGAGAACTGTCTATCGACTTCATCGGTGACGGTTTCCTGCAAAATATGATTCGTATCCTGGTAGGCACGTTGGTCGAAGTGGGAGAGGGGAAAAAGAAAGCCTCTGACATGACAACCATTTTGGAAGCCAAAGATAGAAGTAAAGCCGGCTTTACCGCTCCGGCTATGGGACTTTGCTTGATGAAGGTGTTTTATTAGAGAAATTGGGCTTCGTTAGGCGAAGTATGGGATGATTTCTTTTACATCAAAGGTTCTAAGGGTTCTAAAGGTACAAAGGGTTCTCAGGTTTCTCAAATGAGCCAATGGATGCTGGCGTTATCATCTCATTGGGGGCTCCTTAGAACCTTTAGTACCCTTAGAACCTTGTACACAGAAGAAATTATCGGAAATCTCACTTTAGAAAACAAAAAAGCACTCCTTTCGGAGTGCTTTTTGAATAATCTTATGCAGATTATTTGGAGTACAATTCGACGATGTTGGTTTCGTTGACTTCGTCTTTGTATGGGAGTTCGTCTCTCTGTGGGAAACGGGTCAGGGTAGCGGTCCAGTTGTCGAAGGATTTTTCGATGTATGGAAGATCGAAAGTCTTCAGTTCCTGGAAGGACTGTTTGAACATTTCGTTAGCTCTGTAAGCTTCGCGGAGGGAGATGACCTGTCCTGGGCGAACCGGGTAGGAAGGAATGTCTACTCTCTTGCCGTTTACGTTGATCAGGCCGTGGGTAACCATCTGACGAGCCTGACGGATGGAACGTGCGAAGCCTGCACGGTATACGAGGTTGTCCAGTCTGGTTTCCAGCAGGGACAGCAGGTTTTCACCTACGACGCCGGACATTCTCTTTGCTTTATCATAATAGCGGTAGAACTGCTTTTCAAGCAGGTTGTACATCGCTTTAACTTTCTGTTTTTCTGCGAGCTGAATGCCGTATTCAGACTGTTTTTTCTGATGAGCATCTGCTACTTGCCGTTTTAACGCTTTCGGATGGCCGTATACATTTACGCCGAAACGTCTGCTGGTCTTAAAACGGAGATTTCTGTTTGTTGCCATTGTGTAAATCACCTCTCTAAAAATATCGCTATTCGAATTAAATAGCTTTTTTATTATAAATGGTTTTGATAGGGATGTCAAATGTTTTTTTATATTCCTTTTGAGGCAAAGTTGCTTAGGATTCTTAGGATTCTTAGGATTCTTAGGTTTCTTAGGCTCCCTGAATGAGATGATAACTCTAGCATTTATATGTACATTCGAGAACCCTTAGAACCTTCAGAACCTTGAGAGCCTTTTAACTTCCATCGGAATCATGACTACTAATTCAAATACTTACTTAATAACAAGTAATGCCCCTTTTTAACCTTGTCGCAATTGTTAGAAGTTCTTTGTGAGTTATCGAAATCAGCAGAATAATAACCTTTTTCCCACTTGTTTCATGTGAAACTTTTCTCTAATAGACACGGGGATTAATCCTTAGCTACTATATCAAAGAAGTTTTTAAGAATCACAGCACCCTTAGGCGTCATGATGGATTCAGGATGGAATTGCAGGCCGTAGATGGGATAGTCTTTGTGTTCTACTGCCATGATTTCTCCGTCAGAAGTATGGGCAGTGATTTTTAAGGTATCCGGCATGGTGGATGCTATTGCGGCGAGGGAGTGGTAGCGGGCAGCGCGGATGATGGGTGGGAGGTTTTGGAAAAGCGGACTTTTTGTATCTATGGTGATGTCGTAGGATTTCCCGTGAACCAGTTCTTTGGCGTAGGAAATGGTGGAACCGAAGGCTTGGCAAATGGCCTGGTGGCCTAAGCAGACACCCAGAATGGGAAGTTTTCCGGCAAAGTAGGAGACCGCCGGAAGGGAAATGCCCGCATCTTCTGGTTTTCCTGGTCCTGGAGAGATAATGATAGCTTCTGGATTCATGGATTCAATTTTTTTGAGAGTGTAGGCATCGTTTCGAATGACTTTGATATCTGGATAGATGCTTCCTGCCAGTTGGTACAGGTTGTAAGAAAAGCTGTCGTAGTTGTCTATGAGAATAATCATGCCAATCCTCCTTCTGCTGCTTCGATGGCTGTCACCATGGCTTTGGCTTTGTTCATACATTCCTGGTATTCTTTTTCCGGATTGCTGTCCGCTACGATGCCCGCACCTGATTGGACGCAAAGGATTCCATTTTTCTTATAAGCCAATCGAATGCCAATGCAAGTGTCCATATTTCCTGAGAAATCCAAGTAACCAATGGCGCCGCCGTAGACACCGCGTTTTCGGTTTTCTTGTTCTTCAATGATTTGGCAGGCTCTGAATTTGGGCGCTCCCGATAAGGTGCCGGCTGGCAGCACCGCATCAATGGCGTCGACTGCGTCTTTATCTTCTCGGATTTGGCCTTCCACGGTGGAACCGATATGTATCACGTGGGAGAAACGGAGAATATCCAAGTAGCGATCCACTTTGACGGTGCCAATTTGACTGATTTTTCCTAAATCATTTCTTCCCAGGTCGACGAGCATATTGTGTTCTGCCAATTCTTTTTCATCGGCTAGCAGTTCTTTTTCTAACGCATCGTCTTCGGTGGCATTTTTCCCTCTTGGACGGGTGCCTGCCAGGGGGAAGGTGTAGAGCATGCCATCTTGCAGTTTGGCCAATGTTTCCGGAGAGGCACCGGCCATTTCCATTTTGTCACTGGTGAAATAGAACATATAAGGAGAAGGATTTAAAATGCGCAGGGTACGATACACATCAAAGAGGCTGCCTGTGGCTTTGGCAGTCAGTGGATTGGATAGGACCACTTGGAAAATATCTCCTTCTAAGATATGATGCTTGGCTTTTTCTACCATGGCACTGTATTCTTTCTGATTGTTGGCCGGCGTGAGGGGCGTTTCTAAGTGGAGCGGGCGATCCACCGTGCGAGCCCCGCTTTTTAGCAACTTCGCCATGTCGTCTAACCTATCCTGGGCTTTCTGATAGGATGTTTCTATGTCTTTGGTACTTACGCCGGTGATGAGCAAGATTTTCTGTTTGTACCCATCGAAAACGATGAGTTTATCAAACAGCATCAAATCTGCATCATTGAAATCAGAATTTTCCTCATTTTTGAGTTTCAGATGGGGCTCTGCATACTTGATATAGTCGTAGGAGAAATAGCCCACCAGTCCGCCTGTAAAAGGAGGCATGTTTTCTAATTTGGGACTTTTGTGGTCAGCCAATATGCGTCGAAGGATTTCACCTGGATGGTCTACTTGGTGCGTTTCCACGGTTTTCGTTTCTTCTTCGTGGCCGGTGGTGATGGTTACTGTGCCATTGAGGCAGGTAATTTCCATGGTGGGGTCATATCCCAAGAAGGAGTACCGGCTCCAGGGCTGTCCGTTTTCTGCACTTTCTAACATAAAGCAATGATGGCTAGCGGCCTGAAGAGTCCGCATGACTTCGATGGTAGTGAATCGATCAGCCATGATTTCTTGACACACGGGAATTCGTTTGTACTGACCAGAAGCAGCCAGTGCTTTCACTTCGTCTAGGGTGGGATACATAGGAAGGCTCCTTTCGTAGATACAAGAAAGACAGGTTACGAAAGTAGATCAGGGTTCTGTAGTGATGGAGCAGTTAGGCATAACATAGAAGTCGAAATGGTTATGCAAAGGTTCTGTAGCGATGGAATAGGAAGTGCACAACATGAAGTTGAAATGGCTATGCAAAGGTTCTGTCGCAATAGAACGGGGAGCATACCATAGAGCTAAATTGGTTATGCAAGGGTTCCGTAATAATGAGAACCTTTAGAACCTTCAGAACCCTAAGCAACCTGAGAAACTTGAAAAACCTGTCTAAACTTTTCACAACGTCAGGACAAATAAAAAATCCGTCCTGACAGATGAAAATGCTGTCAAGGACGGATATGATTCCGCGGTGCCACCTTGTTTCAGAGACAATCTCTGCACTTAGCGAGGTACCAACATACCTCCGGCAACTGACGTATGCCCTACGTTGCAGGATACTAGGCGTTTGCCGTTTGCTGCACCCTCAGCGGTCCATTTGGCAGTCTGCGTTCCGATCCATTCTCATCAGGTAGGACTCTCTGTGCGTGCATATACTGCTTTGATCTCCGCTTCAACGGTTTTGTTGTTTGTAGAATATAATGGTTTCTCTGGTTTGTCAAGAAAAATATAGAAATTTGTCATGAAACGTTTTCTTAAAAGGTTATTGTTCTGCTGATTCCATTTGTAGCAGTTGCTGCTTTGTGATTTGTCAAAAGGTTATGATTCTACGGGATTCATTGCCATAACAAAGAAAATATACGGCCTTTATGAAGGTTATAAAAGGTTATTACAAACAAAACATAACCTTTTATAACCTTGGTCGGAGCGGGCTATTTCCTTTGTGGAGCGAAAGAAATCAGTAGAATAATAACCTTTTTACCAATGGGCATATATGATTCGTATTGGTAGCGGAAGTAGCAGAATCATAACCCTTTTTACCAGCGGAGTCTTGCTAATGAACGAATTAGCGGCTAAGACACCAAACGTATGGCTCTCCCTTTTCATCTTCGTGGACGCCTACGATTTCTGGAGAGAAGGCGGGGAAGGCTTTTTTGTATTTCTCTAAGAAAAGAAAATAGGATAGGATTTCTTCGGTCCATTGTTCTCCGGCGGCAAGCACTACGATGCCTGGTGGATAGGGGAGGAGCGATTCCAATGCAATGTCTCCAAGAGCTTTATGAAGGGGGGTTCTTTTTCGTTTTCCCTTAATGAAGGCCTGATTGGCTTCCCGTCCTGTGAGAGGAGCCGGTGGAAAATGAGATTCTGAAAAGAGGGCTTGTTGCAGGGATAGAGCATTTTCTTGTAAAAGAAAGTGCTGGTATCGTTGACTGAAATCACGAAGCCCTTCACCGGGAAGATGAGGGATAGTGGGAAGCCAATCCAGTGTATCGAGGGGGAGATTTTTCTCGTAGGCCTTCTCAATGGATTGCAGCAATTCCAATAGGGTTTCCCATTTGCTAGGTGTATCTCCTGGTTCCACTAATAACAATAGACTATAGAAATCTGATTTTTCTGCTGTGATGGAACATTTTTCCAACGCAGCAGCAATGAGCGGAGCCGGAATGGAAGGGAATCCTTTTTTCATAGATCCGGTGGTGAGAAGAATTTTGCAAGGGTCTGTCATGTATCCATCAGATAGGATATGAGAGAACCCGTGCCAGGTTTCGTTGCTATCAATGGCAAAAAAAGCGGGATCTTTCATGATGGTATCGACAGCATAGGATTCCCACGGTTTCCCATGCACCGTTGGCGGAACAAAGGGATGGATGATGCGAAGGGTTTGAAGATATTTCTTCTTGTATGTAGTGGCCAAGTGAAAGGCCTTTGCCCAAAGTACGTCTCCGCTGGTGACATGGATGTGGGCATTCATTTCCAGCCCCGCCAGGAGAGGATAGTAAGGCGATGTAGAAATATGCATCAAGTAGGTATTCTGCAACAGGTCATCAGGGAGGTAGCGACTTTGTCCTTTGATGTGACTATCCTTTTTGTGTAGTTGGGATGTCATGGAGAATCCAGCCAATTGTTTATGCACCGATTGGGTCACCAGAAGGCCCGGGTTATTTTCATTCAGAGGTAAGGTGAGTACCGCTGATTTTTGGAGCAGAGGAATGAAATTTTCATATCCGGCCCAGGCCGCATCGAATAAAATGTAATCACAAAGGTTGGATAATTTCCTCAAAATCTTTTCGGCGTTAAGAAATAGTCCATCGTAGGTGGCAAGTTGCAAGCAAGCCAAACGATAGGGACGCTTTTTGTGAGCCGCAGTGGGACAAAGAGCTACAGCTTTTTGTCGGAGTATTTCTTCTTTGAGACTTTCCTCTGTGAGGCCACCAATGACGCCTTCTTCATTTCGCTCCGCTTCCAAATAGACCGGAATGGCACCGGCTTGGAGTAAAGCCCCTTGGTAAGTGGATTTGTGATTATTTCTATCAAATAGTACCAAGTCCCCTTCGGCAAGAAGGGCATTCACGGTGATGCGATTGGATGTAGAGGTGCCGCCTAAAATGAAGAAACAGCGATCACTGTGCCATGTCTTGGCAGCCAGCTTTTCAGCTTCACCGGAAACCCCTTCATGGGAAGAGGGATCTCCAATGACGGAAGAGGAATCGGAGATGTCCGCTGTAAACATAGCGGAGCCTAAATGATCTACAAAGGTGGCACCGGCTTCTGTTATGCGGAAAAAAGAACCACTGTGATGGCCCGGTGTATCGAAATCTAAACGCTCTTTCTTAGCAAAGTCCAGTAAGGCTTTGGTCAAAGGCGGAAGCTGATCAAATGAGTTCATTGTATTTCCTTTCTGTTGTATCCTATGGGTAATGCTGTTAAGCTAAGGATTTGAGTTAATAGATATGATTCCGCTAGAGATTATAGGTTGCTCAGGTTTCTCAAGTGGCTAAGGTCTCTCACGTTTCTCGAACGTGCCAATACACGCTAGCGTTATCATCTCATTCGGGGAACCTGAGAAACTTGAGAATCCTGAGCAACCTGAGAAACTTTGCCATAAAAGAAATCATCCTATGTTTCGCTAACCTTATTGTAGCATAGACTGGCTTTCTCTCGATAAATTTGTTTCTATATGATAATATATATAAGAATTATTGGGGATGTAAATCGTTGTTAGTTATTAGTTGTCTGTTATCGGTTTATGCTCCTGGCTCGTGTAGCACATTTCGCACAAAAGCAAAGCCTTATTGGTTTAAGGTTTGGGGGAGGGAATACTGATCAAACCTTAAACCCTAAACCAATGCCACTTTCGTCAAGGCAATTTGTTCACCAACGGACTTGGCACGTAAACCCAACAACCAACAACCAACAACCAACAACTAATCCCAGTCACCCATTTATTACCAACCAGAAGGAGGTCCCATGGCAGTGGATACCGAATACCAAATCAATATTCCAGTGTTCGAGGGGCCTTTGGATTTATTGCTTCACTTGGTGACGAAAAATCGGATTGATATCCATGATATACCGATTCATTTGATTACGGACCAATACTTGGCATATTTACATGCGGCCCAGCGATTCAATCTGGAGCTGGGAAGCAGTTTCTTTACCATGGCTTCTACGTTGCTTTTGATTAAATCGCGTATGCTCCTACCGAAACGACGGCAGGAAGAGACCGATGAAGCGGAGGATCCACGGCAGGAACTGACTCGTTCGTTGGAAGAATTCAAACGGATGAAAGAAATCAAAGCACGAATCGAAGAATTGATGGAAGAGCAGCGGCCCTATCGTGGGAAGGAACCGGAAATGATTCGGGGCGGTTTGTATACAGGGAAAATTTCTCTTTTGAAATTACAGGCGGCTTTCTTTTCTCTCTATGATGCCCTTCATGAAGAGACGGAGGAAACCTTGTCTTCGGAAGAAGTTTCCTTGGACGAAGCCATGGATGTGTTGGAAAATACACTGAAGCGCTTGAAATCCATTTCCTTTGTGTCCTATTTCCGAAAGCAAAGAACCCGTCTTCGTCTGGCGGTGACTTTAATGGCTCTTTTGGAATTGGTTCGGCTGGGTCAAGTGACTATCCGAGATAGCGCGGAAGGGCTTTTGATAGAAGGAAAAGTCCATTAATCATTTGAGTTATTGGACGTGATTTTGATAGAAATTACAGGTTGCTCAGGTTCCTTACTTGAAATGATATCGTTAGCGTTTATTGGCACGTTTATAAGACCTGAGTATCCTGGGCAACTTGAGCAACCTGAGTAACTTTTGAACGAAAAGAGGAGATCTGATTCATCATGCGAGGGCTGATGCATTTGGCAGCGCTCATAGAAGCTTTTCTGTTTGCCAAGGGCAATCCGGTTACATTGACGGAGATGACCCGGGCTATGGAAGAAGATTCCCAGGAAATAGAAAAAGCGCTGGAGCTTTTGAATGAAAAATATGAGAGACCTGATTCGGGCATTATGCTTCACCATACAGGGGCAGGGTATGCATTGACCACAAAGAAACAGTATGATGGATGGCTTTCGTCTTTATTGGGGAAGCAGACGCCATTATCTCCGGCGGCACTGGAAACATTGGCTGTGATTGCCTGCAAGGAACCGGTGACCCGAGCGGAGATAGAAAAAATTCGTGGCGTTTCCGCCGGTCGTGTGCTTGGCATGTTGCTGGATAAAGGTTTGGTAGAAGAAAGAGGTCGCTTGGAAGTGCCAGGCAGACCTATTTTATATGGTACAACGAAGCGTTTTTTGCAATGTACCGGTTTATCTGATGTGAGTGAACTCCGAATGCGGTGGAGAGACCGCTTGGAGGAAGGAGAATTATTTTGAAAGAGCGTTTACAGAAAGTGTTGAGTCACGCAGGGATTTGTTCCCGTAGAAAAGCGGAAGAAATGATCCAGGCAGGCCAAGTTCGTGTCAATGGAAAAGTGGTCCGTGAACTGGGCAGTGAAGCCGACCCGGTGTCTGATCGCATTGAAGTGATGGGACAGCGGATTCGTCCGGAAAGAAAACGGTATTTCCTTTTCTATAAACCAGACAACGTGATTACTTCCGTAACCGATCCGCAGGGACGGCGGACTGTGATGGATTATTTCCGAAATATCCGAGAAAGAATTTTCCCAGTGGGACGTCTGGATTATCATTCTGAAGGGCTACTGCTCATGACCAATGATGGGGAATTGGATAACTTATTGACCCATCCGAAGCATGAAGTGAAAAAAGTATACGAAGTTACTGTCAGAGGAAAATATTCCATGAAGCTGGCAGAAAAGATGTCCAAAGGGGTTCGCATCGATACGGGGATGACTGCTCCCTGTGAAATCGAAGTGTTGGGTTATGATAAAGAAAAGAACAAAACCCAGGTACGGATGACTCTTCATGAAGGAAAGAATCGGGAAATTCGTAAAATGATGGCAGCATACCATTATCCGGTGTTTGCTCTGAAGCGGGTGAAATATAGTTTCCTCACATTGAATGGTTTGGGACGAGGCGAGTATCGCCGGTTGTCCATCGAGGAGGTCAAGAAGCTCTATGAGCTCTACAAATAAAAAAATCGCCATCATTGGTGGCGGTGTGGCAGGACTTCTGGCAGCGGTCACCGCAGCCGATGAAGGTGCGAAGGTGTCTCTATTTGAAAAAATGCCCAAAGTGGGATTGAAAATGGGCATTACCGGAAAGGGACGTTGCAATATTACCAACAGTGCGCCCATTATGGATTTCATTGCCAAAACACCGGGCAATGGGAAATTTTTGTACAGTGCCTATGAAGCGTTTTCCAATGAAGATTTGCTGGATTTGCTTCACAGCTATGGACTGGTGACCAAAGTGGAACGGGGCGGCCGTGTATTTCCTGCCAGTGATGATGCCCAGGAAGTGCGTCATCTGTTTATGAAGCTTTTAAGAGATAAAAAAGTGGATTTGCACTTGGAAGAACCGGTGTCTCATATCGTTGTGATTGACGGAGAAGCCAAAGGGGTGGTGACCGTTAAAGGTCGGTATGACACAGACGCAGTGATTCTTTGCACCGGCGGTGCGTCCTATCCACGGACTGGATCCACCGGCGATGGATACCGTATGGCGAAAGAAGTAGGCCATAAAGTGACTACTATCCGCCCGGCCTTGATTCCTCTGGTGTGCCAGGAAGAGTGGTGCAAGGAACTGCAGGGCTTGTCTCTTAAAAATGTCACTCTGTCTTTAGATGGAGGCGGCCGCAGAAAAAGCGAAGAATTTGGGGAAATGCTTTTCACCCATTTCGGTATTACAGGTCCCATTGTACTGTCTCTTTCGGATAAAGCGTCACTGTGGCTTTCTCAGGGGCATGAGGTTACCGGTTCCATTGATTTGAAACCTGCATTGACCCAGGAAGTGCTGGATAAGAGAGTGCTTCGGGATTTGGAAAAGCACCATTTGAAACAGATGGCAGGGGCGTTGCAAGAATTGATGCCCCATCGGATGATTGATGTGGTACTAGAGTTGGCGGGGATTCCAAGAGATCTTCCTGTGAGTGAACTCAAAAAAGCACAACGGGTATCTTTGGTACAGACCATGAAGTCCATGAAACTCACCATCACAGGGACCCGTCCTATCGAAGAAGCCATCGTGACGGCCGGCGGAGTATCGGTGAAAGAAGTAAATCCATCTACCATGGAATCAAAAAAAGTGAAACATTTATACTTGGCAGGGGAAGTCTTAGATATCCATGCCTTCACCGGCGGGTACAATTTGCAGGCTGCTTTCTCTACAGGGCATATGGCAGCGGTAAGTGCAATTAGAAATTAGGAATGAGGAATTAGGAATGGTGGTAGCGACGCACATCATTTGAGAGCGTCGCAATTTATAGATTTAATGATTAGTAACAAGAAAATAGATTCGTGATGGTTGTTAGCTGTCTGTTGTTGGTTTATACTCTACGTTCTTATTGCACAATCAGCACAAATACAAAGTGTCATTGGTTTAAGGTTTGGGGGGAGCATTCTAATTTTAAACCCTAAACCTCAAACCAATGCTTCTTTACGACATGGCAAGTTAGTATAAAGGAACTCGGCGAGTAAACCAAACGACTAACAACTAACAACATGGAATGTAACAGTATTTGCTTAATAGCATATATAGGAAATGAGGTATACAAGATGATGCGTAAATTATCCATTGCTATCGATGGCCCGGCGGGGGCTGGGAAGAGCAGTGTGTCAAAAATTTTAGCCGCTCGTTTGGGCTATGCTTACTTAGATACCGGTGCTATGTACCGGGCGGTCACGTATGAAGCATTGAAACAGGGGCTGACGGCGGACGAAGATATTATTTCCATGACAAGAAAGATTGATATGGAAGTGAAACCGGGCAAATCGACCATGCACGTTATCGTCAATGGAGAAGATGTGACCGATTTCCTTCGTACACCGGAAGTGTCCAGCCATGTATCGGCTGTTTCTGCTATCGGAGAAGTGCGTGAAGCCATGGTGGACATCCAGCGGAAACAGGCAGAAAAAGGCGGTATCGTTTTGGATGGTCGTGACATCGGCACTACGGTACTGCCAAAGGCGGATGTGAAAATTTTCCTCACCGCTTCCGTTCATACCCGTGCCCTTCGCCGGTTTGAAGAAATGAAAGCAGCCCATCCGGAAATGACGTTGGAAGATGTGGAAGCCGATGTGGCAAAGAGAGATTACATGGACAGTCATAGAGAAATTTCCCCGCTCAAACAAGCCGCAGATGCGATTCTTTTGGACAATGGGGAACTGACATTGGAAGGAACTGCCGATGCCATGATTGCTATTTGCAAGAAGAAGTTTCCAATGTTAGTAGGCTGTTAGCAGTAGGCAGTTTGCAGTTTGCTGCCCACCGCTAACGGCTAACTGCCTATTTTGCAAGAAGGAGTTGAACCATATGGGATATAAAATTGTTCGTGCTATTTTGAATTTCTTCTTCTTTGTTATCTTTGGATTGCATGTGGAAGGAAGAGAAAATATACCCCAGACCGGTGCCATTATCGTCGCACCGAACCACAAAAGTTATTGGGATCCGCCTGTGATTGGGGTGGCTTTTAATACCAGAATTATTCACTACATGGCCAAAGAAGAACTGTTCAAGAATCCTCTCTTTGGCTGGCTCATTCGCCAGTTTGGCACCTTTCCGGTTAAAAGAGGCAGCGTCGATCGTACCGCTATCCGTCAGGCCATTCGGGAACTGAAAGCAGGAAATCCTTTGGGGATTTTCCCAGAAGGCACCCGTATTCGCAAAGAAGGACTAGGCCGTTTCCATTCCGGTATGGCCTCTCTGGCGCTGATGACAGGAACACCGGTCATTCCTGTGGCCGTCATTGGTTCCAAAGACTTGCCCCATAAAAAAGGACCACTGGCCGTTCTCATCGGCAAGCCTATCGAAGTGAAAAAAGACAAACCTAGCGATGAAAAAGTGGCAGAACTGAATGACCTTGTTAAAGGAGAAATTCAGAAACTGATGGATGGGTATAAAAGTAGGCAGTAGGCAGTAGACAGTTAACAGTTAACAGTTAACTGTTGACTGTAAACCGTTAACTGCTAACTGCTAACCAAAACGCTATTGAACTTTTTTATTAGCAAATGCATATCTATTTATAGCAAATCATAGAATTGAGAATTTAAATCATGGAAATTTACAAAGCAAACGTGCTTGGGTTTTGTTATGGCGTCAAAAGAGCCATGAAAATCGCGGAAAATGCGGCGAATTCTGGGATTAAGGCGGTAACTTACGGTCCTATTATCCATAACCCTCAGGTGGTTGGAAAGCTGGCTGAGAAGGGCGTTCGCCCGGTGGATGATTTAGATGCATTAACCGATGAAACTGTCATAATTCGCTCGCACGGAGTGGGCCCTTCGTGTTATAATAAACTCAAGTGCAAAAATCTGGCCCTAATGGACGCCACATGCCCCTTTGTGAAACGAAATCAGGAAGTTACAAGACAACTGGTGGAGCAAGGGAAGCAGGTGGTACTCATCGGTGAAAAAAAGCACCCGGAAATGAAAAGTGTAGCAGAATGGGCGGTGGGACATTCTTTCCTGGTTGAAACCATGGAAGATGTAGATGCACTTCCACCTATGGAAGAAGCCCATATCGTGACACAAACCACGTTTTCGGTGGCTTTAGCTGACCAGTTGATCGATGCGATTCGCCAAAAGGTGAATCAGGTGTACGTCAACAAATCCATTTGTGACGCGACCATGCAAAGACAGCAGGCAGCACGTGAGCTGGCGAGGAAAGTAGATGTGATGATTGTCATCGGCGGGCGCAATAGCGCTAATACCGGTCGACTGGCAGAAGTCTGCAGAAGCGAAGGCGCTGCAGTCCATCATATCGAAACGGCGGAAGAACTAAAATTGGAATGGTTCCGAAGCCGGGACAAGATTGGCATCACCGCCGGTGCATCCACACCGGACTGGATCATAGAGGAGGTAGTTTGTATTATGGAAAACATGAAAGAAATGCTGGATCAGGAAGAAATGAACCTGGACGTGCATAAAGGTAGCGTAGTAGAAGGGGAAGTTGTTGATCTTTTCGACGACAAAGCATACATTTCCTTCGGCTACAAAACAGAAGCTGTTCTGCAGGCTCATGAATATTCTTTCCCGGCACCAGCATCTCTGAAAGACGTACTCAAAGTTGGCGATAAACTTCGCGTACAGATCGTAAGCGGTGTCAAAGAAGACAGCACCATTTACGTATCCAAGATCAAAGTTGATCGTCTGGCTGATTGGGACGTAGTTGAAGAAGCATTCGAAAAAGGCGAACCTGTAGAATGCGAAGGTATCGAAGCTATCAAAGTTGGCCTTCTGGTTCAGCTCAAATCCCTGCGCGGCTTTATTCCGTTGTCTCAGGGCGATCTCCGCTTCGTACATTCCCTGCAGAGCCTGGTTGGAGTTAAATTCCCAGCTAAGATTCTCGAAGTAGACCGCACAAAGAACAGACTGGTTCTTTCCCGTAAAGCTGTACTGGAAGACCAGAGAAATACAGAAATGGATGAAATCGAAGCTGCTTATGAAAACGGCGATGTTCTCCAGGGCACTGTAAAGAAGATTATGCCATACGGCGCATTCATTGGCATCAATGGCGTAGAAGGCCTGCTCCACATTTCCGATATCTCCTGGAAGAAGATCGGCAAAGTGGAAGATGTTCTCAAACCGGAACAGGTTATTGACGTAAAGATCAAATCCTTCGACCGTGAAAAACAGAGAATCTCCTTCACCCACAAAGACTGCCTGCCGAACCCATGGGAAACCGCTATTCATGACCATGCTATCGACGACGTAGTTGCTGCTAAAGTCGTAAAGATTCTTGAATTCGGCGTTATCGTTGAACTCGAAGACGGCCTCACCGGTCTGCTCCACATCAACGAAATGACTGATGACCACAACAAGAAACCGGGAGACATCTGCCAGGTTGGCGATGACATCCAGGTTAAGATCATCAACATCGACGAATCCCGCAGAAGAATCTCCTTCAGCCTCGTTGAAGCTGCTGCTCATGACGATGCAGAATAATTTCTAATGCTAAAAAAAGACCGCTCTCGTAGCGGTCTTTTTTTGTGGGAATTTTGTTGATGGTTGTTGGTTTATCGGCCGAGGCCTTTTGAGACAACTTGCTTTGAAGAAAGTGGTATGGGTTTGGGGTTTAAGGTTTAGGGGCCATCATTCAAACCATAAAGCTTAAACCAATGGAGCTTTGTTTTTGTGTAGATTGTAACTAGTGACTGCTTGTTAATTCACTTTTGTTGAAATTTATTTATCGCAATGGTTTAGGGTTTAAGGTTTAGGGTTTGGTATTCAGCATTTAAACCTTAAACCAATGACGTTTTCAGGATCTATCATTTGTGGATGATGGACTCGGAACATAAACCTTAAACCTATAATGCAAAGGTATTTAGCGTATAGCCCGTATTTCTATGCATCTCCATGACAAAATTTCATTGCATATACTCAGTAAATATCGAGCGTATAGATTATTGACCAGCCACTAACTAAAGAATGCGGAGAGTAAACCTAACAACTAACAACAAAATGAAAATTTTTCAAATTTGGTGTTGTGATTTTGAGGCACTTCTGCAATTTTAATATATAGAAAGGCAGTGAGAAGTTAGAAGTGAGATGTTAGAAGTGGTATAAGTCCCATAACGGATTGTCGTACCGTTAGTGTTTTATGCCGCTAGAGCTGCCCCCTCAGCCTTCGGCAGCTCCCCCGACAGGGGAGCCGAGACAGCGGTGTAAACTTACTTAGCGGCGCACAAGTTAAAAAGCGTCGCGAGTTAGAAATAAGCTTAACGAAAATCTAATAGTAATAGGTTGTTTTTTGACATGGCTATTTCGTTTATATAGATAGAGGAATAAGTAAGCAGTTGGCTGTTAGCAGTAGGCAGAAAACAAGGCGAACCGTTAACTGCTAACAGCCAACTGCAAACTGAATTTCGTTAGGTATGATTTTGAAGGGCTGGTGCAATTTTAATATATGGAAGAGGAAATGTTGTTGGTTGATGGTTTACCCACCAAGTCCGTTTGGGGCAACTTGCCTTGGTGAAAGAGGCAATGGTTTA
>CAKQBK010000004.1 GCA_934216155.1 uncultured Dialister sp.
AGAGTCCTGAGCAACCTGAGAAACTTTGTCACAAAAGGAATCACCACATATTTCGCTTAACTTAACAGCATTGCCCTCGTGGGGAAGGTAGCATGAAGTACCGGATAGGGAATATCCCGGTATAAAAATGGAATTGACACTCTATAAAAATAGAAAGGGGTATTGGGGCGCTTCCAAATTTTGTGCGTCCCTTCCTCCACTCCTCACTCCTCACTCCTAACTCCTCACTATAATGATATGAATTAAATACCAAGTGTTACATATAGATAGAAAGGAATGCGTATGTTTACCGTAACCAAACGAATTGAAGTGTCTGGGGCTCATTTTTTGCACCTGGATTATGATAGCAAGTGCACCAATTTGCATGGACACAATTGGATTATTACTGTGACGGTGCAGAATGATACACTGGACCACAATGGAATGGTGGTGGATTTCAGCAAGATTAAAGAAATCGTGAACCAGTTTGACCACCATGTGATTAACGATGTGCTGGTGGATTTGAATCCTACAGCGGAGAACATTGCCAAATGGCTTTGCGACCGCATTCCCCATTGCATTCGGGTATCTGTACAGGAAACAGAAGGGAATGTAGCCACCTATGAAAAGTAATTATCGCTATGACGATGGGCTTTTCCATGTGACAGAAATCTTTGACAGCATTGACGGGGAAGGCAAGCGGACCGGGTATATGGCAATTTTTGTTCGTCTAGCTGGTTGCAACTTGCGGTGTAATTATTGCGATACGGCGTATTCATTAACCTTGGCCGATACAGAAGAAGCACTGACACAGGAAGAATTGCTCCATCGGATTCATCAGTTTCCCTGGAAACGAATCACACTGACCGGCGGGGAACCGATGCTGCATCCCCTATTTCCTTTATGCAAAGCCTTATCGGAACAAGGCTATGAGGTGAATATCGAAACCAATGGGGCAGTACCGCTTTTTGAACATCGTCCTGATGGATTATTTTATACCATGGATTTCAAGTGCAGCGGCAGTGGTATGAAAGCGGAGATGCGAAAAGAAAATTTCCCTCTGTTAGGAAAAGAGGATGTATTGAAATTTGTGGTCAGCTCTGTGGAAGATATGGATGAAATGAATGAAGTGATTCATACCTATTTCCATAAGGGCCATGACCCGGAATTTTTTGTCAGTCCCGTATGGGGACGCATTCAGCCATCGGATTTGGTGGACTATGTGAAAAATCATCGGCTATATGATGTACGGGTACAGGTGCAGCTCCATAAAATCATCTGGGATCCCAATAGGAGAGGCGTATAATGGTAGACCTAAAAAAATTAGAAGAAGCAGCCCGGCTGATTATCGAAGCAGTAGGTGACGACCCCAAGAGGGAAGGCCTTTTGGAAACGCCAAAACGCTTTGCAGACATGATGGCAGAGCAATTTGCGTACAATGCAGTGTCTAATGAAGACATTGCCAAAGAATTTGAAAAAACCTTTGCCACCCCAGAAAGTGATATGGTGGTGGTAAAGGACATTGAAATTTTTTCCCATTGCGAACACCACATTGCTTTGATGTACAACATGAAAGTGGCTGTAGGATATATTCCCCATGGTCGCGTGATTGGGCTTTCCAAAATTGCTCGCATTGCTGACGCCGTATCGAAACGATTCCAGATTCAGGAACGGATTGGTACCGATATCCGGGACATCATGAAAATGGTGACCCATTCCGACGATGTGATTGTCTATATCGAAGGAGAACACTCCTGCATGACCGCCCGGGGGATCAAAAAGCCGGGAACCAAAACACGGACCCTGGCCGCTTCCGGTGCTTTCCATGACAATCCGGAACTTAGGAAAGAGTTTCTGCTCATGAAGGATTGTTAGTGAGACTAGCGATAGAGACAACTGGAATATAGGCGGCTGGATAAAAGGTTATATTCTGCCGGGTTCGGTATGGACATTGGAAACTATGTGGTTAGAGACAGGTTAAAAGGGTTATAAAAGGTTATGCAGTGCTAGTGGCATAACCTTTTGTAACCCTTTATAACCTTTATAACCTTTTTTTATCTTTCAGAGAAAGAGTAAGATATGAAATTACGTTCTTTTGTACTTGCTGCGGCTTTGCTCTGCAGCGTCTATCCTGCGGTGGAGGCGGGATACGTTATTTCTTCTGACTATGCGTGGGAAATACAAGATCAAGGGAAAATCGAGCAGTACTATCGCCTGCCAGGAACGTATCCGGTGAAGTCTTGCATTATTTCTAAGAACAATCCAAACTATGGCAAGTATAAATACAAAGTTTGGTATCCGGCGGTGATGGAAGACAGAACGCGCACCTGGCCTTTGGTGATTATGCTGAACGGTACTGGCGGTTCCTGCGATAACGATGAACCGCTTTATGAGCATTTGGCGTCCTGGGGATTCTTAGTGGTAGGAAATACGGATTCTCAAACCGGATTGGGCTATTCGGCAGAGTATGGTTTGGCACAAATGAAACAGCTTTCTGAAACCAAAGGAAGTCTCTTTTATCACAAAGTGGATGTAAAGCATATCGGCATCGTGGGATATTCCCAAGGCGGTGCCGGAGCCTATCATGCATTGGAACGAAACCAGAATCAGGACTATCAAACTATGGTGACCGTTTCGGCAGTGACCAAAGGAATCAGCGAGAAACTCCATCTCAAAAGCTGGCTCTATGATACGGGGAAAGTACAAATCCCTGTCTTTATGGTGGCCGGTACGGGACCGCTGGATCGGAAACTCATTACGCCCCTTTCAGAGATGAAAGAAAATTTCCAGAAACTGTCCAACGAAGAATCCGTCATGGGTCGAAGAAAACGGGCAGACCATTTGGAAATCCAAGAACAGGCCGACGCCTACATCACCGCCTGGCTGCGCTGGCAATTAAAAAAAGACCCCTACGCCAAACGGGTCTTTACTGGTGATAATCCGGAAATCAAATACAATCCGGGATGGGAGAATGTGGCGCATCGGTGATTTCTTTGGGGGATTTTTTCATTCACGTAGATTGATAAAAGGTTATTACTGCTGGAAAGTTCAGAGTTAAAACAATGTGTACACGGCTTGTCAAAAGGTTATTATTCTGCAGATTTCCTTTATAAAATATAGAAAGATACCGCTACCAGCAAGGTTATAAAGGGTTACTTTCATAGAAGCATAACCTTTTATAACCTTGCTGGTAGCGGTATTTTACTTTGTTTAGCTATACAATTTAGCAGAATTATAACCTTAATGATAGCGATAGACCTTCTATGTTAGAGCATTAAAATTGGTAGAAACATAACCCTTTTACTCATTATTTTAAATGAAAAATGACACGTATCTAATTACTGCCTATTGCGCTTGCAAAAGCACAAATAGCAACAGCCCTGCCACAAATATAGCGATGAAGGCTGGGAGATGGTAGTCTGCGTAGAAGGGGTCTTCTTTCTTTTGTACCGCTTCATAGGGGCGGGCGTTCATGGTTTCGTAGAATTCATCCGGAATGAGTCCTTTATAGAACTCAGCAAGGAATTTGGCATACCGCAAGGTTTCCTGACTGAAGAACCAAAAAATCGGTGTGTATAAAGGAATATGATTTTTCTTTGCCAATTCAGAAAGTCCCGTGGTGATGATTCCTTTCAAACGGCGATTTCGATCCAGTGGTTTTGCTTCCATAGAGGTGGAAATGGAATTGAAGAGTTCATAAAAAGATTCCATGCCTTTGTGATTGTATCGTTCGTCCAAAGTAGAAGGAATGAAATCATTGTCTCCCACGGCCCGTCCTGGATTGGCTTCTTCGTGGAAGAAATGGGGAAAATCGTCTTCAATCTGGTGAATCCCTTTAAAAATACGAAGCAACGGGGTGTAATCCTTGGCGTAGTCCCGAAGAACATATTTTGCAATATACAGCCGGAAAACCACATAATCGGCTAGAAAAGTGTACCAGTGATCCTTGTCTCGTTCAAACTGGGCAATTTTCTTTTCCTTCAGAAATTGATTGAAAATCACATGAAGGCCGTAACTCCCTTGGGGCTGTGTGGTATAAGAAAAGAGAGCACGCCTGGATATAGTGATGCCCATACTTTCTAAGTATTCTGAACGATCCATGGTGTTGCTCCCTTCTTTACAATCCGTGATTTTCTTTCCATTGTACACTTTTGGAGAAATCGGTTCAAGGAAATAATTAGGCGTTAATGGATTGTCGTATTATTGGCGTTTTATACCGCTAGGTGGAAAGGTTATTATTCTGCTAATTGCTTCTGTGAAACATTTCTTATTATCGCAAGTGACAAGGTTATAAGGGTTATAAAAGGTTATGGAAATACCGTTTTCTCATAACCTTTTATAACCTCTAGTCACCAAAACACAAAAAATCCCACAGCAAAAACAGGGGAAACTTAGCACTACGAGCTCGGATGTAATGCACAGTTTTCTTTGTTTCTGCTGCAGGATTTTGATTCGCCTGCGTCAGGATCCAATTCCTTACGAAACCTTTCCAGTCACTATTTAGTTTTACATCAGTGAAGCCAGGAAGCTTCACCCGGTTGAGCGGCTGTGTCCAGCCGGAGCTCTTATGGATTCGTCATCCGTAGGCAACTTGCAGGTCCTATCCCCACAGCGTTTTTTTGATCGGCGCCGTGCGCTATGGTCTTCTGACCTTTGCCTTGACCTCATCATACACGATGTGAGATGAAAAATCAAGTGTTTGCAAAAATTTTGTTCTTACAGGTTCTGTAAGCGTGAAAATCTCTCTTAGAGAGTCTGTAAGCGCGAGAAGTGTATACTTAATGGTTGCTCGTTAATTCGTTTTTATTGAAAAAGTGCGTAGTGAGGAGTGCGTAGTGCGGAGTGGTGGAAGGAGCGCACAAAATTTGGAAGCGCCCCAATACCCCTTTTTATATAATAAAATCTGCGGCACTTCCAAATTTTGTGTGCCGCTACCACCATTCCTCACTCCTAATTCCTAACTAAAAAGCTCCCTTTCGGGAGCTTTTTTATGCAAACATGAATAACAATCCGGCGGCCATGCTGGCTAGCAGGGTGAAGGAGGGATACAGGTGGTCATAGGTTTCCTGGGTGAAAATAGAGCTATGGCTGTGAAGCAGTGTTTTCTTGTGGGCTCTTTCATGGACCCCTTCTGGGGTGATGCGGGTCAGTCTTTCTGAGAGCGCGGTCATGTAAGCCAGTGTTTCTTTTTGCAAGAAAGCAATCAATGCGGGGGAGAGTGTGAAGCCAATGGAGTCTGCCATGTATTTCAAAGAGGCTTCGATGGAAAGACGGCGGGCTTCTTTTTTATTTTCCAATTTGGCATAGTTAGATTCGATGGTACGGAATTTTTTAAATTGGGTGGTCACATAGTCGTAATGGAAAACAGAAGCGTGACGGCCTACGATGAGATAGGAGCCGGCAAGATCTTTTTCCAGAGAAAGCATTTTCAAATGGGAAGGGATGGAATGGAGCATACTGTCTAAGCCGGTTAAAATTGGTGTACGGCTCCCAAAGCAGTCTTGGAAGTTGCGAATCCGGCAGTCTGTGATGTACAGACGGAACAGTACATATTCCCAGAAGAAATCCTGCAGTTGTTCTTGCTTTTCCAGTGATAAATCGGGATGTTCTGCTAACAGGACTCGTTCCATATCATTGGTCAAATCACCGGAGCTGCCTTTGGAAAAGGTGCCCAGTGCATAGTCTAGTAGGCGACTGCCTTCGTATTCCAGGTATTCCATATTGTTCATGGTGCCACTCCCCTTTCGGCACGAATGTGGTATAGCAGGTAAGAGCTTCGTAAATTATGATTTCATTATACAAAAATGCATAAGCTATAGCTAATTAAAAATATTTATTATTACTTAAAGGCTATATATTGCATCTTGCAGGCAATAAGCTGCAACTTGCAGAAGCAAAAGGCTTGTTTTCCATGAAAGAAAGGGGGGTTTTTGATATAATAATTGGTAACTGGTATATTGTGTCGTTGATATTTAAACATTTCTCGTTTATTGTGTTTTGGGGTTATGGTTTATATTCCGAGTTCATATCTGACAATTCAGCTTAAAAGAAAATGTCATTGGTTTACGGGTTCATGATGTATATAAACCTTAAACCAATGAAGTTTTCAAGTCCTGATTTGTATGAATATGGGACTCGGAACGTAAACCATAAACCCATAACTTGTATGAAGTGATGTTTATATTTTAGCGATACAGTACGCTATGGACTGGGAGTTCCAACAACAAACAACTAGCAACTAACAACTAACAACTAACAACAAGAATAGAGGATCGTTATGAAAGAGATTGGGCAGCCGGCGGTAGTGATCAATACATTTACCGATGGCACAGTAGAATGTATTATCAATAAAGAAAATCATGGTCCCGCATTGGCTTATTTATCACAGGCTGTGTGCGGCGCTTTTGATGTGGCAGGAGAGCACGAGAAAGAAGTGCGACAAACGTTATGCGCTATGGCAAGGCATATGGCCGATTCTATTTTGTATGAAGAAGATATTGGTGACTAGGGGAATGTAGCGGCATTTGCGCTAGCGATTACCCCCCTTCGCTGAAGGGGGGCAGGGGGGATAGCTCGCACTAGCGAAATATATTGTGATGAAGCATATAGCGCTGTTGACGTTCTGCAAAGATGGCTAGTCGAACAACTCTTCTTCATCGGCCTATCCCCGGCTCGCAAGCGAGCCTGCCCCTTCCTGAGGAAGGGGCTCTTAGGGGTTCTGTAGTGATGACATCGTTAGTGAAACATGGCGATGTACTGGATATCAAAAGGTTCTGGCTTCGAGAAAATCGTTAGATTTCTAATGGGGCGAGAACCTTGAGAACCTTGAGAACCTTGAGAACCTTGAGAAACCTGTGCAACGTGTAATAAAGGAGACCTATGGAAGTATTTACCATAACCAAGAAGGAGCAAGGGAAGCGGCTGGATGTGTTTCTGATGGAGAAGAAACATTGGCCTCGGTCGTTGTTTATGAAGGCCCTTCGAACGAAGAAAATTAAAGTGAATGGCAAGAAGGAAGAGCCGTCGTATCATCTGGCCATTGGGGATGAGGTGAAATCCTTTGTGCTGGAAACGGCGGAAAAGAAATCGGTGCCAAAGCCTGTGGTGGTATTGTATGAGGATGCCCACATTGTGGCAGTGAATAAGCCGGCGGGGGTGTTGTCTTTGGATGTGACCGGGAAAACAAAGGACACCATGCTGGACCGGGTCAATGGGTATCTGGCGCAAAAAGGAGAACCGAAAGCCTATCCGGTGCACCGCATTGATTTCAATACCCAGGGGATTCTTCTATTTGCCAAATCAGAGGACGATCGGGACCGCTTAATGGCACTGATTAAGGACAGAAAAATCAGCAAATCCTATTTGGCAGTGGTGCGGGGACGGATGGAACCAGCAAGAGGTATTTTGAAACATCAGCTATTTAAAGATGCTAAAAAGAACCAGGTCTATGTGTCGCAGGAACCGGTGAAGGGGTCTAAAACGGCCATTACGGAATATGAACGGCTGGCGGTGGCAGGTGAGTTCTCTCTGGTGCGGTGCCATCTGGTGACAGGCCGTACCCATCAAATCCGAAGCCAAATGGCCTATGTGGGTCATCCGCTTCTGGGGGATGATAAATATGGTTCCAAAGCACTAAACCGGCAATATAAAGAAAAGCGGCAACTTCTTTGCTCCGCAGAAATTCGATTTGACTTCGGAAAAGAAGCAGGCCCCTTGGCCTATCTGTCAGGCACCACCCTTCGGATTGGGATCGTAGACTTTGTGAAGAAATACTTTAAATAGTAGATATACCGATAGAATATCAAATCACGAAGTACCGTAATTTTTAAAAGGTTATCATTGCTAAAACCTTTTGTGTCTTATTTTATGGAAACGCTTGTCATAAGGTTATTGTTCTGCGGTTTCTGATATGTCCAACAAATAAAAAAATACCGCTATCATCAAGGTTATAAAAGGTTATTTTACTGCGTGATCATAACCTTTTATAACCTTGATGATAGCGGTATTTTTCTTTGTTGCATGAGAGAAGTCAGCAGAATAATAACCTTGTGAAAGTCCATTTACATACAATGTGCTATTAAAGAAATCATAGATAATAACCTTTTACGATATAGATATCATTGAAATGTAAGATTTATCGGGTAAACGCATATAGATGCCGTACATTTTATTCGATTTATATGGTAACGCACAAAGGCGAGGAATTGATGATAGATTCCTCGCTTTTTTATGTGCTATGATACTTACAGAACAAGTTGTATTGTTTATTGATTATCTTTCTCAAAAAGGAGGGGAAACTATGGATGACATTTACGAAAGCTTTTTAGAACCTTTGGGAAAACGGGCTGTAGAAATCCTTCTTTTCCTGTGGGGAACCGGGGTATATCGACTCCCAGGAAGCGGAAATGAACCGTTTGGGATGCAATAAATATGTGAGAAAAGCGGTCAGGTGTCAACTGCGATGCCTGACCGCTTTTTATATAGTGAGGAGTTAGGAATGAGGAGTGAAGAGTGAAGGCCGGCGAGCGCTTCGAATTACTCTTATACGGATACAATCTACTATCACCAAGTTCTTTTCTATATGCTCGCCGATTTCTGTATGCCGTTAGTAAAGAGCAGCAAGCGGTATACAGATACTACCAACAGTCTACGATTAACGACTCACTTTATAAAAAAGGGGTATTGGGGCGCTATATGAATTGTGCGCCCCTTCCACCACTCCTCACTCCTAATTCCTCACTCCTCACTATTTAAAAAGAGCCTCATCATATCGATGAGACTCTTTTCATTTATAGGTTATTTTAAGTTTTCCACATCCTGAATTGCTTTGGTGAGCAGTTCTTCGGTAACCGGGTAGGGGACTTTGTTCAGATCCGGTTTTGGAAGGGCGTTCAGGACCAGTTCTTTGCAGTCTGTGAGGCCTACGTCTGCGAGGCAGTGTGGGAGGCCGGTCTTTTTGCAGAATTCGTAGAGTTTATTTCTTTCTTCCAGCTGTCCGTCCAGGGTGAGGAGAACCAGGACGCCATAGCATACAACGGCACCGTGGAGGTGAGCTCCTTCGTGGGCTACGCCGGTGTGGGAGTTATACAGGGCGTGAGCTACGCTGGAGTTGTAATCTTCTGGTACCAGGTTGGAAATGAGGCCGGTGGAGAAGATGATGTTCTGTGCTACGTATTCGAGGGCATAGTTGACTTTCTTTTCATCGACGGCTTTCAGGGCTTCTTCGCCGTATTTCAGAAGGCCAGCAGAGCAGCCGCCTGCGAGCTGTACGCCCAGGCTTCTGCCATAGGTCAGTTCGTCGCCACGGGAGGAGAATTCTACTTCGTACTGTTTGGAGAGTGCATCGCCGATACCGGCCCAGAGGTAATCTTTCGGTGCATGAGCGATGACGTCGGTGTCAATGAAGGTGTGGAAAGCGGGACGGCTCACATAGTATACCTGACGGAAGGTGTGATCTGGGTAGTAGTAAGCACCTACCGCAGTGACAGGAGCGCAGTTGGAAGCCAGGGTTGGGAAGGTGAAATAAGGTTTGCCCATTTCGCCAGCGGCTTTCTTTGCGGTATCGATGGCACGGCCGCCGCCCATAGCGAAGACCATGTCCGCTTTCTGGAAGGCTTCGTTCTGTTTCAATGCTTCTGCATTTTCATAGGTGGCATCGCCGCCGTAGTAGAGGGAATCTAAGATTTCCATCTTTCCTTCCAGTGCTTTACGGAGTTTGCCTTCAGCGGCAGCACGAGATTTATGGCCGCCCACCAGGATAGCGGTTTTTCCGAAATAGTGGCATACGTCATATACGCTGTCATAAGCGTCAGTTCCGATGGTATAGCTTGGTAAGAATTGATGGTTCATAGTAAGATTCCTTCTTTCGTAAATAAATGGTGACTAGTGACTTGTAGACTGGTGACTGGATATATTTTCTAGTCACTAGTCACCAGTCACTGGCTACTAAATTAGTTTGCTGCTACTGTGTTGACAACAGTTTCTTCTTCGAGTGCTTCTTCTTCGCCATATTTCGGGTTCAGGTAGTTGACACATGCCCAAGCGAGGACGGCACCGGAGATGGTGAACCAAGCGGAGAAGATCGCGCCAGGTACGACAGCGGCTGGCATGGAAGCGAAGTGAACTTTGGCGAGGCCAGTAGCGAGACCGGAGTTCTGCATGCCTACTTCCACAGACAGGGTAACTGCTTTTTTCCAGGAGAGGCCGCAGAGTTTTGCTACACCGAGGCCGAGAACATAACCGAGAGCATTGAAGAGAACCACTACAGCGAGGATGACACCCAGGTTATCCATGAGTGCTTTGTGGGAAGCACCGACAACGCCGGCGATGATGAGGCAGATGGTGACAGAAGAAACAGCAGGGGTGTAGTCAGTAGCGACAGCAGCCAGTTTCGGCATGAAATATTTCAGAGCCAGGCCCATGCAAACTGGGAGGATGACGATCTGCAGGATGGAAAGGAACATACCCACTGGGTCAAAGTTGATTTCTTTACCGATGAGCATGAAAGTCAGCGCCGGAGTGAGCAGTGGGGAAAGGAGAGTGGAAACGGAAGTCATGGTGACGGAGTAAGCCAGATCGCCTTTGCTCATGTAGGTGATGACGTTACTGGTGGTACCGCCAGGGCAAGCACCGAGAAGAACCAGACCAGCGGTCAGACCCGGGTCAAGCTGGAAAAGCATAGCCAGACCGAATGCCAGGCATGGCATGATGGTGTACTGGGCCAGAGCGCCCAGAAATACATCTCTAGGACGGCGGAAGATGACCAGGAAATCTTTCCAGTTCAGTGTGGTTCCCATACCAAACATGATAACACCAAGAAGGACAGAAAGGACAGATACACCTTGTACTTTTCCAAGAATCCAGAGCCAGCTGGTGGGGGTCACCAGACCTAAGACAAGAAAGACAACGGCAAGAACGCCGAAATATTTAGCAGCTAAGTTACAAAGTTTTTTCATAATTATATTTCCTTTCAGAACAATTAGGGTGAATGTTGGTGACTCGTGACTGGGAGTGTGTTTTCCTAGTCACCAGTCACGAGTCCACTAGTCACCATAGCTATTTCATTTCGCTTTTAGTGATGCATTAGTGGTTTGTCGTATTTCTGATAATATCACTTTCCATAAAGAATCCCTTCTTTCTTTTAACTGACGGTAGAGCAGGGACTTTATGATTTTCAGGTAATAAAAAAATCCGTCCCTCATACGAGGGACGGATACAATTCCGCGTTACCACCCTGGTTCCTGAAAGGTTACCCATTTCAGACACTCTACAACGTACCAACATACGCGTTTCTTATAACGTAGAAATCACGTCGACGCTTAATATGATTCAGCATCGCACCTCAGGGATGATTTTCATTTTTTCTGTCCTGCCGAATTGCACCAACCTTCGGCTCTCTGAGAAGACGAGGAGAAAAATTACTCTTTCCCTTCAAAGGATTTGTTTCTTGTGAAGATGTACATGATTATAACGGAAAGATGTTATATCTGTCAATAGTTTCAATGATATAAAAAATGCATACGACTTCTATTTAGTAATGTGGATAGTGCATACATGGGCAATGCTGTTAAGTTAAGGATTTGCGTTAGTAGATATGATTCCGCTAGTAGTGACAGGTTGCTCAAGTTTCTAAGGGTTCTCAGGTTGCTCAGGTTCCCCGAATGTGCCGATAGACGCTAGCGTCATTAGCTTATTCGAGAAACGTGAGAGACCTTAGTATCCTAAGAAACCTTAGCAACCTTTGCATCCATGGGGTGTTATGGATAAAAAGCAGTGAGAAGTTAGAAGTGAGGAGTGAGAAGTGGTGGTGGCGGCGCACATAATTTGGAAGCGCCGCATTATAATGTTGGTGACTGGTGACTGATGACTGCAATGCTATTAAGTTAAGCGAGATATGGGATGATTCCGTTCTGGGAAAAGGTTCTGAGGGTACTAAAGGTTCTAAGGGTTCTAAGGGGCCTTGAATGAGATGATACCGCCATCGTTTATCAGCTCATTTGAGGAACGTGAGAACCCTTTGTACCCTTAGAAACTTCAGAACCTTATGCTCACTAGTCCTCCAGATCGCAAGCGAGCCTGCCTCTTCCTGAGGAAGAGGCTTCTTGATGTTTTGTGACAATGATGTGACTGATGAAACATGGTGATAATTGGGTTTTGCGTTAAGGAATCGACAGAACAACATTATAGCTAGAGATGCAATCTTATTTCCTAGTCACCAGTCACGAGTCACCAGTCCATCCGAAATAAAAAAGAACCAGACAACTTGGGTGATCATGGACTTGGATAAAGGGAGTTTGTCCAGCTGTCTGGTTCTATATATAGTATAGTCATCACCTAGGACAGTCTTTGTCCTTGGTAAAAAATATTTTTTATATTTTTAAAAGTTGTAGGTGATAGATTACTTAGGTTGCTCAAGGTTCTAAGGGTTCTCAGGGTTCTAAGGGGCCTCATATGAGACGAGGAACGCTGGTGGTATCATTGGCGTTCTGATTTTGCTAATATGATGTGATTCTTTAAGCCCTTACCGCTGGTATTGTTAAGATTTCTCCACTCCTCGAAACAATGTGTTTCAGTACTTTCCTATCATATAGCACAAATACGACCGGGCGAAATGACAAATATGGGTAGAGGCACGTTTGGCGAACCTTCAGAACCCTCAGAACCCTTAGAACCCTTAGAACCTTGAGAATCTTGAAAAACCTCATAATAAACCGCTTGGAGCAGGTATCACCGGGGACGCTTGTTATGTTCATAGCGAAGTATACCGATAGTGCAGCCCATCTTCGCTTCGCTCGAAATGGCGTCTCACTATATCCCTGCGTCGCTTTGCTTCTAGTGATATAGTTCGCTTGCGCACCTCAGCCTTCGGCAGCTCCCCCGACAGGGGAGCCAAGACGCTAGAGGTGATTTCGCTAGTCCCCCCCTAATCCCTAGCTACCAGTCACGAGTCCCCAGTCACCAACAATCCCTTGCACCAATCTTATATAAAGTATAAAATAGAAGCAGTTTGTATTTAGGAGGATGACGATGAAAGAACGTGACAATTTCAAGTCTCGCCTGGGTTTTCTATTAGTCAGTGCGGGCTGTGCTATCGGCATCGGGAATGTATGGAAATTTCCTTATGTGACCGGTGAATATGGTGGCGCTATTTTTGTTTTATTCTATTTGGCGTTCTTGGTTTTGATGGGGATTCCTGTCATGACTATGGAATTGGCTGTAGGGCGTGGGAGCCGGAAGAGTGCTGTGCAGGGGTACCAGGCGTTGGAGAAGTCCGGCAGCAAGTGGCATATCCATGGGTGGTTTTGCGTTTTGGGTTGCTATCTGCTGATGATGTATTACACCACTGTATCCGGCTGGATGCTTGCTTATTTCTGGAAATTTGTCAATGGTACTTTTGCCACTACAACCACCGAAGGAGTGGGCAAAGTCTTCGGTGCCATGCTGGGAAGTCCTATGGAAATGGGAATTTTCATGGCCATCACTGTGTTTGTGGGATTCGGTGTCTGCGGATTTGGGCTCCACAACGGGGTGGAACGGATCACGAAGTTTATGATGCTTTGCCTGTTGGCTCTCATTGTGGTGTTGGCCGTGCACAGTGTGTTCCTGGAAGGGGGCGCACCGGGGCTGGAATTTTACTTGCTTCCTGACTGGAATCGTGCGGTGGAAGCCGGAATTGGCAATGTGGCTTCTGCAGCCATGAATCAGGCTTTCTTTACCTTGTCTTTGGGCATTGCAGCCATTGAAATTTTTGGGAGCTACATGTCCGATGATTTCACTTTGACAGGAGAAGCGGTCCGTATCGCTTGCCTGGATACCTTTGTAGCCATTCTTTCAGGGCTCATTATTTTCCCTGCTTGCTTTGCTTATAGCGTGCAGCCGGACCAGGGACCGTCTTTGATTTTCATTACTTTGCCAAAGATTTTCATCAATATGCCTATGGGCCAGCTTTGGGGTGCCCTGTTCTTTGTGTTCATGACCTTTGCTAGTTTCTCTACGGTGACTGCCGTATTTGAAAATCTCATTGCCAGCAGCATGGATAACTTCGGCTGGGAACGGAAGAAAGCGGTGATCATCAATCTGCTGATTGTGTTCTTCTTCTCCATTCCTTGCGTCTTGGGCTATAACGTGCTTAGTGATGTTCATTTCATTGGTGCCAGAGACGTACTGGATAGCGAAGATTTCTTAGTCAGCAATATCCTTCTTCCCGGCGGTTCTCTGATTTATCTTCTCTTCTGCGTCACCAAGTGGGGCTGGGGCTTTGATAAATACATCGCTGAGGTGAATAAAGGACAGGGGCTGAAAATGCCGCTGTGGATTAAACCCTATTTCCAGTACGTCCTGCCAGTGCTGATTCTGGTGATTCTAATTCGGGGACTGATGTAAGGGCAATTAGGAATGAGGAATTAGGAATGAGGAATGGCGGTAGCGGCGCACAACTTATAAAGTGCCGCAGATTTATATTTTAGGCGACTAGTGACTGGGACTAGTAATATTCGCTCATAGCGAATGGTGCTTACCGATAGGAGCGGGCATCACCGAGGGCCTTGTCGCACATGGTATTTCATACCGCTGGAGCTGCCCCTTTTGGTAGCCAAGGCTACCACCTTTCCCCCGAAGGGGGCACTACATAAGGTGTAAACTTTTATAGGAGAAAAGTAGAATGGAAGCAAGAGATAGTTTCAAATCCCGGTTGGGATTTATTTTGGTCAGTGCCGGCTGTGCCATTGGTATCGGCAATGTGTGGCGTTTTCCTTTTATTACAGGGGAATACGGCGGGGCTGTATTTGTCCTCTTTTACTTGGCCTTTTTGGTGCTATTAGGGATTCCGGTAGTCACTATGGAGCTGGCGGTGGGCCGTGCCAGTCATAAGAGTGTGAAAACCGGATTTCAGAAATTGGAACCGAAGGGAACCTATTGGCACCTCCATGGATGGATTGCCCTCATTGGCAGTTTTATTCTGATGATTTATTACACCACCATTTCTGGATGGATGGTCGATTATTTTGTGCGGTTTATTGATGGTTCTTTCAATGGCATGGATGCCAAAGCGGTGGCAGATACGTTTGGAAATATGCTGAAAGATCCTTATGAATTGCTTTTCTACATGGGGCTTAATGTACTGATCGGGTTCGGCGTTTGTGCCGGTGGGGTGGCCAAGAGTTTGGAAAAGGTCACCAAGGTAATGATGCTGGGCCTTTTGGGCCTCATTATGATTCTGGTGGTGAATAGCTTATTCCTCCCGGGTGCAGAAAAAGGGCTGGAATTTTACCTGCTTCCTGACTGGGGCCGCGCGATAGATGCAGGCATTGGTAATGTGGCTTCTGCGGCCATGTTCCAGGCTTTCTTTACGCTGTCTGTGGGACAGGGCTCTATGGAAATCTTTGCCAGCTATATGGGAAAGGAAAATTCTTTGACCGATGAAGCGATTCGCATCACTGCGCTGGATACCTTCGTGGCTCTCATGGCGGGCATGATTATTTTCCCGGCTTGCTTTGCTTTCGGTGTGGCACCTTCTGAAGGTCCATCTTTGATATTTGTCACACTGCCCAATATTTTCATCAATATGACCATGGGCCAGCTGTGGGGCGGCTTGTTCTTCCTGTTCATGACGTTCGCCAGCTTCTCTACGGTTACGGCAGTTTTTGAAAGTCTGATCGGGAATTGCATGGATAACTTCGGCTGGAGCCGTAAGAAATCGGTACTTACCCTTTTGCCATTGGTGTTCTTTGGTAGTATCCCCTGCGTGCTGGGCTTTAATGTATGGAGTGATGTGCAACTTCTCGGAAAAGGCATCCTGGACTGCGAAGACTTCATCGTCAGCTCCCTGGTCCTGCCTGGCGGTTCTCTCCTCTTTGTTCTCTTCTGCACCACCAAATATGGGTGGGGATTTGATAACTATCTGAAAGAAGTCAATATCGGGGAAGGTATCAAACTGCCTTGCTGGATTCGCCCCTATTTCAAATACGTTCTGCCAGTGATGATCTTTGGGATTTTGGTTCGCGGATTGATATAAAGGCAGTTAGAAGTTAGAAGTGAGAAGTGAGAAGTGAGAAATGGTGGTGGCGGCGCACAATTCATATAGCGCCGCGGAATATATATTTGGTGACTGGTGGGGATTAGTAGCTAGGCTCTAGGAATTAGGAAATAGTGAGGAGTGAGGAATTAGGAGTGAGGAGTGGTGGAAGGGGCGCATCAAATTATAGGGCGCCCAAATCCCTCTTTTTATTTTTATTTCAAACTTCCCACCTATAAAATAGAGACTCTGTCTGATACTATCCCTGGTATGAAATATAGCTGTAACAAATAAAAATACCGCTACCAGCGGGTTACAAGAGGTTTGCATAACCTTTTATAACCTAGCTGATAGCGGTATTTTTATTTGTTACATTATCGAAGTCAGTAGGATTATAACCCTTTGCCTATCCGTTTACATGCCAAATGACACAAACGGAATCATCAGGATTATAACCTTCATCGAAGATGACGCCTTAGTTAAACAGCTCATCTGGCAGAACCTTATTCTTCCCTTCTTCAATGGTGAAAACCGATGCCATAAGTTTCTTGGAGTATGGATCTTTGGCTTCACGAAGGTCATGAATCTTTTCTACCACTTTGCCATGCTGCATGACAACGATGTTGTCGCAGAACATATTGGCCAGTGCTAAGTCGTGGCAAATGAACATATAAGCCACATGGGTTTCTCTCTGCAGCTTATCCAACAATTCCAGGATGGTTTTCTGTACCGATACATCGAGGGCGGAAGTGGCTTCATCGCAGACGATGATTTCTGGTTCGAGAACCAGAGCACGAGCGATAGCGATACGCTGACGCTGACCACCGGACATGTTGTTTGGATATCTGTCAGAGAAATCTTCCGGAAGGTCAACCAGGCGGAGCATTTCTTTGGCTTTCGCATCCATTTCACTGTTCTGAATCAGTCCGAAGTTTTTCAGTGGTTCGCAGATGATTTCACGGACACGCTGTTTCGGGTTGAATGCAGTGGATGGGTCCTGGAAGACCATCTGGATGGATTTTCTATGCTGACGGAGTTCTTCCCCTTTGAGGTTTGTAATGTCTTTGCCGTGGAAAATGATTTTCCCGCTGGTCATAGAGTAGAGGCGGGTCAGCATTTTGGCCAGGGTAGATTTACCGGAGCCGGATTCGCCGACGATACCTACGGTTTCGCCTTTGTGAATTTCTACAGTGACGTTATCGGCTGCTACCAATTTCTTGCCTTCGCCAAGGTCAAATACTTTGCAGATATTTTCCATACGAAGGATTTCTTCACCGTAATTTTTCATTACATACTACCTCCCATCTTCGGAACTGCAGAGAGGAGCATTCTGGTATATTCTTCTTTTGGATGGTAAATGACGTCTTCTGCTTTGCCGTATTCCACCATGCGTCCTTTTTTCATAACCATGATGTAGTCGGCCATGTAGGCAGATACACCCATGTTATGGGTTACGATGATGATGGATGTATTCATTCTATCGCGGACATTCATCATTTCTTTAACGATGATGGCCTGGTTGGTTACGTCCAGAGCGGAGGTTGGTTCATCGGCCAGAAGCAGTTTCGGCTTCAGTGCCATAGCCATGGCGATACCTACACGCTGTCTCATACCACCGGACAGTTCGTAGGGGTAACATTCCAGGATGTGTTCCGGGTTGGGGAGACGCACCATTTCAATCATGGAAATCATCAGGTCATGGGCTTCCTTGGCGTCAGTCACACCATGGACAGCCAGGAATTCTCTAAATTCAGTACCGATGGTACGAATCGGATTCATCATGGCACCGCTGTCCTGGAAAATCATAGACACGTCTGTGCCGCAGAGACTTCTATGCATTTCAGGAGTCTGTTTCTGGGTGTCTTCGCCGTTGAAAATAACCTGTCCTTCCGCTATATGGCCGCCGCCAGGCAGTACGTGCTGGATGGCGCGGATAACTGTAGTTTTGCCTGAGCCTGATTCGCCAACGATAGCAAGAATCTCGCCCTGGTCCAGATTGAAACTGACATGGCGGACGATGGGTTCTTTATTGCCATAGGCGATACCCAGGTCTTTGACTTCTAATAGCATGTAAGGCTCCTTATTATTGGTAATTCTTAGATTGGATTCTTTTGGTTTGTGAAACGGTTTGATAAGAAGTTAGGAATGAGGAGTGAGGAGTGAGGAATGGTGGTGGCGGCGCGTAAAATTTGAAAGCACCGCGGAATTTTATATTTCCACCCCCCTAGCTACTCATGCCTAATCACTTATATTTGAGGTATAAAAGCTATAAAGGGTTATACGGAATCATATAACCCTTTATAACATGCCCGAAGGGCTAACCTGTTTGTGAAAAGTGTATAGATAGATGAACGAGGCACCAGTCTACCAGTCACTAGTCACCTTATTTTGCTGGAGTGATGTCCTTGGTGATCCAGTAGTAGTCGCACGGTTTGATATCAGCATGAGCGACAGACTTGTTGGAAATCATATTGGTCTGTGGATAGCCGAATACCAGGGTAGCTGCGTCGTCCTGGATGATCTTCTGCATCTTAATGATGATGTCTCTACGTTTAGCCGGGTCAAATTCGGAAGCCAGCTGATCGGAGAGGGCATCGTATTCTGGGTTGCTGTAGCCAGAGCCGTTCTGCGGGTTGGAACCATCTTTGTTGGTCTTCCAGTACATGTTGATGAAGACTTCTGGGTCACCAGCCTGTTCAGCCAGTACGTTGGAAATCAGCAGGTCATATTCGCCGCGGGTGCCGATGCCGTCCAGTACGTTGTAGTCAACGTTCTTCAGGTTAATCTTAATGCCCACTTTCTTAGCATCGGACTGGGTAGCTTCTGCGAAGAGCGGCAGTTCTGCACGGCCAGAATAGAAGATGAAGTCCAGTTCCAGCGGTTTGCCGTCTTTATCTACATAGCCATCGCCATCGGTATCTTTCCAGCCAGCTTCTTCCAAGAGTTTCTTAGCGTTTTCTACGTTGGTCTTATCTGGGTAGGATTTGTTCAGTTCATCGAACCCGAAGTCTACAGACGGTGGAAGCAGTGGGCCGCCTGGGGTGAAGGTATCCTGCAGAAGAACCTTGCAGTAAGTGTCACGGTCCAGGGACTGGAGCAGTGCCTGACGGACTCTCTTATCAGCCATCGGTTTGCCTTCCTTCACGGAGAGACGAGCCAGTACGTCGCGGATAGAGGAAATGGTGGAAGTGGTGAATTTGCTGGTATCTTTGAAGAGCTGCATATCCCCAGGTGCTACGTTAACTGCGACGTCGATTTCGCCTTTCTGAAGAGCCATAGCGCGGGTATTCGGGTCATCGATGGTGTTAACTACAGTGTGTTTGAATGGAACAGCTTCGTAGTAGTTCGGGTTAGCGTCCAGTTCAGTCTTAGCTTTGGAGAAGGATTTAACCATGTATGGACCGGTGCAGACTGGGCCCTGTTTAGCGAAGTCTACTTTGCCGTCGGAATCAACGTCTACAATGATGAAGAGCGGATCGCCCAGCATACCCGGAAGGGTTGCTACTGGTTTCTTGGTGTAAATGGTTACATTCTGGCCATCAGCGGTGATGTGGTCCAGTTCGAACATAGCTTTCGCACGTGGAGCTTTAGCAAAGGTACGTTCAATGGATTTCTTAACGGCTTCGCCGGTAACCGGTGTGCCGTTGGAGAACTTAATGTCTCTGATCTTGAAGGTCCAGGACATTTTGTCGTCGGAAACTTTCCAGCTTTCAGCAATCCATGGTTCAGAGTTCATCTTGTCATCGAAGTGAACCAGACATTCGCCGATGCCGTAACGCATAACCTGCCAGCCAAAGTAGTTATCTGTCGGTTCCAGGCTATCTGCAAAGTTGGTAACACCTACGGTCAGAGTATCTTTCGGGCCTTTGGAAGAACTGCCGCTGTCGCCACCGCATCCTGCGAGACCAAAAGCCATGAGAGCTGCTGCAGCCATAAGAGCACCTTTTTTGTAAATAGATTTCATTGTGTACGCTTCCTTTCGTAAAATAGAATTTGGAAATATAAACATATAAATGATATGGAAAATCTTGAAATAGTGAGGAGTGAGAAATTAGGAGTGAGGAGTGGTGGAAGGGGCCCACAATTCGTATAGGGCCCCAATACCCCTTTTTTATAAAACTTTGCGGCACTTTATAAGTTGTGTGCCGCACCTTCACTCCCAACTCCTCATTCCTAACTTCTAACTGCCTTTATTAGTGTTCGTTTCTCGGATCGAGAACGTCGCGGAGGGAGTCACCCCAGAGGTTGAATACTACGACGGTGATGAAAATAGAAAGACCTGGGAAGAACATGAGCCATGGAGCGGTCTGGAGCTGCTGACGACCTTCGTTCAGCATGAGGCCCCATTCCGGTGCTGGCGGCTGGCTGCCGAAGCCTAAGAAGGAAAGGCCTGCCAGTTCCATCATCATAGCGCCGATATCAGCAGCAGCGGTGATGACCATGAGCGGAAGAATATTTGGAAGAATATGAGTCCAGAGAATATGGATAGAGGAACCACCGGATACGATAGCCGCATCGACGAATTCTCTTCTCTTGATTTTCAAAACCATAGAACGAGAGAGACGCGCATATTTCGTCCAAGTTACGGCGGTCAGTGCGATCATCGCATTGATGAGAGAACCGCCCATGATACCGGCGATAGCAATAGCCAGGATAACCCCTGGGAAGGAAATCATCATATCAGCGATACGCATGATGACGATATCTACCACACCACCGAAGTAACCGGAAATGATACCCATGGTGGTACCAACAACGAAAATGCAAGCAACCAGAGCGATAACGCTGGTCAAAGAATAGCTGGCACCGTAGAGAATACGGGACAGTACATCACGGCCCAGTTTATCGGTACCGAAGAGATGCGCAGCAGATGGTGCTTGGTTGGCATCTTTCATGACAGCCGCTAAGGGGTCATGGGGCGCAATCACTGGGGCCAAAAGGGTAATGGCAATGAGAAGAACCACCAAGAGGGAAGTAAAGCGGAAGGCTTTATTTTCCTTGAAACCTTTCATTAAGCTTTCCACTATTAATGACCTCCTTTTCTCAGTCTTGGATCCAGCCGGTTGTAAGACAAGTCAACCACCAGGTTGATCATCATGTACATGAAGGCAATCCAGAGGACAATGGCCTGTACGGTCTGGAAGTCACGATAGGTGATGGCCTGAACGACCATGTAGCCAAGTCCCGGCCAGGAGAATACGATTTCTACGACAGCAGCACCGCCCAACAGAGAACCGAAAGCGAGGCCGAAGAGGGTAACCAATGGAAGCAGTGCGTTTGGAAGTACTTCTTTCCAAAGAATCTGACTTTCCGGAATGCCGCGGGCACGAGCGCCCATGACATAATCCTGATGAAGTTCTTCCAGCACGGTGGCACGAACCTGACGGGTATATTTAGAAGACATAACGATACCCAAGGTGCACATTGGAAGAATTAGGTTTTCGATGGATACGGAGCCACCGACGATTGGGAAGATGGACAGTTTCAGAGCGAAAGCCCACAGAAGCATAAGGCCCATCCAGAAGTTTGGTACAGATACACCAGCGAAGGTGCAGCCGCGAACCAGGTAGTCAAACCAGGTATTCTGTTTTACAGCGGTATAAATGCCAAGAGGAATGGAGAAAACCAGCATGAAGACAGAGGAAGCCAGGGCCAGAATAACAGAAGCAGGAAGTGCTTCCATGACCGCATCGATAACTGGTTTCTTCATCATGAAGGAGAAACCAAAATTCCCCTGCACCACACGACCGAGCCAATCCAGGTACTGGAAGAGGAACGGCTTATCCAATCCCAATTCATGGCGGAGTGCATCGATTTCTACCTGACTAACAATAATATCTTCATTACCGGCAATCATCTGGCGGACCGGATCGCCCGGGGCCAGCATGATCAGACAGAAGGTAATGAAACTGATGCCGATCAGAACGAGTACCATCTCGCCCAGTCGCATCACAAGCTGTTTCATTGACAAACTCATCATCTCCAATTTCTACAATAACTACTATATGTGAAATATATAATAAAGGGTGACTCTTCATGGGATTTGTTGCTGGTTGTTAGTTGTTGGTTTCCTGGTTTTCAACAACCAGCAACTAACAACTAACAACAATTTCCTAAAAAATGAGCATCAAAAAACAAGGTCGGGAAAAGGGACCTTGTTTATAATGATAGCAAATGAAGAGTGGTATCCCGGATTACTCTTAAAAAAGAATAAGGTAGAAGCCCGAAGTATTAAGCGTGCTTTTGAAATTATTGTTATTGTCTTAAAACTTCTTTTCAATTATATCATGGAAATGCCAAAAATCAATCAATAATTTTGAAATAAATTATTGATTTTACAAAAAGAATCATGATATCTATTTTAATCATAGGTTTTCGTATATGTATGCGAAATATGAAAAATATAACTTAAAATGTTGTATACATCGCATAAGTCAGAGATGATAAAACTCATTATCAAAAAGGCAATTAGGAATGAGGAATGAGAAATTAGGAATTGTGGAAGGGGCGCACAACTTATAAAGCGCCCATTTAATAAAGGTTATTATTGTGCTGCAGTGTATTTCTAACATGGAATCTTGGAAGTAAGCAACAGGGTTATAAAAGGTTATAGAAGGTTATGAGGCTACCGATAGTCTCATAACCTTCTATAACCCTTCATAACCTTGTCACCACTCCGAGCAGCTCTATGTTAGACATACAATACAGCAGAATAATAACCTTTTATCGTTACGTTTCTCGTGAAACATGACTCTATCCGTTTCCCACTCCATTCTCGGCGAGCTATATAAAAAGGAATCATGCCACTTGACGTCTATCGTTATAAGAGCAATGCGATGGCTCGCCGGCCTTCATTCCTAATTTCTCATTCCTCATTCCTAATTGCCTAAAAGTGTACCATTGACACGCCCACCGGATCATGGTACATTGAGAACACAATAGAAAGCTTTGCGGAACTGACGGAATAATGTGGAAAAGACCACGTGAACCGCAAGGCCATAGCAGCCGACCGTCTGGGCAGGGAAACCTACTCAGGCGGATTTTTTTGTCCCTGACGGATTTCCTCTATTCTTTTGGTAGTTAGACGTTACAAAGTGAGGAATGAGGAGTTAGGAGTGAGGAGTGGCGGAAGGGGCATACAATTCATATAGTGCCCCCAATACCCCTTTTTCTATAAAGGCTATTGTTTCTGGTTAGAGATAGTAAGCAGAACAATAATCTTTGCAACTATCGTTTTTTATGAAATATGACGATAACCGTTTCAATCTTCGGCGAGCTATATAAAAAGGAATCATGCTACTTAGTATCAATCGGTATAAGAGCAATGCGAGAGCTCGCCGGCCTTCACTCCTAATTCCTCACTCCTAACTCCTAACTATCAGTATAAGGAGGCAAATTTATGAGAAAAAATCGTTGGCTGATCGCCTTAGCGGCTGTGGGCATTCATATGTCCATTGGAAGTGTGTATGCTTGGAGCGTGTTGACCAAACCTGTGATGGAAACCATGGGGATGACTTTGTCAGAAACGACTTGGGCTTTTTCCATTGCTATTTTATTTCTAGGACTTTCCGCTGGCTTTTTAGGCAGCGTGGTGGAACGGATGGGGCCGGCGAAGAGCGGGATGGTGTCGGCTTGTTTCTTTGGCAGTGGTCTTTTGGGGACTGCTTGGGCCATTCATGTCCATTCGGCCCTTCTATTATATATATGCTACGGCATGATTGGTGGTATTGGTCTCGGCGTGGGGTACATCACACCGGTGTCGACCTTGGTGAAATGGTTTCCCCGTCATCGCGGCTTTGCGACTGGCCTGGCTATCATGGGATTTGGGTTCGCTGCTTTGGTGGCCGGTCCTGTGATGCGGTTTCTGGTCGATGCCTATGGCCTGGTAACGAATTTCCTGATTCTTGGCGTAGCCTATGCGGTGGTGATGGTTCTGTCGGCGTCCTATCTTCGTCCGCCCAAGGTTGGTGAAATTCCAGTCATGCTTTCCGATGTGCTGAAAGAAGAATCGGCCAAAGGAAAAAAGCGGACCCTGGTGGGCCCGCAAATGACGAGAAAAGAAGCCATGAAAACATGGAAATGGTATGTACTTTGGTGGATTTTCTTTACCAATATTACCTGTGGCATTGGTCTTCTGGCCGTGGCCTCTCCTATGGCACAGGAAGTGATTGGCCTTTCTGCCAGCGAAGCCGCTTCCCTGGTGGGCGTCATTGGCGTGGTCAATGGCGGCGGTCGCATCTTCTGGTCTACTGTATCGGATTGGATCGGTCGGGGCCAGACCTACCTGCTCTTCTTTGCCTTTGAAGTGGTAGCCTTTCTAGAATTGGCCGGGACCCATCATCCCTATGTATTTGAAATATTGGTGCTGTCCATCATTTCTTGCTACGGCGGCGGCTTCTCCTGCATGCCGGCTTTCTTGTCGGATATTTTTGGCGTGAAACAACTCTCCGCCATTCATGGATCCATTCTGACCGCGTGGGGCATGGCCGGCGTGGCAGGACCATTGATTCTGGCTCTGATGAAAGAAGCCACCGGCGGCTATGGTGCCACCCTGTACCTCTTCGCTGCCATGCTGGCCCTGGCCTTCATTCTCTCTGGTGTACTTCATTGGAGAAATGAAGCGGAAAAGAAATTGGTCCTTCAGCGGGAAGGGTAAGTATAGGTTGCTTAGGTCGCTCAGGTTGCTCAAGGTTCTAAGGGCCCCTGAATGTGCCGCTAACCGTTCTCGTCATTTCGAACGATGGGATTGGTGTTTGATGGCTCTATCGTTTTTCTGTGACTATGTTAGACAGAAGTGGAGAAATCTTGTGACACTAGAGAGATTATCGATAGAGTTACAAGATTTCTCCACTTTTGTTCAACATAGAACTGGACTACTCTACAGCGTCATTAAGCACAAATCCCATCGGTCGAAATGACGAATATGGCAAGAGGCACATTCGAGGAACCCTTAGTACCTTTAGAACCTTGTCAGATATAGCGGTTTTCCAGTGATAATTAGGATTGATGACACTAACATCGATCAGCACATTCGAGAAACCTGAGCAACCTGTCACCAAAAGCGGGATCATACCTACCAATGTAAATCCTTAACGTAATGACATTGGGGGTACGGGGATGGGTAAACCAACAATCAACAACATTTGATATTACTCTTTTTTCATAGCAAAAAGGGGTATATAAGGTTATGGGAATCAAATAACCTTATATACCCTTTTATAACCTTGCGATACCGTTGGTATCTGCGTGTTAGTTAAGCGGAAATAGCAGAGTCATACCCTTTTTCGCTATTCGTAGCATCGAAATGTCTCCACCCATATTATCTCATCTAACTGCTTCTTCCAATTTTTCCAGGAAGAATTTCACGTTAGCGGTCAGGTCGGGGCCTTCTGTCTGCAGGGCACCGCCGACCAGGAAAATGGCATCGGGGCCGTATACTTGCACCATCCGTTTGAAGAGCTGCCAGCGCATGCCACCGGAAGGAACTGGGAAGTTTGGTTTCAGGTAGGCCATTTTTGTTTCTGTGCCTTCACAGATTTTCTGGCAGGTTTCCTGAGAGAAGGAGAAGCGACCGCCGAAGCTGGTGAAGATCACCGCATCGGCACCGGCCAAGCGGGACAGCTGTCCATAGTAGCAGAAAGGAGAAATACCAGAATCCTTAGACAGTACCTGTGGACCGGAGAAGCAGGGATGAACGAAAATTGGAAGATTGAAGTCTGGGTCTCGCGCCAAATCATGAATCATGGTAAAACCTGTGATGGCAGGAGCAGCCATGATGCCATCAGCGCCGATTTCTTTGGCTTTGTAAGCACGCTGCAGGAATTCCAATCCATCGGCAGTGCAATTGGCGATGTATATACTCTTTTTGCCGGTCTTTTCTTTTGCATCAGCCAATGCCATGACGCACTGCAGTACCCGTTCTTCGAAGGGGGCATAGGACTGGTTCATGAGACTATGGTCATCTTTGATGATCGGGCAGCCGCCCAGGGCCAGGTCGTACACCATTTTTGCCAGTTCTTTCGGGGATTTTCCCAGTGGTTTGATGGCAGACATGAAAATCGGACCTCTCTGCACGCCGCACAGGTCACGGAGACCACTGCGACCGAAACGAGGGCCGGGATAGTTGTCATACATGGCTTCCGGCAGGTCAAAGGACATGAGACGGATACCGGGCTGCAAACTGGTATTTCCAAACAGCATATTGATGAGTTCTGCCATTTCATCCCCTACGGCTTCTGGTTCGTAAGAAATGGTGGCATAGTAAGCACCTGGTTCAGGGGCTTTTTTCAAATCATCGATTTGTCCTACGATGGAATCGGCGATGGGAGTGCCTTTTACCAGTTCATAGGGACATTCGACGGTCTGTTCTACGCAGACACCAAATGCCAGCTTTTTCGCTTCTTCATAATCAGAGGCCGCAATGCGGTACGTAGCGGTAAAACGGGAAGACTGCTTCAAGTCTTCGCTTAATTCAGCAAACAATTCACTTTCAAAAAAATTAGCCAAGAGAAAGCTCCTTTCGTTGTGATGATTTCGTTAGTTTCATCTGGTATTTATATGGATAGGTATAAAGTTAGGAGTGAGAAATTAGGAGTGAGGAGTGGCGGAAGGGGCGCACAAAATTTGGAAGCGCCCCCATACCCCTTTTTATAAATCGGGTAGAGTCATGTTTCACGTGAAACGATATGTATAAAGGTTATTATTGTGCTGTTTCTAACATAGAACCATGCAGGCAAGCGACAGGGGTAAAAAGGTTATTTAGGGTTATGCGAGAACGGTATTCCTATAACCTTTTATAACCTTTATAACCTTGTTGTTTGCGATAGCAGGCCATGTTTCGTAGAAGAAATTAGCAGAATGATAACCTTTAGTATGGTGTTTTAAATGAAAAATGATTTTATCTGTTTCTGCCCATCACCTCGGCGAGCTATATAAAGAGGTATCTTGCTATGTATGCCAATCGGTATAAGAGCAATTCAAGGGCTCGCCGCCACCATTCCTCACTCCTAATTCCTCACTCCTAACTATTTAACATCTAGGGATTATCATGGGTTTGTCTATAGGGATTATCTAAGTGTGTCGCTGTGTCGTCCGCTAGCCAGTAGAGGGGGCGATTTCTGGTTTCTTCAGAAATACGGCTGATGTATTCGCCGATGATACCCAGGCACATGAGGTTCATGCTGCCGAAGACGGTGGTTAGGATGGTCATGGTGGCCCAGCCGGGGACGGCTTGGTCTGTGATGACGCAGTAGAGGACGTGAAGAATCACCACGATGCCGATAAGAGCGGCAAAAAGTCCCATGTAAAAGGCCATGCGAAGTGGCAAGGTGGAATTGGTGATGATTCCATCCATAGCAAAGTGAAGCATTTTTTTCATGGAGAATTTGGATACCCCTGCATGACGAGCCGGGGCTTCAAATTCGATGGTGGCTTGTTTAAATCCTAAGCCGCCCACAATGCCGCGGATGAACCGGGCATGTTCTCTGAATTGCAGGAAAGCATCCAGAGCTTTTCTGTCCATGAGGCGGAAATCGGAACCGCCAGGAACCACTTTGGATGTGGAAATGGAATTGATCACTGCATAGTACCCGGAAGAGGTGAGTTTCTTAATGAATCCCGCATCTTCTGTGGCGGTACGGACGGTTTGTACGATGTCGTACCCTTCCTGCCATTTTTCGATGAGCTTCGGAATCAGAGCCGGTGGGTGCTGCATATCTCCATCCATGGTGATGACCGCATCGCCTTTGGCAAAATCCATGCCGCAGGTGATGGCGATTTGATGACCGAAGTTGCGGGCAAAGGTAAGAGCTCGCACATGGGGGTCGTTTGCGGCTAGCTGGTGAATCAGAATGTCAGTTTTATCTTTGGACCCATCATTGACATAGATGATTTCATAGTCCATTCCCATTTCTTTCATGACCTTTGTTACTTCGTCATGAAAGAAAACCACATTTCCTTCTTCATTATATACAGGAGTTACAATGGAAATCATTTTTTCCCTCCTCAGTTATTTTCTTAGTCTATTCTCCATTATAGCACAGGAGGAACCTATTTTTATCTTCTTATTATAAAGAAAGTCATCAAAAGAAGGAGTAACAGGAGATAAATAAAAGATAAAATTTCATATAATTTCAAACTCTTTGATTCGATTAGCGTTCCCCTAAATTCTCAGCAAAAAAGCGCTGCAAGAAAGCAGCGCTTTTAGATATACAATTAATCTTTATCATCATCATTAAAATCTCTTCTATCGAAGTGATCATGGTGTTTGTGGTGATGGTGTTTCGGGGGACGTGGGGGTCTGCATTCCGGTGGGCAGGGAGCATCCATCATTCTTCTGTGATGGACTTCTGCCGGGGTGGGGCGATGATGGGGACCATTTTTATCTGCATAGATTAAAGAAATATGGTAATCTCGGCTTTCATCGGCTGCGTAGCTTTGGTTTCCAAAAACGGCACCGGCAGTCAGAATGGCTAGAGTCGAAGCAGCGATAAGTAGATGTTTTTTCAGGTTTCTCATAGGGGTATTCTCCTTTGGAAGATTTTAGTGTTAAGTTAGGTTTTGTGTTATTAGGTATGATTTCGCTAGAAATTATAGGTTACTAAGGCCTCTTAAGTTTCTCAGGTTTCTTAAGCGAGATGATAACGCTAGCGTTTATGGTCACATTCGAGCAACCTAAGCAACTTTAGAAACTTGAGCCACCTTTTTACAAAAGAAATTCATCCCATGGTTTATTTAACTTAGCAAAATTTTCAAATGAAATAGAAATTAGAGGCGATGCCAATTTTCATCATCATCAGAAGAGTGATGTTTAGAGGGATTGGCTTTTTCTTCATCTTGCTTTTTAGCTTCTGGATGAAGTTCATAGTATTTTTCTTCCCAAGGTTTCAGTTTCTTGGGGGCTTTGGCTTGTTGTTCCTGCTGGACAGTGGCTTTGTCAGATTTGTCAGCCGCTTCTACGGAAGAGCTGACCAGGAAGGAACCAGTCAAGGTGAGTGCTGCCAGGGCAGCAACCATAAGAAGTGGAGCTTTTTTCATCATACAAGACATCCTTTCTTGGTAACAAGGGGAGAGATAGGCAGAGAAACCTGATGCATCTGCAGAATCCCTGCCTATATTATATATAAAATCAACCGTCATAGATAAGGCCTTTTTTATATTTTTGACGGTGATGGGCAAAATAATTACTCACTACTTCGTGATTGTTGTTGGTTGTTAGTTTCTGGAAAATGAATGATTGACCAGTCACTATGTAAGATGGATTACGTATTATCCGAAGTGGCAGGTGGTGTGGTATTTCTTTCTGGTATCCCTTCCGGAGGAACTGATTTTTTCATGGGATGATGGTCATTGTCTTTGAAATGAGGATTCCCTTTGGGCGTTTGCGGCGGAGGACCTTTTCTATCTTTATTGCCATGGCCGAAATTTTCCATAATTTTTGGCCGATTGTCCATCATCCAGTGGCGATAGGCACTGAGATCATTTACCAGGAAGGATGCTGTGGCAGACATGATGAAAACCAAGGTGAGTGCGATGCAGGCTACGATTTTTTTCATGTCAAGTCACCACCTTTCGGAGTTTCTTTTTCCTCTTTTTTAGCAAAAGAAGATTGGATTGCGTGGCTGCCTTCCATGCCAATAAAAAGAATGGATAGGGAAGCGAAGAGACCGGCACCGCTGATGGAAATCATCGTCATCGGATGGAGTCCTGGAAGCGGTGCGATCCCGTGGAAAGGAGCAAATTCGATAGAAAGCAGGGCCAGTACCAAAATGGTGGCAGTGATCAATAGGAGAGCCATGATAATGCCCGCTCCATAGAGAAGTCGTGCCATGAGCAGTGCGGCACTGTTGGCCGCATCGGGGAGTTTGGGACTCACTTCTTTGATGGTGTCGCCCAATTTCTGTACTGTCACAGTGGCTACTTTTTCGGCCTGGTCTTTTAGCGGATTCCCTTTGGATTTTTCATCCACCATACCTTCTGCTGCATAGGATTCATAAATGTCCTTGGGACTGCCCAATTCTTTGGCGATGGCTTCTTCTGTGAGGCCCCGTTTCTTTCCTTCTTCAAAATGAGCTTCATAATCGGAGAGAATCTCATTGACTTCTTCCGTTTTTGCATTTCGGAAATAGTATCGCAGTAAATCTAAAAATTCAGTTTTATTCATGACGCCCCACCTCCTTCAGCGAGTATCTTCTTCACGGCCTGATTGAAAGCCGTCCATTCTTTTAGCGATTCTTCATATTCCGTCCGACCCGTGTCGGTGATGCGATAATATTTCCGCGGTGGACCATTGTGGGACTCTGCTAGGTAGGTGTCTACCAGGCCGTCCTTTTTGAATCGGTTCAGCAGAGGATAAATGGTTCCCTCTGACATCTCAATATATTTGGAAATTTCTGTGACCAGTTCATAGCCATAGAAATCCTTTCGGCGGAGCATGGATAATACCACAATCTCCATGACGCCTTTTTTTAATTGGATATTCATAGTCACTCCTTTCTTTGGTAATAGGGATTGGTGACTGGTGAGGATTGTTCGTTTTTGCTAAAAGTGCGTAGTGAGTAGTGCGGAGTGCGTAGTGAAGGAAGGGGCGCACAATTCATAAAGCGCCCCAATACCCCACTTTTTTATAAATAAGAAACTCCGATACAAGAATTTTTTTAACAAATCTTACTAACCAGGAATCAAGGGTTAGAATGATCATCTTTAGTTGGTTGTTTGAATCCCGACAACTATAATAGACTTGCAGTCAATTTTCTTTCATGGCAATACTATACCACAAGGTACTTTGCATTGCAAGGTACTAAGTAATAAATAATTCATAAAGGCAGTGAGAAGTTAGAAGTGAAGGAAGGGGCGCACAAAATTTGGAAGCGCCCCAATACTCCTTTTTTATATAATGTAGAGAATATCTGTGCACCGCTAACTGCCTGTGGCTCATTATGTATTAAATTCGGCGAGCATATAGAAATGGACTACGGTCTATGTGCATCTATCCATATAAGAGTAATTCGGCGCGCTCGCCGGCCGCCACTTCTCACTTCTCACTTCTTACTACTTCCCCAAAAAGTTCTTGACGAAATGAAATACATAGGGTATACTCAATTCATATTCAAACACAAGTACATGCTGTGAACGAGAGGAAAGCGGATAATCCAGCCTCAGAGAGCCGGTGGATGGTGAAAACCGGTGCATGAAATCTGTAATCTATCACTCGTGAGCTTCCTGACCGAACCAAGTAGAGCAGGACGGACATCCCCGTTACGGATAAAGCCATTAAAGTATAATGCAGGGTGGTACCGCGATCTCGCCCCTGTCCCATAGTGGACAGGGGCTTTTTGATACTCACGATACCCTCTGCTGGCAGAGTATAAATGCAAGGTGGTACCACGCGATGCGTCCTTGCCCAGTTCGGGCGAGGGCGTTTTTTGTTGGTACAAGTTACTCATGTTACTCAGGATATTCAAGTTGCTAAGGTTTCTCAACTGTGCTGATAGCCACTAGCGTTATCATCTCATTCGGGAAACCTGAGAATCTTGAGCAACCTGAGAAACCTCTCTATATACAATGATGGTAAGTGATAAACCGGAGTGGTACCGCGCGCAGCGCCTCTGTCTGATGCAAATCAGATGGAGGCTTTTTTAGTGAGAATAATGAGTAATGAGAAAGGAGTAATGAGTAATGATGGAAGGGCGCATCAAATGAAAAGCGCCCCTATCTTAAAATTTTAATACTTGGCGACGCTTTATGAATTATGCGTCGCTACCAAAATTACTCATTGCTAATTACTACTTACTCATTTATCGACATGTGCTATTAAAAAACAAGGGAGAAATAAAAATGGAAATGAAAAAAATGATGAAAACAGCAGGATTGGGATTGATGTTGGCAGCAGCTATGGCAGGTCTGGCAGGTTGCGGCGGAAATAAAGAATCTTCCGGCGCTAAACCGGCAGAAGGGGCCAAAGTGGCTAAAATCGGTTTCATCAATGGTGTCACCGGCGGCGTGGCTTCTTATGGCCTGGCAGAAAAAGAAGGCTTTGATATGGCTGTGGAAGAAGTCAATAAAGAAGGAAAAATCCACATCGAAGCAGAAATGGTTGATACCAAAGGTAATGTACAGCAGGCAGTCAGTGCAGCCCAGAAACTGATCGCTGCTAAGAAAGTACTGGTTGTAGGACCTCTGATTTCCGGGGAATACAAAGCCGTAGGACCGCTGTTCCAGCAGGCAAAGATTCCGCTTCTTGGGGTAGCCACCACTGCAGAAGGCCTCATCGAAATCGGGGATTACATGTTTAGAAACTGCGTACCGGAATCTCAGAACATTCCACAGACCGTACAGAAGACCCATAAATTGCTGGGATACAAAAATGTAGCCGTTCTCTATTCCAATAACAATGAACACCAGGTTTCTGCTTACAAAACTTTCGTAAAAGCCCTGGAAAAAGAAGGGGTCAATGTGGTAGCCACCGAAACCTTTGCCGATAAAGACACCGATTTCAGCGCCCAGCTGACCAAGATTCACAACGCCAATCCAGATGCTGTTGTAGTAGCTGGTTACTACCAGGAAGGGGGCCTCATCCTGAAGAAGATGAGAGAGATGGGCATGAACCAGCCTGTCCTTGGTGATAACGGTTTCGTTTCTCCAGAACTGATCAAAATCGCTGGCCCTGCCGCAGACAATGTGTACGTTTCCTCCATGTGGTCTGCTGATAGAAATAGCGAAGCCACCAAGAAATTCGTGAAAGATTTCAAAGCAAAATACAACCATGACCCGGACAACTTCGCTGCTTGCGCTTACGTTTCCGTCAAACTGGCTGCCAAAGCCATGGAAGACGCAGGCACCACCACAGACTCCAAGAAAGTCAGAGATGCCCTGGCCAATGTAAAGAACTTTGAAAGTGCCGTAGGTCCTATGAACTTCAATAACTCCGGCGACCCAGAAGTAGACCTGGTTCTGCTGAAAGTCGAAGGCGGGAAGTATGTGACGCTGAACTAATGAGATGCCTTTGAAGTCATTCTTCATTTATATGGATTGATTAGTAAAGGGGTATTGTTCTGCTGATTCCTATGGGTTAACAAAGAAAAAATCTCGCTAGATAATAGGTTAAAAAGGTTATAAAAGGTTATGACATATCGATTTTCATAACCTATCTATAACCTTTTATAACCCTTACTCTAGCGAGATTTTTTTCTTTGTTAGATGGTAGGAATCAGCAGAATAATACCCTTTTCCTAAGCGTTATAGCTGAGATGTGACTTATAACTGCACCGTTACAATAACTTCCGACCCAATCGCTTCTCCATCGGGGTTCTGGGCAGCCGAGAAGGTCCAGGATTTGACGCAATTTTCGGCGTATTTCGATAAGAGTTTGAAATCAGAAGCAGGGATATGGTCTGCCTTTTCGATTTCCGGTTTCCCTTCCATGGCTCCTGCGGCATTGATGTAGACTTTGACAGACAGCTCTGGATGATTATTTCTTTCTGCGGCGGCTCTCACTTCATCAGACATATCTTTCATGGGCTGGGCGGTCGGTGCTGCGGGGACGGCAATCATGGTGGACACGAAACGAATCGGTACCGATACGGTCATAGAAATGGCTTTTTCTCCCAATTTGGCCGGGCGGAAAGTCCAAGAATTGACAGATTCCATGGCGTATTGGTCCAGGATGATGGATCCAGAACTCTGAATCACTTCCGGATTGGCTGCATTGCCATCTTCTGTGATGGTGAGCCGAAGCACTGCACTGGTGGAATGGGGCAGAGCCGCCATGGCATCATGGACAGCCTGATTCTGCGGTGCCATCTTTGTGGATTTTACAGCCGGCGGTGTCTGCTGTTCCGCTGTCAGAGGCGCACCATCTTTGCCTAAGTAGTAGCCTTCCTGAGGAACGGCGGCTGAAGCAGAGGCACAAAGTGCCAGAGATAAAGAAAGAGCAAGCCATACTTTTTTCATAAGAATATCCTTTCATTTGATAATAGCGATAAACATTGGAGATAATTAGCAGATATTCGCTGGTGGTTACAGGTTTCTCAAGGTTCTAAGGGTTCTCAAGTTTCTCAGGTTTCTCGAATGTGCTGATATGCGCTAGCGATCACATCTCATTTGAGACACGTAAGAACCTGTAGAACTCTTAGCACCTTTTTCGCAAAAGGAATCACTGCATATTTCGCTTCATTTAAAGGGTGAGATACCTGCTATAGGATCCCTTTCTGGAAAATTGTAACATCTCTTATATAAATATAATGATTTACTTATTCATTTTAATGAAAGATTCGCTGGATTGCAATAGGGAAGATATGATGTTGTTATGCTAAGGGATAGAATGAATAGGCATAATTTCGCTAGTGCTGACAGGTTGCTCAAGTTTCTAAGGTTTCTAAGGGTCCCCGAATGTGCTGACAGACGCTAGCGTCATTAGCCCATTCGAGAAACCTGAGAAACCTTAGTAGCCTGAGTAACCTTTGTATTAGCAGAAATCATCGTATATTTCGCTTAACTTAGCGGCATTGCCTGAAGGGGGCACTGTCCTACGGAACTATCATCTGTATTTAAATACGGTTTGATGCTAGGTTTTATTGATGGGAAAATGGTATTTCTAAGGTGGGAAGTTTGAGTTATATATTTGTATTTTCTAAGAAAAAATCAAATAGATTTTGATGGATAATGCCATTGTCTGTAAGGGGAATAGGATCCATGGTAATGAGGTATTTGGGGTAATTATCATTAATTTTATAAAATGGAGCGGTTTCGCGTTGTAAGACTTTTTCATCCATGACAGACAAAGATACTTGGTAATAACGGATATCCGCTCCTTTGGTAGCAACAAAATCTACTTCCAATGAATTGTAGAGACCGGTAGAAATGGTATATCCTCGGCGCAATAATTCTAAAAATACCAAGTTTTCGATCACATGTCCTATATTTCCTCCTCGGAAACCGATAAGCTGATTTCGAATGCCTAAGTCAGCTACATAGTACTTGCCGTTTGTGCGAAGTCGTTCTTTACCGCGGATATCATAGCGTTCGCATTGGTAAAGCACAAAGGCATTGACCATTTGCGTGAGATAGTTGTCTATAGTATCGGAACGAATGGATGAGCCTTGCGATTTTAGGGTATTAGCTATAGAGTTAGCAGAAAGAGGATTTCCTATATTTTCCATAATAAATTTGGCAACTTTAAGAAATACGCCTTCATTTCTGATGTTACCACGAATGATAATATCCCTGGCAAAAATAGAGTCAAAAAGACCGCTATTGATGGTGTCTATCAAGGAAGAATCTTTTGTCAAAGCGACTGCAGGGAAAGAACCGATTTGCAGGTATTCTTGGAATGCCTGCTCTTTTTGGGTCAAGTCATAACCACGGAAGGTCATAAATTCAGCGAACGATAGGGGATAGACCTTGATTTCTATGTAACGACCGGTGATATAGGTCAAGTATTCACCAGAAAATAACCGGGAATTGGAACCAGTGACATAAATGTCTAGGGGAAATGTATTCTTAAGGCCATTGATGACTTTGGCCCATTCTTCTAACTCCTGTACTTCATCCATAAGTAAGTAGTAGGTTTCTGTTGGAGTTTTGATTCGTTCTTGGAGGTAATCGTAAAGAGCATCGACCTTTTCTAAGGGATAAGATGTGATTTTTTCATAACTGATATGAATGATATGGTCGGTAGATACGCCTTCGGACAGGAGATAGTTCTTATAAAGTTGTAGTAATGTGGATTTTCCTGAACGTCGAATGCCGGTGATGATCTTGATAAAATCTGTATGGCGCGCTCTAATTAGTTGATTGAGATAATATGGGCGATTGATCATAGTAACCTCCTGAAAGAAATTTTCTCTATTATACAATAAAAAAGCCCATGAAATCAAAAGTTTTTGCTCCTATAGGAGCAAAAACTTTTGATTTTATAGACTTTTTTCCTTTATACCGTAAATCATTTTTGAGAAATGGAAGAAAAACCATAATCCAAAAGGGCAGCGGCTTCTGCAAAACGGGTGTCGAAGTCATTGGAGTGCATGACTACTACGATGAGTGTTTGATTATCCCGCGTGGCGGCCGCAGCGAGGCAGCCTCTGGCGGCACGGGTGTAACCGGTCTTAATGCCAATGCAGCCGGGATACTGGTAGAGCAGTTCATTGGTGTTTTCGCAATAGAGATTTTTCACTGGCCGTTCATAGTGGATTTGTTTGGCTTTGGTGGAAACGATGTCTCTGAATTTTTTATTCTTCAGTCCATACTGGGCAATCTTTGCCATATCTTGGGCTGTGGAATAATGATTTTCATCGGGCATACCATTGGCGTTGACGAAATGGGTGTCTGCGCAGCCGATGGATTTAGCTTTGGCGTTCATCATATCGGCGAAATGGTTCACATTGCCGCCGATGGCTTCAGCAATGGCGGTGGCGGCCCCATTGTCAGAAATCAGCATCATCTGACAGGTGAGATCTCCCAGGCGAATCCATTCTCCGCCGTAAAGAGCGGTAGATTCTACATTGGCAGCATGATTGCTGATGGTGACCATGTGGTAGGGATCACCTTTTTCCAAAGCCAGAATGCAAGTCATCATTTTTGTCATGCTGGCAGGGTATTCTCGTTTATTTCCATTCTTTTCATAGAGCACCTTCCCACTTTTGGCATCCATGACTATGGCCGCATCGGCAGAAATCTCCGGCGGGGCAGCGTAGGAAAGGGAAATGGTGGAAAGAAGAAACATGAGACATAAGACTATTTTTTGTAACATAAACAAAGCTCCTTTTTGATAGTTAGGAGTGAGGAGTGAGGAGTGAAGGCCGGCGAGCCCTCGCATTGCTCTTAGAACGATTGGATTCAAGTCGCGTGATTTCTTTTTATATAGCTTGCCGAAATTCAAAAATGGATAGAGGCAAGTTTCACGTGAAACGGTATATGCAGAAGTTATACGAAAACAGTATCCTCATAACCTTTTGTAACCTTTTTAACCTTGATGTTAGCGATAGCAGGAAATATTCTATAGAAGAAATCAGCAGAATAGTAACCTTATAATAATGGGGCGCTTTATAAGTTGTGCGCCCCTTCCACCACTCTTCACTCCTCATTCCTAACTCCTCACTCAAATAAAAGAGCCCATACCGGGTAGCATGGGCTCTTTGTTTTTTAGAGATTAATCTCTAATCATAAGAAAATATATTTCAGTATGAAGACGACGGTCAGGCCCATCATGAGGGGGCTGACTTTTTCTGTTTTTCCTGCAATGAGGTTGATGATGGTGTAGGAAATAACGCCAAATGCGATGCCTTCTGCGATGGAGTAAGCGAATGGCATAGCGATGACAGCCAGGTAGCAAGGAATGGCTTCGGTCATATCGTTGAAGTCAATGCCAGCTACGGCGGTGAACATCAGGAACCCTACGGTGATCAGGGCCGGTGCGGTGGCAAATGCCGGGATGGCCATGAAGAATGGGGAGAAGAACAGAGACAGCAGGAAGAGAACGGCTACGGTGACAGCGGTGAGACCGGTGCGGCCCCCTTCGGAAACGCCGGCAGCACTTTCTACATAGGTGGTGGTGGTGGAAACGCCTAGCACAGAACCGATGGAAGTCGCTACAGCATCGGCCATGAGAGCACCTTTGATGCGAGGCAGTTTTCCATCTGCATCGAGCATATTGGCCTTGGAAGATACACCAATCAGTGTGCCCAGGGTATCGAAGATATCAACAAAGAGGAAAGCCAGGAGGACCACTACGAAATTGAAGGTAGCCACCTGAGAGAAATCCAGTTCCAGAAAGAGAGGAGACAGGCTAGCTGGTGTGAAAGAAGCCAGACCATTGGACAGATTCGGCAAGGTGCTGAATGCGCCTTTGGACGGATCCGGCACATAGAGACCAGATACTTCACAAAGAATGCCCAAAATCCAGGTGAAGAGAATGCCCCAAAGGATATTTCCCTTTACTTTTTTCACCATCAGGATGCCAGTGAAAAGAACGCCTAAGATAGCCAGCACCACGGTGATACCGGTGGTCTGGAAGGTGCCATCCGTGAGAGCGCCTTTGAAAGAAAATAGAGAAATTTTGGTCGCTGGGTTAGCCACAATGATCTGAGCGCCGCAGAGACCGATGAAGGCAATGAAGAGACCAATGCCGGCAGAAACAGCTCGTTTCAGATTCAGCGGAATGGCGTTGAAGATGGCTTCACGCACATTGGTGAGGGAGAGAATGATGAAAATCATCCCTTCCACGAAAACAGCAGCCAGTGCCATTTCCCAAGTGTAACCCATCTGCTGCACCACGGTGAATGCGAAGAACGCATTGAGCCCCATGCCCGGTGCCAAAGCAAATGGATAATTGGCAAAGACCGCCATGAGAATGGTACCGATGAAGCCCGCAATAGCGGTAGCTGTCAGCACAGCCCCCTTGTCCATGCCGGTGGTGCTCATGATACTGGGGTTGACCGCCAGAATGTACGCCATGGTCATAAATGTAGTAATACCTGCCATTATTTCCGTTTTCACAGAAGTACCGTTTTCACTAAGGTGGAAAACTCGCTCCAAAAGCCCCGAATCCTTTTCCATAACAAACTCCTTTCAAAATCATGGAACTGAAAATGTTGAAATCATTCCTATTATATGATTTTTGCAAAATAGTAGCAAGAAAAAATGAAGAGGAACATGGTTGACAACTCTTAAGCCTATAAAAGGTTATCAGTGCTGCTAAAGTTTGATTCATTGGTTATTATAGACGTTGTCAAAGGGTTATTATTTTGCTACTTTCATTAGAGTCATACAATCTATTATCGCAAGCATCAAGGTTATAAAAGGTTATGAGAATATGGTATTCCCATAACCTTTTATAACCTTTTTAACCTTGATCCTAGCGATAGCAGGCCATGTTTCACAGAAGAAGTCAGCAGAATAATAACCTTTTATATCGCTTGAACCCCTTTCTTCACCTTGTTACAATAAAGGTACTACATGAAAGAAGGAAGAGTTATGAGTCTATGCAATCTATGCCCTCGGGCATGTAAAGTCAATAGAAAAGAGAGCCTCGGAAGTGAAGGCTCTCTGGGGTATTGTCAAAGTGGGATGTTGCCGGTGATTTCCCGGGCGGCGCTGCACCATTGGGAAGAACCGTGTATTGCTGGCACCCGTGGGGCTGGGACGGTGTTCTTTGCAGGGTGCAATTTGTCTTGCGTGTATTGTCAGAACTATGATATTTCAGAACGTCGAAAAGGCATCGAAGTATCGGTGGAAAGACTGCGGGAGATTTATTTCGAACTGATCGCCCAAGGGGCACACAACATCGACTTGGTGACGCCTACCCATTATACCCACGCGATTTTTCAAAGTTTACGGGACCCGCTTCCAGTGCCGGTGGTGTATAACTGCGGCGGCTATGAAAGCGTGCACACCGTGGCTTTTCTCCGAAAGAAAGTGCAGTGCTGGCTGCCGGATTTGAAATATTACGATTCTGGTATTTCCAAGAAATACAGCGATGCACCGGACTACTTTAACAAAGCCACCGCGGCCATTGAGCAAATGTTTCGCCAGACCGGTCCTTATGAAATTGGTGAAGATGGGATTCTTCAAAAAGGGGTTCTCATTCGTCATCTCATTCTGCCGGGACAAGTGGAAGATACGAAACGGATCCTGGAATACGTGGCGGACACCTTTGCGCCCGGCGATGTACTTTTCAGTCTCATGCGGCAGTATACGCCTTACGGACGGGCCAACGAATTCCCGGAAATCAATCGGAAAATCACCGATGAAGAATACGAAGCATGCGAATCCTATATAGAAGAACTGGGCATCATCGATGGATACGTGCAGCAAAAAGAAAGCTCCGATAAAGCCTTCATTCCCACCTTTGATGGGACAGGGGTTTTGAAAAAGCGATGAGCAATGAGGAATGAGAAATGAGGAATTAGGAATGGTGGTGGCGGCGCACAACTTATAAAGCGCCGCAAAAATATATAAATGAAGGTTAGCCCTTCGGGCAGGTTATTATTCTACGGCTTCCTTTTTCTTAACATGGAAGAGAAAGGGCTAGATAAAAGGTTAAAAGGGTTATGGGAATACCGGATTTCCCATAACCCTTTTATAACCTTTTATAATCTTTTGACAATGAACTCGGTTGAGTGATTCTCTATGGGAGCATGGAGGATACCCTTTTACTTCCTTGCTTCCGCCTTCTCCATAAACGGTCCAGCCAATACCACAAATCTCGTATGTTCTGCTTCGCCGATGTCTCCTGCTTCGTCGCGTGCGGTGATGTGGAAGGAAATTTTCTTTCCTTTTACTTCTGTGACCGTAGCGGTGGCGGTGATGCGTTTTCCTGGAAGGGTCGGGGCTTTGTGGGTGAGGCCGATGAAGCCCCCTACGGTGGTTTCGTCTCCGGCCAGGCCTTCTTTCAAGGCATCGCATGCTGCTTCTTCCATGAGAGCAGACAGGACAGGGGTGGCAAGGACAGGAAGGGATCCGCTTTTGACTACTTTAGCGGTTTCAGTTTCAGATACAATGCGAGTGGCGGTGCCGGTCATTCCGATGGTGATGGTCATAATTTTCTCCTTTTACGTAATGTGTCATTTGATATGGCAACAGAGGAATAAAGGGTATAGTAGCAAGATTTCATTTGAAACAACTGATAAGAGACGAATGGAGTAAAGGTTATTATACTGCCATGCTCTTTTTGGCAACATACAGAGTATGCCTGTAGTGGATAGGTTACAAGGGTTATGAAACAACCATATCAGATAGTGAGAATAGGAAAGCATACTCCTTATTTGTCTATTCTACCACGAATTTTTATTTCTATCACTTTTAGAAGGATTTATACATATATGTTATAATATAAAAATATTATGTGGGGAAGTTGGTAAGAGCGTACATAATGCGTGATAGACGGAAAAATATTCCCAGTCACTAGTCTACTAGTTACCAGTACATTCTTACTAACAGGGAGAATATTTCGAGGTGCATGTTGGAAGAGAAGAAGACAGAGAAATCGGAGCCCCGGCAGGGGGAGAAGAACCGTATAAACAAGACCACCCTTTCTCTGGGGTTGGGGCTTCTATGTGCCGCTTTGGTCGGGACAGGGGTGTATTTCTACAGCTTTGACCATGTGAATCTTCACGGCAAGGCCCATGTCCGCATTGCCCAGGAGGCCACGGGCCATGACATTGCGAGCCTATTGGAGAAAAAAGGGGTCATTCGCAGTGCGGCCATATTCAACCTCTATGCCCGGATCACCGGGGAAGGAAATAAGCTGCAGAGCGGCAATTATACCCTGGACCAGGGCATTACGGTGAAGCAAGCCCTGTCGGAGCTGAAAAACGGGAAAACCGACGCGGTGATGGTGACCGTGCCGGAAGGCTATACGGTGCACCAGATCGCAGGGCTGCTCCAGCAGGCAGGCCTTCCGGGCGGAGATGATTTCGAAGATGTGGCGTCCACCTATGGCCCTTTGAAATACCAGTATGGGCCTATCGCGTCGCCTGTGAAAGCGGAAGGGTTCCTGTTTGCGGACACCTATAGCATTCCGGTGGAATATTCGGCCAAGCAGATTTGCGACCTGATGTACAAACACACCGATGAAATGCTGACTGACAACATTCGGAAGCGAGCAGCGGCGAAACATATGACGCTCCATAGTCTGGTGACTTTGGCGTCCATGGTGGAACGGGAAGCCCGTTTCAAAGAAGACCAAGTGCCCATTGCTTCGGTGATGTTGAAACGACTCCAAGTGGGAATGCCTCTTCAAATTGACGCCACCATCCAGTATGCGTTGGGCGAGCAAAAGGAAGAACTCACCATCCAGGATACGAAACTGGATTCTCCTTACAACACGTACACCCACACAGGACTGCCGCCGGGCCCCATCGGAAGTCCTGGCATCGATGCCATCGAAGCGGTGCTGGCCGCCGAGCCGGGAGAATACCTGTACTATGTAGCCCAAGCCGATGGACACCATGTATTTACCAAAACCTACGAAGAACATCAAACAGAGACGGAGAATATTTATGGCTCAAGTTCCTGATATAGTAAAACAAGTATTGCAAGAATTAGAAATAGAAGCACAGCGGGACCAGGTGCCCATCATTCGCGGTCCAGAACGGGAACTGCTTCTGCAAGCCGCGGAGAAAGCCAAGCCGAAGCGGATTTTGGAAATAGGCACCGCCATTGGCTATTCCACCTTACTGCTGGCCTCCCATTTCCCGGAAGCAGAAATAGACACCCTGGAAATCGATCCCAAGCGACACGAAAGAGCGACCCAAGTGATGCAGAAAGTCGGCTATGACCAGCGGGTTCATTGTCATTTAGGCGATGCGGCAGAACTTTTGCCACAGATGCATGGCCCTTATGATTTCTTATATTTAGACGGCCCGAAAGGACAATACCTCCGGCAACTGAAAGTGATCGAACCGCAACTCTCCGCTTCTGCGGTGATTGCCGCCGACAACGTCCTCTTCCGCGGCCTTGTACAAAGCAAAGACCCGGTCCCCCATCGCTATCGAACCCTAGTCATGCGGCTCAGGGAATATATCTCCTACGTAAGCGAGATGTACGATACCCATATTTATGTGGAGGGAGACGGACTGGCAATTAGTGAGAAGTTAGAAGTGAGAAGAGAAAAGTTAGGAATTAGGAGTGAGGAGTGAGGAGTGGTGGCTGCAAGCCCCATCGAATTACTCTTATACCGCAAGGCAACTATGGTATAGCAAACCAATCTATATGGCTTGCAGAAATGGTTATCGGTAAGTGTCATGTTTCATTTATATGGAAATAAAGAGGGATAACATGGATGCCAATTATACGATAGAAAAGAAAAGTAAGCATTTTGCAATTCATATCATGAAATTGGTACAGCACTTACATCAGAATAAACGTCCATTTTTTATTATTGATCAAATTGGGCGATCTGGTACTAGCATAGGGGCCAATGTAGTAGAAGCAGAACATGCTATCAGCAAAAAAGAATTTTTGAAAAAATGTATATTGCTTATAAGGAATGTAACGAAACGCTGTATTGGCTAGATTTATTATTAGAAAGTAGTTACATTTCTAAGGAAGGGCATCAGCGATTATACGCAGAGTGTAGAGAGCTGGAAAGAATCTTATCTGCCATTACAAAAACGACGGCCAGTGGTTTAAAATAAAAATGCGGCGCTTTATAAGTTGTGCGCCGCCACCATCACTCCTCACTCCTAATTCCTCACTCCTAACTTTTGGAGTAAGGAATTAAATACAATGAGAATAGGAAGGTATTACATATATGAATAAAATTGAGCTTCTCGCTCCGGCGGGGACTATGGAAAAGATGAAAATGGCATTGCTCTACGGAGCTGATGCGGTGTACTTGGCGGGAAAGGTCTTTGGCCTTCGTGCTTATGGGGGCAATTTCACCAAAGAAGAAATGAAAGAAGCGGTGGAGTATGCCCATGGTATGGGGAAGAAAGTGTACGTCACGGTCAATATCATTCCACGCAATGAAGATTTGGAAGGTCTCGATGATTATTTGAAATACTTGGAAGACATCCACGTGGACGCCGCTCTGATTTCCGATCTGGGGGTATTCTCTCTGGCACGGGAAGTGGCACCGAATCTGCCCATTCACGTATCCACCCAGGCCAGCTCGGCCAACTGGCGGACTGTGAAAGTCTGGAAAGACATGGGCGCTTCCCGCGTGGTACTGGCCCGCGAAGTGTCAGTGAAGGAAATGGCAGACATTCGGAAGAAAGTAGACATCGAACTGGAAGTTTTCGGTCATGGAGCCATGTGTATTTCTTGGTCCGGTCGCTGCCTGCTCTCCAATTTCTTTACCCACGGCAAACGGCAGTCCAACCGGGGCGAATGTATCCAGGCTTGCCGGTTCAAGTACTCCGTCATGGAAGAATCCCGTCCGGGACAGTACTGGCCACTGGAAGAAGATGAACATGGAACCTATATTTTCAACAGCAAAGACCTGTGCATGATTGACCACATCCCGGAACTGATCGAAGGCGGCGCGGCGTCTTTGAAAATCGAAGGTCGTATGAAGAGCGTGTACTACGTGGCCGCTGTGGTGGCTGCGTATCGCAAAGCCATCGACACCTACTATGCAGAACGGGGCGCGTACAAAGTCCGTCCGGAATGGCGGGAAGAATTGGAAAAAGTATCCCATCGACCCTACACCACCGCCTTTGCGTTCCAAAATGCGGACCACACGGCCCAGGAATATGTGAAATCCCAGCCAGAACAACCCTATGATTTCGTAGGCCTCATTCTTGGTTATGATGAAAATACCAGCACCGCCAAAGTGCAGCAGAGAAACCATTTCAAAGTGGGAGAAACCTTGGAATACCTGACACCGAAAGGCGACGTGGGCCTTTTCACCGTGGGACAGCTCATCAATCGGGACGGCGAAGAAGTAGAAAAAGCGCCCCACCCGTTGGAAGAACTGACCATGAAAACAGACAAGGCATTTCCTGCCTATACCATTCTGAGGAGACGAGCAAAACATGGATGATACAAGAGTGTATATAGAAATTCCGCCCCAGGAAGTGAATTACATCAATCGCATCATTGAAGGATACGAATACCTGGGCATCCTGACCACCCTGGACCCGAAACGGGCCACCTGTCAGATCAACTCCACCGCCGATACGAAGCCCATGGTCATCGACGTGCTGACCCACTTGGATGACGTGAAAGTCACCATTCTTCCCAATCGAGAAGAAGCGATGAAAGACGTAACTGAATAACTAACAAAAAAGTGCTGCCGAGAGGTGGCACTTTTTTATTGAAATGGTAGCACTTGAGGTGTACACATATGAGACTAACAGACAGGCGGTAGTATGCTATATGCCGCTATTCTATTTCAGCACTAGCGTCATTCCGACCGAAGATTTCGTCACCCTGAGCGTAGTCGAAGGGCTTTTTCGTTTTTAGTAAAGGTAGAATGTAAGAAAAGCGAGTTGAAATGAGACTTAGCGTCTGGGGCGTGTACGTGCGAGGCTAACAGATAGGCGGTAGTATGTATGCTATATGCCACTATTCTATTTTGGCACTAGCGTGTCGCCCCTTGGAGAAGGGGCGGCGAAGCCGGGGATAGAGTGGCCCGAAGGGGCACAATCAGCACTAGCGAATCATGGTTCATTGTTTCACAAACCAACAAAATATTTTATACCGCTAGGAGCGTCTATCCCCCTTGTATTCCCCCTTCTTCAAGGGGGGACGAGATTTACGGTTTGTTCAACAATCATTTTTCGAAAAAAGTGATTTAATGGCCAGCCACTATATAGCCACAAATCCCATCGGTCTCTACGGACCTATTATCTATATGTGGAAGTAAAAATTTTGCGAAAATGTTTCACGGGAAACCAAAATAAAAAAGGGTATTGGGGCGCTATATAAATTTGATGCGCCCCTTCCACCACTCCTCACTCCTAATTCCTCACTCCTAATTCCTCACTCCTCACTATTCCTCAATCCCTAGGGCCTAGCTACTTTCCTCCATCCCAGTTACCCAAACACAAAAAAATCCCACAGCAAAAACAGGGGATAGCCTATCACACTGACCGCGCATTTAACCTTTAACCAGTGCCAGTTCTCTTTGTTTCTGCTGCAGGATTTTGATTCGCCTGCGTCAGGATCCAATTCCTTACGAAACCGTTCCAAGTCACTATTCAGTTTTACATCAGTGAAGCTAGGGAACTTCACCCGGTTGAGCGGCTGTGTCCAGCCGGAGCTCTTATGGATTCGTCATCCGTGGGCAACTTACTAGTCATATCTCCACAGCGTTTTTTGATCGGCGCCGTGCGCTATGGTCTTCTGACCCTTGCCTTGGCTACATCATACACGATAAAAGCAAAGAAATCAAGCGTTTACAAAAACTTTGTTCTTACAGGTTCTGTAAGCGCAAAAATCGCTCTTAGAGAATCTGTAAGGCCATGACGTGTATACTTATTTGGTGACTAGTGACTGGTGACTGGTGACTAGTGACTAGTGACTGGTGATTGGTGGCTGGGGATTAGGAATGAGGAGTGAGGAGTGGCGGAAGTTGTGTTGCTATGAAATGAATAACATTAGTAGTCATACCGCTGGTGCAGCCCCCTCTGCCTTCGGCATCTCCCCCGATGGGGGCGATAAATAAGGTGTAAACTTATTTACGCACAAATTTAGAAGCGCCCCAATACCCTTTTTTATAGAAATGTTTAGCATTTTGGGTGTGTACATATGAGGCTAACAGACCGGCGGTATCATATCGAGTGTAATAAGTTGATGTCATCTCTAGCGTCATTTCGACCGGTCGTATTTGTGCTTGATGACAATAAAAGATATGAATTGCAATGTGTAGGAGAGTGGAGAAATCTCTCAGCAGTAGCGGTAAGGGCTTGATGAATCATATGGTTGCAACTCGTCAGAGCTGCTTATCTCGCTTTGCTCGATGTATGGTCTCACCGTTATGACTTGATACTTTAAGCTCTTTCCGCTGGTGCTGATGGGATTTCTCCACTCAGGGGCGCATCTCATTTCATGACTCTCATGTCATAAAGCACAAATACGATCGGTCGAAATGACGGTTTCCTTAAAGAGGAGCAATCGGGTTATAAAAGGTTATGTACATAGGGTATTCCCATAACCTTTTATAACCTTTATAACCTTGTTGCTTGTGGTAACAGGAAATGTTTCACAAACGCAATCAGCAGAATCATAACCTTTTGCATCACACTTTTCGCGAAATATGACTGTAGCGGATGCGGAATTTCCTAATCCCTAATCCCTAGCTACTAGCCACTCATTTTATAAAAATAAATTATTACCTTGCTATGCACCTGCCTTTTGCAGTACAATAGCAAATAGAATGAAGAAGAGTAGACTATAGATGAATTCGATTTAAATTTCATACTATGCATTCGATGCCTTACCATAGCAAGTGAGGAGTATGGAAGGGAGAACTGGGAGAGATGAAGAAAAATTTTATAAATTTTTCGGGGGGGGTAGACCTATGAAAAATAAGCAGAGTGGCTTAGGGAAAGTGCTCTGTTTTTTTCTGTGCTTTTTTGCCTTTTTTACGTTACTGACGGCAGAGGCGGCTGGGGATCACCGATTGATTCGTGTGGGGTGGTATGAAGATTCGTATCACATCACCGGCAGCAATGGAGAGAGAAGCGGCTATGGCTATGAATTTGAACAGGCGGTGTCGGCTTATACGGGCTGGAATTACAGTTATGTGAAGGCCGGATGGGATGATTTGCTCCAAATGGTAGCCAACGGGGATATTGATCTCATGGGGACTGTTTCCTATACAGAGGAACGGGCCCAGCACATGCTCTTTACTGATTTGCCCATGGGGGAAGAGAAATATTTGCTCTATGCCGATGTGGAAAGAAGCCATATTTCTTCTGAAAATCTGGAAAGTTTGAATGGCAAGCGGATTTGTCTCCTCCGAGGGAGTGTGCAGGCCACCCAGTTTGCAGAGTGGGAAACAAAGAACCATCTCCATACAGTTCATGTATATGTAGATAGTTTTCCAGAAGGAAAAAGGCTGGCGGAAAATCACGAAATTGACGGCGTCATTTCTACAGAAACACCGCTATGGACCACCTATGGCTTCCATGCAGTAGCAACCACTGGTGGTAGTGGGATTTATTTTGCTATCAATCCCCATCGTCCGGAACTGAAGGCGGAGTTGGACAAGGCTATGCGCCAGATGGAGCAGGATAAACCATTTTATGAAGATGAACTGTATCAGCGCTTTTTGTCTACCGTGAGTACCACGGTGATGACCAGGGAAGAAAAAGCGTGGCTGGCGTCCCATGGGACCATTCGCATGGGATGGCTGAAGAGTGATGTAGGGGTTAGTCTGGCTGATCCTGCCACGGGAAAACCGATGGGCATTATCAATGATTATGTGAAATTTGCTACCGATGCCTTAGGAGATGATGTGCTATCGTTTGAATTGGTGGGATTTGATTCCATCGAAGAGGAAATGATGGCTTTGAAAACAGGGGATATCGATGTGATTTTCCATTTCACACAGAATCCCTATATTGCAGAGCAGAACCAGTTCATTCTGTCCAATACGGCTTGGTCGACCAATTTGTGCGCCATCACTGCAAAAAAAGATTTTTCTGAAAATACGCCCCATAAGGTGGCTGTGCAAAGAGGGGATCTGCTGGTACAGTGGTACTTGACGTACAACTATCCAAGCTGGCCCCTGGTGACTTACGATTCTTTGGACGAGATGGAAAAGGCCATCAAAACAGGCGAGGCGGACTGCTTCATTCGTGATGTGGGGCAGATGAATAAGTACATCAAAGATACGTCACTGTACACCGTATTTCTTTCCAAGCCAGGAACTATTTCTATGGCCGTAGATAGAGAACATGCGAAATTGATGGCAATTCTGAATAAGACCCTGCGAAATATGCCAGTATCCCTTTTGACCGGGGGACTTTCCATGTATGAAAATGCAGCGGAAAAAGTCACTGCCATGGACTTCATCAAAGACAATCTGCTTCCTGTGGCGGTAGGTTCCTTTGCTGGATTTGCATTGATTATATATTTGATTCTCCGACTCCTGATGAAGTCCAGAAAAGCAGAAGCCAAGGCTAGACAGTCCGAGGAAAAAGCCAAGCAAGCCACGGTGAAAGTGCAGAAATTGAATAGTCAGCTGCAGAAGAACCAAAAAGATTTGGAAGTGGCCCTGCAGCAGGCGGAACAGGCCAATCATGCGAAATCTTCATTCCTGTTCAATATGTCCCATGATATCCGCACTCCTATGAATGCTATTTTGGGCTATACGAAATTGATGAAACAGGAACTGACCAATCCGAAACTTTTAGATTATCAGGAAAAGATGGAACAGGCAGGCAATTTGCTCCTGTCCATCATCAATAACGTACTGGACATGGCTCGCATCGAAAGCGGGAAAATGGAATTGGATGAAAATTATGCGGAAGCCCATGATGTGCTAGAGGAAGTGTATGGGGTATTCAAAGTGGAAGCCGAGAAAAGGGGCATCCAGTTCACAAAAGAAACAAAGCTTTCCCATCCCCATGTGATGTGCGATCGCACCAAAGTGCAGGAAGTGCTGACCAATCTGATCAGTAATGCCATCAAGTACACCCACAAAGGGGGAACCATCCACCTATCCCTTCGGGAACTCCCTTGCGACAGAGAAGGTTACGCGCGGTATGAAACCAAAGTGCAGGATACAGGGATTGGCATGAGCAAAGACTACCTGCCGCAGCTCTTTGACGCCTTCACCAGAGAAAGAAATACCACCAAAGCCAAAGTAGGCGGTACCGGTCTTGGTATGGCTATCGTAAAGAAACTGGTAGACCTCATGGGCGGCACCATTACGGTGGATAGCGAATTGGGCAAAGGCAGTACCTTTACGGTGGTTTTGGACCATCCAGTGGCCGATGAAGCCTACTATAAGAAAGAAGACGAATCGACTGACACCACGGAGACACCAGTGGAAATTCAGGGCAAACATATTCTCCTGGCAGAAGACAATGACCTGAACGCCGAAATCGCTACGGCCATGCTGGAAATGATGGACCTGGAAGTATATCGCGTGTCCGATGGCATCCAGTGCGTGAAACGCATGGAAGAAATGCCTGCCGGCACCTATGATATGATTCTCATGGATATCCAGATGCCCTACATGGACGGCTACCAGGCCACCGAAACCATTCGCCGCTTCTCCGATCCGGCGAAAGCAAACATCCCCATCGTGGCGATGACCGCCAACGCCTTTGAAGAAGATCGCAAAATGGCCCTCGCCAAAGGCATGAATGGCCATATCGCGAAACCAATCGATATGAAACAAATGGAAACCGTCATGGCGGAAGTGCTGAAATGATTGGGAAAAGAGATTCTGTGAAATAGAAATATTTCACAGAATCTCTTTTTTGATGGTGATTGGGGATTAGTAGCTAGGGATTAAAAAGTGAGAAGTTAGGAGTTAGGAGTGAGGAGTGGTGGAAGGGGCACACAAAATTTAGAAGCGCCCCAATACCTTTTTTATTGAAATAGGGGGTGCACACATAAGCCTAACAGACCGGCGGTATCAGCGTATGTGTTTCATATGGCATACCTCTCTAGCGTCATTCCGACCGAAGTGGAGGAATCTTTTTCGTTTTTAGTAAAGGCAGGATGTAAAAAAGCGGATTGAAATGAGCCAAAGCGTCTGGGGCGTACACATGCGAGGTTAACAGACCAGTGGAGAAAAGTTAGTTGGAGGGCATACTAAAACGGGAAGTCTCATTTCATACCGTTTGTAATACAAAGTGCCGTAAGGAATAACACAAAGATTCTTCGACATCGCCCTACGGGCGGATCAGAATGACGGGAAAGAGAGGAACAACGCTAGAGGGAGAGAAAAGAATGCTAGTAAATGAGGCTAACAGACAGGCGGTAAGGGCTTACAGCATCTTATTGCAATGGCTCGCCTTACTAAGTGACTGTGGTGTCTATAGGCACATTCGACGAACCTGAGAAACCAGAGCACCTTAAGCCACCTGAGCAACCTATCTAATCTATTAAAGCATCGAATGTAACGCAAGCGTAATCTGCAGAATTTTGGGCCTATCCTTTTTCGTTGTAAAGTGCTATACTTTACAGTCAAAGACAACACGATTGTCTTACAAATACAGCAATATGGAGAGGGGCTGTGAAAGATTGGTTCTTTCATGCTCCTCTTTTTTACAAGTTGGCAGTAGATGGTTTGCGGTAGGCAGTTTTCGGGTCAACTTCATGTATCGCTAGTGTATTGTACAAATATTGGTTTATGGTTTACCGCCCAGGCTCGTGTGAATCAATTCGCCATGAAGAAAGCCTTATTGGTTTAGGGTTTAATTACAGGTATATAGTCCTTAACCCTTAAACCCTAAACCAATGAGATTTTCCATTTGTGAAGATTGTGACCAACGAACACGGGTGATAAACCCCAAACCAACAACTAACAACCAACAATATATACTGCCAACTGCCTACTGCTCACTGCCAACTATTTCTAGGAGGGAATAACGATGTCTTACAATGGACTGATTACGGATTTATACCAGCTGACCATGGCCAATGCGCTTTTCAAGAAGGGCATGCATGAAAGAAAGGTCGTTTTCGATCGTTTTTACAGAAAGAATCCGTTCAATGGTGGATACACGGTGGTAGCCGGTGTGTCTCATTTGGTGGATTTCGTGAAGAATTTCCGCTTCAGCAAAGAAGATATCGAATATCTCCGCGGATTGGGCATTTTTTATCCAGAATTTTTGGACTATCTGGCAGATTTCCATTTCACTGGGGATATTTATGCCATGCCGGAAGGTACCGTAGCATTTCCTGGGGAAGTGATTGTCCGTTTCCATGGGACCACTACAGAAGCCATGCTGATTGAAACCGGCCTTTCTATGATTATGAACCATGAAAGTCTGATTGCCACCAAAGCACGTCGTGTTCGCACCGTAGCACCGAAGGATGCGTTGATGGAATTCGGTCTTCGCCGGGCCCAGGGCCATTCTGCTGGTCTTTGGGGTGCCCGTGCTGCTATGATTGGCGGGTTCAATGGCACATCCAATGTGGAAGCTGGGAAATTGTTCGGCATCCCCGTCCTGGGCACCATGGCGCACAGCTGGATTATGAGTTTCGACACCGAATTGGAAGCCTTTGAAGAATACGTGAAGCAGTATCACAACAATCTGATTCTGTTGGCCGATACGTACAATGTATTGGAAATGGGCGTGCCGGATGCTATCAAGATTTTCAGCGAATTGAAAGCCAAAGGCGAACTGCCGAAAGTCTATGGTATCCGTATTGATAGTGGGGATTTGGGTTATCTCTCCAAGGAAGCCAAGAGAATGTTCACTGAAGCCGGTTTCCCTGATGCGATTATTTCCGGGTCCAATGATTTGGATGAATACCTAATCCAGTCCTTGAAGGAACAGGGCTGTACCGTCACCAGCTGGGGCGTAGGAACGAAGATTATCACTGCCGATGGGACCTCTGCTTTGGGCGGGGTATTCAAAATGTGTGCTCGCGAAAAGAATGGCACCTTTGAACCAGTGATGAAGATTTCCAATGATGTGGCAAAAATGACCAATCCGGGTATCAAAGAAGTGCGTCGTTTCTATAAAAAAGGCAGCGGCAAGATGATTACCGACCTGGTGTGCCTCACCAGCGAAGCCATGCCAGATGGAGGCGATTATACCTTGGTCACCGAATCGGCCAAGTGGCGCAAAAAGGAACTGAAAGCAGGCACCTATGTGTGTGAAGAAATGCTGAAACCGGTCATGAAAGACGGCGAAGCCCTGCCCCTTCCGACCCTGCCAGAAACCATTGCCTATGCCAACCAGCAGATGGAAACCCTCTGGCCGGAATACACCCGTCTCCTGAATCCAAACATCATGGAAGTCAACCTGTCCGACCAGCTGCAGACACTGAAGAGTGAGATTATTGAAGAAGACCTTAAAAAATAATGCGTAGTGCGTAATGAATGTGGGGCGCATCAAATTTGAAAGCGCCCCATTTTTATTTTTTATAAAAGGGGTATTGGGGCGCTTTATAAGTTGTGCGCCCCTAAGTAAGTTTACACCGCTGTCTCGGCTCCCCTGTCGGGGGAGCTGCCGAAGGCTGAGGGGGCAGCACTAGCGGTATAAAATGAGAACGGTACGACAATTCGTTGTGGGACTAATACCATTTCTCACTTCTAGCTTCTCACTTCTAACTATGCTTAAAAATGGTATAATGAGACTAATGCAATCATAAGGTATAAATGACAGGAAAGGTGATATATATGAAACTCAAAAAGTGGCTGGCGGTTTCGGCTTTGACGGCGTCTTGTCTCATGGGGGCTATGGTGGCCCAGGCGGATATTTTGACTTTGGCCGATGGCAAAGCGTTGGACATGGGAAGCCAGGTCAGTGTGTACGATGGGGAACGGTCTTTCTTTGGTAGTCAGATCCATGATTGGCTGGTGGAAGGGAAGCCAGAGCAGTCCATCGAGAAGGTGCTGGTGGAAGAAAACGTATTTCCAGAAGAGTCCACCTGGGCGAAAGATTTCTCTCAAGTGGCAGCTGGTATTTTGAAACAGGCGAAAGTGTACCAGGTGCGCACTGCGGCCAACGATACATACTACCAGGGCATGGTGGTATCTCTGACCGTATCCGATGCCGACATGGCAAAGTTGAAATCTTACCAGAAAGCAGCGGAAGACCATAAAGAATCGGCCGCTTCGGAAGAAAATCCATTGGTATCTTCTCTCCTGGCGGCTTGCCACGGAAAGGTAGAACTGACCAGCCATTCCGATTGGGCAGAAAAAACATCCAAAGAGGGCGTGACGTACCGCACAGCAGATGCGAAACTGGCACTCAATAAAGACGGTTTCCTGCTGCCGCTCTATGTGAAAGGAATCATCATGAAAGCTGACGGCAAGACCACCTATACCCTGTTCACCGCGGACCAGGTGTCGGGACAGTACTTGGCTGCTTTCTTTGATACGGCGTTGCAAGGGGCAAAAAAATGAAAATGAAATATGGCATGTCCCTGGCAGCTTGCTTGCTTTTGGGAAATATGTCGCCTGTCATGGCAGAAACTCCAGTACCACTTCCCGCTGGGAGCGGGATGCCGGTTCCGGCGGAATCTCTTTATGACGTGGCGTCTTTCCTTCCTTCTGGCAATGCCAAAGCCTTTCTGCCTCATCGGACATGGACGAAAAAAGTGTCCTATCACCCGCTGCACCTTCCTATGGTTCCGGCGGATCACCAGTACGCTGGCGTGCTAACCATCCATCAAAAAAAGGCCGACATAGCGGCCTTGGCAGTGGGGGTGGAAATGAAAGGGAAAGAAGCGGAAGAATCCTTCGGTGGTATGTTCCTCCCCGGTGGATATACCCAGGAAGCGGGAAAGAAAATGCTCTCCTTCAATATGGCCCTCATGAATGGGGAAAACATATTGAATGAAATATTTCTGAAAACCACCTCCAGCACCCGCATCGTGACCGGCCAGTCCCTTCCTTATGATTTGCTGGCCGTGGATACGAAACAGGTGGAACAACTCCATAAAGTGAAATCCATGAAAGACACCTACGCCTTCTCCGTCCGCTCTCTGCTGATGGCCGATGGCTACATGCTTCCCGTCTACATCCGCGGCGTGGCCGCCAAACGAGACGGTGCCTATCGCTTCCTTATGCTGACTGGATGGGATAATAGCCGGGAGGAGATTGATAAGGCAGCTTTGGAGATTATGCGGTGATTTTACTGAGGTAGAAGGTTATTATTCTGCTGATATCATTTGATTGAGTTGGTATATAAACGGCTTGGCAAAGGGTTATTATTTTACAGACTGCGATTGTTCAACAAAATAAAATACCGCTAGCATCAGGTTATAAAGGGTTATAGCCTAATGCTAGCGGTATTTTGTATTATTTCATCTAGCCTTAGTCTTCCTGGTATCTATGTGCATTATTGCCTTAACAAAATAATACACAGAAAAACCGCCTCTCCCCACGAAAGATAGGCGGTTTTTCTGCTTAATCAATAAGGGGCTTAACCGTTTGTCGGACAGCACCTTTTTCTATTTGTATTGTATGACAGGAATAGAGAAAAAGCAAGGGGGCAGTGGGATTTGGTGATTGCCACTTGGTATACAAACAGTTTTATAAAAGGTTATTATTCTGCTGCTTCCGATTGCCAAACAGAGAAAAATACTGCTCGCTAGCATTGGGTTATAGCCTATAAAAAGAGTGTAAGTCTCTTCATAACTTTTCCTATAGAGTCATTAATTTTGCATACCCTATAGGGAAATATTATAAATGACTTACACGGACTTACACTCCTCCTATTCCTATAGAACGCACTCTATACTTTTCTGTTGATATTTTTTAATAAATTTTATAAAAACTCGATAATAATGAGCTTCTTGCTTTTTAAAATTCTAATACTTTGGGCTCTCATAAAGAATTATTTCCCGATTTTTGCAATTTAAAAAGGCGTTTTTGGTGCAAGTCAGTGTAGGTCAACAATTGTTAATTCATAAATAATATTAATAATATCAACGCACCTATATTAATTTATGTATTATTGACTTACACTGACTTGCACGGTTGACAAGCAACTAAAACCACTACAAAAAGGCACAGCTATCGCTTTTTGATGCCTATCTGGAGAAGCTATGGAATCTGGCACCAGCACATTTCACGGTTCATGTCGGTTTCCCGGCTAAACTTCGTGCTACGGTTTGTCGTCCAAGAGAGTCTCGTATAGCCTATACTATCAAGCGATCGCTATGCCTATTGATTTGCCTGCCCGCCATCTGGCCAGTCTGGCGGTGGAGTAGGAAATAAGCAACCCGAATATTCACCATCCCTCTTCCCTTTCCCTCTATTTCTTTTTCCATGGATTCTATATAAAGAAACAAAGGCAAAGAAGAAAAGTTCCAGTTCCCGGAGGGCTCCTCATTTCCCTTTCCGGTAAGAGTATCGGATGGGGGGATTCTTTTTACACGGTTGCTGTGAAATGTTTTTTCAAGTTTCTTAGGTGGCTCAGGTTTCTGAAGGTTCTGAGGGTTCTCGAATGTGCCATTAGCCGTAATCGTCATGGGGGCCGATGGGATTCGTGCGAAATATCAAAAAAGCTCCAAGCGACCATGTTGGACAAAAGTGGAGAAATCTTGTGACTCTATCGATAATTTCGCTATTGTCACAAGATTTCTCCACTTTTGTCTAACATAGTACTGGACTACTCTATACAGTCATTCCGCACAAATTCCGTCGGTCGAAATGACGAGGTTGGCTAGAGGCACATTCGAGAAACCCTGAGAACCTTTAGAACCTTTTGTACCCTAAGCAACAAAAATCAGCACAATGTGAGGAAATATTCATGTACTCGCGTATCCTCTCCCACTTCCGGATGGAAAGACAGGGCAATTTGATTTCCATACCGAACGGCTACGATGTGTTCATCTACGGTACTTAGAATGTCCACATCGGGGTCCGCTTTGGAAATGAAGGGCGCGCGGATGAAGTTCATCTGTATGTCCCCGATGCCTTTCACCGGTGCGGTGGTGATGAAACTTCCCAACTGGCGGCCGTAGGCATTGCGGCGGACTGTCACAGGCAAGGTACCGAAGTAGGTATGGGAATCATTTTCCAGATGTTGTGCTAGAAGAATCATGCCTGCACAGGTGGCTAGCACCGGAAGGCCCGCTTCGATTTTTTCTTTCAGCGGGGCAAAGAGTCCTTCTTCCTGGAGCAATTTTCCCTGTACCGTACTTTCACCGCCAGGGAGAACGAGACCATCTATGGGAGTCTCCAAATCTTTCAGATTTCGTATTTCTATACAAGACGCGCCCAGGTTTTCCAGCATGTGCTCATGCTCGATAAAAGCACCCTGGAGTGCGAGAATACCGATATGTTTCATGGGTAAATCCTTTTATTTAACAAAGTGGTGGAAAGAAAAAATAGTTAGAAGTGAGGAGTGAGGAGTTAGGAGTGGTGGTGGCGGCGCATAAAATTTGGAAGCGCCGCGAATTATAAAGGGTTATTATTCTGCTGGCTGCTATGTCTAACATAGAATAAAAATCGTGGGAGGTATGGTTATAAAGGTTATGAAAGGGTTATGCAAGAACGATATTCCCATACCCTTTTATAACCCTTATAACCATGTCACTTGCGGGTAACTATATATGTTTTACTGAAGAAATCAGCAGAATAGTAACCTTTCAATAAATTAGAGCGCTATATAATTTGATGCGCCCCTTCCAGCACTTCTAACTTCTCACTTCTCACTTCTCACTGCCTTTTACTTTCCCCGTTCTGCCATGAGCAGTTCAATTTCGTCTTCATTGATGCCCACCATGGCTTCGCCTAGATCGGTGGAGAGTTCTGCCAGAATGGCTGGGTCTTTGTAGTTGGTAACCGCTTTCACGATGGCGGCAGCTCGTTTGGCTGGGTCGCCGGATTTGAAGATACCGCTTCCGACGAAAACCCCTTCGGCACCGAGTTGCATCATTAGGGCTGCATCCGCCGGGGTAGCCACGCCACCAGCGGCGAAGTTCACCACTGGGAGTTTCTTGTGGTCATGGACGTATACCACCAGATCGTAAGGAACACCCAGTTGTTTTGCTGCCTCGAACAGTTCATCAGGCCGTTTGGAAGCGATGCTGGCGATTTGGGTATTGATTTTTCTCATGTGGCGCACTGCCTGGATGATGTCGCCGGTGCCTGGTTCGCCTTTGGTACGAATCATGGAAGCTCCTTCCGCGATACGACGAAGAGCTTCGCCCAAGTCACGGGCACCGCACACGAAGGGCACTTTGAACTGGTGCTTGTCGATGTGGTATACGTCATCAGCAGGGGAGAGCACTTCGCTTTCGTCAATGTAGTCGATTTCGATAGCTTCCAGAATCTGGGCTTCTACGAAATGACCGATGCGGCATTTGGCCATAACCGGAATGGAAACCGCTTCCTGAATGCCTTTGATCATCTTCGGGTCGCTCATGCGGGAAACGCCGCCGGCCTTTCGGATGTCCGCAGGAATCCGTTCCAGTGCCATGACAGCGCAGGCACCAGCCGCTTCCGCAATCTTGGCCTGTTCAGGAGTGGTGACGTCCATAATGACGCCCCCTTTCAGCATCTGTGCCAGCTGTTTGTTCAGTTCGTAGCGATTTTCGTTTGACATAATTAGGTTCCTTTCTCCATTGAGAGTCATATACTATGGGATGACATAGTGGAAATAGTTAGGAGTGAGGAATTAGGAGTGAGGAGTGAAGGTGGCGGCGCACAACTTATAAAGCGCCGCAATTTCGATGAATACCCTTCGCTTGGAGGTTACCTTTTTCCTGATTCCTAATCGCTGGGTGTATATTTATCCATAAAAATATGGATTTATACGCAAAATGAGTAATTTTAAAAGAAGGCAGGGGATTTTTGTATATCGACTGTCTTCTTTTGTATATAAGTGAGAAAAACGGTTTTATTTCTGCGAGCCATATAGATTGGTTTGAAATACAGTGTATAGCTTAGGGGATAAGAGCAATTCGAGGCGGCTCGCTGCCACCACTCCTCACTCCTCATTCCTAACTCCTCACTGAAATCAATATTTCCCATCAATCATCCGGCGGACGTAGTCGTTGAGTTTCCATTTCCAAACCAGGAAGGGACCAAAGACGACACCTAAGAGGGCCTGGAGGATTTCAAAGGGCAGCTTGATCCATGCGTAGGCAGGGGTGCTGTAGACAAACGCGCGGCCCAGGGAGTAGCCGGTAACCATAATGACCGCACCGACGAGAACTGCCAGGATGGTGGCTGTTTTCGGTTGGCTTTTGAGGCAATTGTGGGCGATGTAGGAAATCGCCATGGCCTGCAGTCCGTGGGTGATGAGGGATACAAACATGGGCGCTGGATAGAAGAAGAAATCTCCTAAAAAGGCACCGATGCCGCCGACCAGGAAGGCACTCATGGGGTCCAGCATCAAAGCAGCTGCCACGATGGCGGTGTCGTTCAAGTATAAATGGCCTCCCGGTACCGGAATGCCAAAGGAAGACAATCCGATATTGATGGCCATCAGAAGGCCACAAATGGTAAGCCATCGGGTATTGTGCTTGGTGTGGGTGGCAAATGCAGTAGTAGAAATAGTTTCTTCGCGGGACATGGTTTTATTCTCCTTTATGATTTGCGTTAGTAGGGATGATTTCGATAGAAGTTACAGGTTTCCCAGGATTCTCAAGGTTCTAACGTTTCTCAGGTTCTTCGAATGTGCCATAAGACGCTGACGTCATTAGCTCATTTGAGAAACGTGAGTAACTTGAGTGACCTGAGCCACTTGAGTAATCTTTTGATAGAGAGGAAAGGGTATTGCTGAGGTGATGACTGCTTTGGAACAAAGAAACGTAACCGATTGTCTAAAGGTTATAGTTGAGGCGAGGGGGGCTTTTCAACAAAACGAAACAACCGCTTGGTAAAAGGTTATATAAGGGGTATGTAACCTTTTATAACCTTGCGTCGCTATCGGTGTGTAGTTATGTTTGATAACGGTCAAGGCAGAGCGCATACCCTGCCCGAAGGGCTACCCTTTTGGTATAGAAATACAAGATATGATTCTCTTGTTTCATCCATGTGCTTCGTATTATAATATGAATCTGGATATATGAAAATCACCAAAAATGATTTTAAAAATAAGACCAGATGAAAGGCAATTAGAAATTAGGAATTAGGAATTAGGAATGATGGAAGGGGCGCACAACTTATAAAGCGCCCCTATACCCATTTTTATATGAGATAAGCTGTTAGGGGGGACAAAATCGGCGAGCATATAGAAACGGACTCGGTTATTTTGACTTCTGCCGTTTGAAAGCAATTCGATGCGCTCGCCGGCCATCATTCCTAATTCCTCATTTCTCATTCCTAATTGCTTCTACAAGGAGCATACATGACTGCATACATGAAACTATACATTGAACTTCGAGACCACATCACCCAGGGCGTGTATGGATACGGAGAGAAGCTGCCGTCGAAGCGGCAATTGGCAGAGAGCCATGGCATCAGTGTGATTACTGTGGAACATGCCTATGAATTGTTGTTAGAAGAGGGGTACGTGGAATCTCGCCAGCGAAGTGGATACTATGTGATTTTTCGGAAATCCGATTCCTACCCGGTGGCCGACGGCACCGCTCGTGTGCCTGTTCTTTCTATTGGACAGACAAAAACAGAACGACGGGAAGCAGGAGAGGAGGACCTATTTCCTTTTTCTGCCTTTGCCAAAACCATGCGAAGCGTGCTGTCCTTTTATGGAGAAAAAATTCTCCATCCATCTCCCAACCATGGCTGCGAAGAACTGCGGGAAGCCATTGCTTCCTATTTAGCAAGAAGTAGAAATATGCGGGTCAGCCCCGCACAGATTCTGATCGGTTCTGGGGCGGAGTACCTCTATGGGTTGCACATCCAAGTGCTGGGGCGGCACATGGTGTATGCCCTGGAAAATCCTTGCTACGAAAAAATCCGCAAAGTATACCAGGCCAACCAAGTAGAGACCGACTGGCTCACCATGGGAAAAGAGGGCATCGAGACGGCGGAACTGGAACGAACCAAGGCCAAAGTGCTTCATGTGACCCCTTTTAACAGCTATCCCTCGGGCATTACAGCTACGGCGTCCAAACGAGCGGAATATCTGCGGTGGGCCAAAGAACGGCAGGGCATTATCATTGAAGACGATTTTGACTCCGAATTTACCTTGCTATCGAAACCGGAAGATACTCTCTTCTCTCTGGAACCTCACGGCACGGTGATTTATATGAATAGCTTCTCCAAAACTATCGCCCCTTCCATCCGCGCCGGCTACTTGGTGCTTCCAGAAAATATGATGCCTTACTATGAGGCAAAAATTGGCTTCTATTCCTGCACGGTCCCTGTCTTTGACCAACTGGTGCTGGCTGAATTTATCAATAGTGGCAACTTTGAACGGCACATCAATCGGGTCAGACGGAGAAGGCGGAAACAGTTGGTAACTGGTGACTAGTGACTGGTAGCTAGGGATTAGTATCTAGGGATTAGGAACGATGTGTCGCTAACGGAAATCGCCATTTCGACTAGTCGTATTTGTGCGAAATGTTGCGGAAGAAAGAAATAGTAGCGGAAAAGCCCTCTTCCTCAGGAAGGGGGGGCAGGGGGGATAGGACGGATGAAGAAGAGATGTTTTTCTAGCCGTTAGAGTGGACGCCGATAAGGAGAGTGACACATGAAGTGACTCGCTAGTGCGAGCTATCCCCTGGGACGTTTCGCTATGCTTACGTCCTTTCCCCTTCCAAAGGAAGGGGACTATTGATAGTGTTGTTGGGCAAAAAATTGAGGAGTGCAAAGCAAAAGGAGAGATATACCTATGATGAAAACTCTGATACAGGTACAATTGGATGTTGATTTGAAAAATAATTTTGAAAAAATTTGTGAAAATTTGAATATAACGGTAGAGGAAGTAGTTACCTTACTAGCTAAGAAAATGGTGCATGAAAGAAAACTTCCATTTGATACAGCAGTGGATCCATTTTATACAGAAGAAAATCAGCAGCGACTTAGACATTCTATTGCTCAAATGGAAAATTTGAATCATATATAAAACTTTGCGGCGCTTTATAAGTTGTGCGCCGCCACCACCACTCCTAACTCCTAACTCCTAACTCCTAACTCCTAACTTCTATCCCCATTATTTCCTGGCAAGCCCGATGTATTCTATGATATACTAAGCCAATACGACTCTTAATATTGGTGACTGGTGAGCTAGTGACTGGTAACCAGGAAATGATTTCCCTACACCAGTCACTAGTCACCAGTCACGAGTCACGAAAAAAGTAGAATGGGAGGAAGTTATGAAGCAAGAAAAAGAAGTTCGCTTGGAAGATGTGGAAAGCGGCAAGAAGGAACTGGATGAAAAAGCCAGGAAGATGTTGGAGGATAAGGACGCCGATTCCCGCATGCGCATTTACGAAGGGCCTTTGGGGAAAGCTTTGATTGGGCTGCTTTGTATCTGGACGGTCTTCCAATTGTATTTCACCACCGTGGGGGCCATCAGTGCTATTAACCTCCGCGCGATCCACTGTATTTTCTTATTATTATTTACATTCTTATTATTTCCTACGTATAAAAAGGAAAAACGGAGACGAAAAATTCCACCCATTTGGGATTGGTTTTTCATCTTGGGCTCCATCGGGTCCTTTACCTATCTGATTTTGAATTACACCCGCATTGCCCAGACCGGGGGCCGCATCAATGATATGGAAGTGGGCATTGCCCTTGTGGCCATTGTGTGCGTGTTCGAAGCGGCGCGTCGTGCGTCTGGCAATCTGGCCATTTTGGCAGCGGTGTTCCTGGCATACAACTGGTTCGGTGCTTACCTGCCAGGTTACTTTGGGCACAATGGATTCACTTTGAAGCGCGTGCTTATCACCCAATTCTGGGGCACCCAGGGTGTACTGGGGACTGGTATTGGTGTATCGGCCACCTATATTTTCCTCTTTGTTGTGTTCGGCGCTTTTTTGAAACACAGCGGGTTCTCGAAATTCATCAATGACTTTTCTTTGACTTTGGTGGGACGTACCTCCGGCGGTCCGGCCAAGGTAGCGGTTATTGCGTCGGGACTCATGGGCATGATCAATGGGTCTGCCATTGCGAACGTGGCCACCACAGGGACCATCACCATTCCGCTCATGAAGCGTACCGGTTACAAAAAGGAATTTGCCGGCGCGGTCGAAGCGGTAGCTTCCACCGGCGGGCAGTTCACTCCACCAATCATGGGGGCCGTAGGTTTCGTTATGGCAGAATTTTTGAATCTGTCCTACACCTATGTAGCATTGGCTTCCATCACACCAGCGCTCCTGTACTATGCAGGTCTTCTTCTGGCGGTTCATTTTGAAGCAAAACGACTGGGTCTTTCTGGGATTGCGAAGGAAAATATCCCCAATGCTGTGAAAGTTATCAAAGAACAGGGCCACCTGGTGCTCCCTCTGGTGAGTCTCATTGGTCTTATGTTTGCTGGATTTACTCCGCTGTATGCAGCTGTAATTTCTATTTTCGTTACCATCGGTGCCAGCTGGCTTCGCAAAGACACCCGCATGGGAGCCGATAAAATTCTGGAAGCGGTGGTCGAAGGGGCGAAAAGCGCTATTTCCGTTGGTGTCTGCTGCGTCATCATCGGTATCATCATCGGCACTGTGACCCTGACTTCCATGGGTCTGAACATGGGTTACCTGATTCTGTCCATCGTACAGGATAATAATATTTACCTGGCCGGCTTCCTGGTTATGATTATGTCTGCCATTCTCGGCATGGGCGTACCAGGGGTAGCTGCTTACGTTATCGTGCAGGCCGTGGCTGTACCGGTGCTGATCAAAGCCGGTGCCATTCCGCTGATTGCGCACTTGTTCTGCCTGATTTATGCGTGCCTGTCCAACATCACGCCGCCAGTGGCGATGTCTGCTTATGTAGCGTCTGGGATTGCTGATTCGGACCAGACCAAGACAGGACTTTGGGCCGTTCGACTGGGGCTGATTGGATTTATTATTCCATTCTTCTTCCTGGATAATCCGGTGCTTCTCATTGGTGTCGATAAAACCGCCACCATTTGGGCTTCCTGCTGGGCCATCTTCACCGCCCTCATCGGGACCTTTGCCCTGGTGGCAGGCCTGGAAGGTTGGATTCTTAAGAAAGCTGGCTGGATTGAACGAGTCATTCTCATCGCCGTATCCCCACTGCTTCTCTTCCCAGGCTCCATGACCGACATCATCGGCATCGCAGGGATTGCCGCCGTCTGCGTGTATCAGTATATGAAGAAACGGTGATTCCGCTGGTGGCAGTAGGCATTTAGCTCGATTGTCAAAGGGGATTACTCTACTTGTTTCGTTTGCGTCAGTAGCGATGTAACTTGCTTAGCAAAAGGGTATTACTCTACAGATTGCATTTGCGGCAGTAACCATTTAGCTCGCTTGATAAAAGGTTATTGATTCTACAGACTTGATAGTGCATCAAATAAAACATACCGCTACCATCAAGGTTATAAAAGGTTATTTACAAAAAGGCATAACCCTTTATAACCCTGGCGATAGCGGTATTTTTATTTGTTCAATAGAAGAAATCAGCAGAATAAATAACCTTTTATCTATCGTTTACATTCCCATTGATATCAATGAAACCTGCACAATAATAACCTTATTGAGACAGGCGAAATCTTCTCCAACATATGATATGATAAAAGAAATAGGAGGCATACTATGATAGAGGAAACCTGTGGTCCGATTTTGAAACAGCTGACGGACGTGCTGACGAAACAAGTGAATAACGAATTGCGAGAAGAAGGCCTCACCATGAGCCAGATGCGGGTATTGGTCATTTTAGACGGCAAACAGGACAAAACCGCTTCTATGAAAGAAATCGAAAAAGAACTCTCCGTAGCCCAGCCTACTGCCGCAGGAATTTTTCGCCGCATAGAAGAGAAAGGCTTTATTACCTATTTGCCAGCACCGGAAAATCGAAGGGCCAAGTGGATTGAGCTCACCGACGCGGGAAAAGAAAAATGCCGGATTGCCTACGGACATATGGAAGCCACGGAAAAGAAACTCCTATCGGGAATGACAGAAGAAGAAAGGAAAGAGTTTTATCAATTGCTGAACAAGGCACTACTAGCTATAAAACATAATGATTAGAATTTACCACTATGAAAATGCTGATTTATACTGCTAACTTGTGAGTATAGAGGTGAAGGTAAATGACTGATGAAAATTTAAAATTATTGCCGATCAATCATATGTCCTATGAAGATATCAAATACATTATGCCTAAAGGACTGCGACAACTTTCATCGATAGATAAAGGAGATATTCCTAATGGTGGAAGTGATTGGCTACGGCATATGTGGAGCGTTTTTGATTCTAAGAAGATAACCTATTATCGTAATAAGAAAGAAGAATTTAAGCTTTATTTGGTGGCGGCCACATTGTGTTTCATTTTTAATGATTTTTATAAAGTTTCTTTTGATGATACCGGTTATGGTGATGATATATATGAATGGTTTGACTATAAGTTAAGTGATAATAATGAAATTTTCTGCTATGCCGGTTGCCTAACCCCGGAGAAAGAGTATTATGGAGAATTGCCAGCAAATCATTGCGGTTATGATTTTGAAACGATATTAGATGAGTTAATAACTAAAATGAAATCAACTGTTATGTCAGTCCTTTTAGAGGAATTTTCTTATGAAGAAATTGCTGCAGAATTGTATTTTTCCATGGTAAATAACATTCCTTTAAATTTTGATATTGAAAATGATGATTTTTTTGTATATCTCAAAACTCATACAAACGAATTAATGAATCAAGCTACGATAGATTCATGCTATTCAACTTTTACAGAGGCATATAATGATGTGTGTAGGTATTAAAATGAAAAAATATGCAAAATTTTATACTTTATAGTATAATAACATCAGATTCTTTACCAATTTCTCAAGAAGGATAGAAGAATAGAAGGAAAAGAGAGGTAATAACTATGCAGAAAAAATGGAAAAAACTCGCCGCAGGCATCATGGCTGCTGTGGCCATCACCGGTGCTCTGGCAGGATGTGGAGATGACAAGAAGGCAGAAAGTGCTGCCAAACCTGCTGCTGGGCAGACCATCAAAATTAACTTCCCAACCGCTGGCGCTTCTGGTGCTCTGTATGCCGTAGGGGCTGCTATTACCAACATGTGGAGCAGCAACGTACCAGGTGTGCAGGCTTCCAGTCAGGCCTCTGCCGGTGGTATTGCGAACCTGAATATGGTTTCTGAAGGCGAAGCCCAGGTATCTATTGCTATTTCTTCCAACGTATACCAGTGCCTGAACGGAACTGACAGCTTTAAAGACCATCCGTACAAAGACCTGAAAGCCATTGGTGGTTTGTACCTGAACCCGAACCAGGTGGTAGCTACTGCTAACTCTGGCATCAATTCTCTGAAGGACGTGAAAGGAAAGCACTTTGCTGTGGCTTCCGCTGGCTCTTCCGTATACAACGAATGTGAAACCCATTTCACCACCGCAGGCCTCTCTTTCCCTGATGATATCAAAGCCGAATACATCACCTTCACCGACGCAGCTGATATGTTGCAGAACGGTTCCATCGACGGAGCATGGATTATGTCCGGCGCGCCGGCTTCCGCTGTGACCCAGGCACTGACCAGTGGCGCCCATTTGGTAGAAATTGATGACAACCTGATCAAAGATTTGAAAGCCAAGTATCCATGGTACACCAGCTACACCATCAAAGCAGGTACCTATCCGAACCAGGATAAAGATGTAAAGACCTCGGCTATTAAGATGGTGATGTTCTGCCGCGGCGACCTGCCGGAAGACACCGTGTACCAGCTGACCAAGACTCTGTGGGAGCACATGGATGAACTGGGACAATCCCAGAAGAACCTGAAAGGTCTCACTGCAGAAAATGCCGTGAAAGACATTGCTGATATTCCACTCCATCCAGGAGCTGCGAAGTACTATAAAGAAATTGGGGTACTGAAATAATAAAGTGACTGGTGACTCGTGACTAGTGACTAGGAAAATGAAACGGGCATAGGAAGATATGCATGGTGCATGACTTCTTATGCTCTTTTTGTGTGCTGAAACTAGGGATTGGGGATTAGTGGCTAGGGATTAGGAAATGGGGTATGTTTTCCTGGTGATAAGTATCCTTTTCGATGCTAGCGTTCTTTTATTTTATCTAACGCTATTTTGCTCTATCGTCATTTCGACCAACGTGGAGAAATCTTTGCGTTATTCCTTACAGCTCCTTGTGACGTTTGCCGTGTGAAATGAGACTTTTTATCGAGAATTATATGACAGTGTAAAATATTTTGTGTAAACGAATAGATTAGAATTTAATGAATTTCATGTTTTAACCATGAAAAAAG